>CAYLZO010000131.1:0-2768 GCA_964387775.1 uncultured Anaerolineaceae bacterium
TCGAGCCCACGGTGGACAATGTCAAGAACGACAGCTATCCCATCGCCCGCCCGCTCAACATGCTGACCCAGGGCGCGCCCAACGAGCTGGCCCAGGCCTTCCTCGACTTTATCCTCAGCGACGAAGGGCAAGAGATCGTCGCCGAGGATTACATCAGTATCAAGTAGGCTGGCTTTGTTCCCGAGGGGGCGCACCTACGTCAAGTCCCGCTCGCCTGCGGGTGCGCCCCCTCTTCAATTGTTTGACGCTCTGCGCGGACCACAGTCCGCGCTCAGGGTCGAGAGCGCGACGTGCAGGAAACGGCGGACTGTGGTCCGCCGCAAGCAGGTTGGGGATAGCCGCCGTGGGCAGGTTGGGGATATCCACGTTCAAGAGGATAGATAGGCATGACGGAACAACAAGCGAGTGCTACATCTGAGGTCACGAGCGAGGGGGACCATCGTCCCGCCATCGTGACTGCAATTGCCATACTATGGATTCTGGGCAGCCTGGCCGCTGCGGTGGCGCTCACGTTATTCCAGCAGCCGGAGGAGGCTGAGGCTGCTACCGGCGTGCCCGCCACGGTGGTGGTGGCCGCCGTCGTCGTGGCCGGTCTCGGCCTGCTGGTCGGCTGGGGCCTGTGGAAGCTCAAGAACTGGGCCCGGACGGCCATGGTCGGCGTCCTGGGCCTGGCCGGCCTCTACTTTGCGATGTTGGTGGTATTTGACGCCTTTGCCGAGATTTTTGGAGGCGCCCAGGTGGTGCCTGTGGTGGACATTCTAAAAATCTCGGGCCTGGCCCTGCTGCGCGTGCTGGCTGCCGGCGCCGTCCCGCTGGCCCTCATCTATGGCTTGAGACGGGCCGAGTCCTACTTTCACGAGACCACGGCTGAGAGAGAGGTCATTGACCGGTCGGTGTGGTACGTGCTCATCGCCGCGGCCCTGAGCGCCATCGTGATTGTCCTCTTGATCATCCTCTTTACCGGCAAGGAAGCGTGGCAGGCCATCGGCGAGGTGGGCATCCTGCGGATGATCTTCCAGACGGTGTGGCGCCCCGGCTCGATCATTGGCGTCGAGGGCGCCCAGTTTGGCATGCTGCCCATGATCGCGGGCACGATCCTGAGCACCTTTGGGGCCATGATCCTGGGCCTGCCCCTGTCGCTGGGCGCGGCCATCCTCCTGACCGAGGTAGCCCCTGGCTGGGTGCAGGAGCTGTTCCAGCCCGCCATCGAGCTGCTGGCCGGCATCCCCTCGGTGATCTATGGCCTGTTCGGCATGGTCGTCCTGGCGCCCCTCATCCGCAAGATCCCGGTCCCGGGCAACACCGGCTTTGGCCTGCTCAATGCCTCCATCATCCTGGCCATCATGATCCTGCCGACCGTGACCAACATCGCGCGCGACGCCATCCGCGCCGTGCCCAAGAGCTATAAAGAGGGCTCGCTGGCCCTGGGCGCGACCCACTGGCAGACCATCCGCCAGGTGATGCTGCCCGCCGCCCGCTCGGGCATCGTGGCGGCCATCATCCTGGGCATCGGCCGCGCCCTGGGCGAGACGATGGCCCTGATCATGGTCATCGGCAACTCTATCGCCATGCCCGGCCCCATCAATGACAACCCATTGACCCTGTTTCTGAGCACGGCCCGCACCCTGACGGGCAACATCGCCGTCGAGATCAACTATGCCGCCGGCGCCCATCGCAGCGCCCTGTTTTTCAGCGGCGTGCTGCTCTTTTTCATGATCCTGGCCGTCAACAGCCTGGCCCGAACCCTGATGAGAGAAAGGTTGTCCTCATGAGTGGCAAAGAAATATCCACCCCTCTTTCGGAGACAATGATGGAAGGGATTCACGTGCGACCCCGTGCCGGCAACCTGGCCCGGCGCAAGCTCAGCCAGGCCGTGGCCTTTGGCGTTTTCTGGCTGGCCGGCCTGCTGGCGGTGGCGGCCCTGCTGTGGATCGTGGGCTATGTCCTGGTCGAGGGCTTTCAGGTCATCAACCTCGAGTTCCTGACCACGCGGCCCAAGGGCGGCGTGTCGGGCGAGGGGGGCATGTCGACGACCATCGTCACCACCCTCTACCTGGTCGTCTTTACCATGTTTCTCGCCACGCCCATCGGCGTGGGAGCGGCGATCTACTTGACCGAGTATGCGGCGGATGCTTCCCGGAAGAGCAAGCTGTTGGCCCGCGTCATCCAGGTGGCCCGCACCGGCGTCGAGATCCTGGCCGGCGTGCCGTCGATCATCTATGGCCTGTTCGGCTTTGCCCTCTTTGTGGTGACCATGAACACCTTCACCGGCGGCTTTTCGATCTTGTCGGCCAGCCTGGCCGGGGCCTGCATGGTCCTGCCGGTGATCGTCCGCACCTCGGAGGAGGCGCTGCTGGCCGTGCCCAGCAGCTACCGCGAGGGCAGCCTGGCCCTGGGGGCCACCAAGTGGCAGACCATCACCCAGGTGATTCTGCCCGCGGCGCTGCCCGGCATCGTCACCGGCCTGATCCTGAGCGTGGGCCGCATCGTGGCCGAGACGGCCATCTTTTGGGTGACCATCGGCGGCAGCTACCGTCTGCCCACGGGCATCAAGTCGGCCGGCCGGCCCATGGCCCTGCACGTCTATATGCTGGCCACCGAGACCCGCGCCTTTGAAAAGGCCATGGGCACGGCGGCCATCCTGATCTTGACCATCGTCGTCCTGAACCTGGTCATCAACGTCACCACCCGCTACTACTCGAAGCAGATGATGGGCAAGACATGAGCCGGCGGGGTGTAGGGCAAATTGCCAATTTGCCCTACACCCC
>CAYLZO010000131.1:2778-14430 GCA_964387775.1 uncultured Anaerolineaceae bacterium
CCCCGCCCGGGACTCTTGAGATGATGGGCAAGACATGATCATTTCAACGATCTGGTGGTTGGGGCGTGTGCGGGCGGCGACCGCGCCCGCACACGTCCCAACCACAGATTATGGAAATGATGGGGAGAACACAGAATATGAGTGGCAACCATACCAAGCTCCAGGTGCGCGACTTTGACTTTTTCTACGGCGACTTTCAGGCGCTGCGGAGCATCAACGTCGATATCCCGATCCACCAGATCACGTCCATCATCGGGCCCTCGGGCTGCGGCAAGAGCACGTTCCTGCGGGCCTTTAACCGCATGAACGACCTGATCCCCACCGCTCGCGCCGAAGGCCAGATCCTGATGGATGGCGCCGACCTGTACGCCGTCGACGTGGTGGATCTGCGCAAGCGGGTGGGCATGGTCTTTCAGCGGCCCAACCCCTTCCCCAAGACGATCTTTGACAACGTGGCCTATGGCCCTCGCTCCCACGGTCAACGCGACCGGGCCCGGCTGGCCGAGGTCGTGGAGCGCAGCCTGCGCCAGGCGGCGCTGTGGGACGAGGCCAAGGACGACCTGGACAAGTCGGGCCTGGCTCTGTCGGGCGGGCAGCAGCAGCGGCTGTGCATCGCCCGGGCATTGGCCGTCGAGCCGGAGGTGATCCTGATGGACGAGCCGGCCTCAGCCCTTGACCCGGTGGCCACGCTCAAGATCGAGGAGTTGATCCAGACGCTGAAGGAACAATACACCATCGTCATCGTTACCCACAACATGCAGCAGGCCGCCCGCGCCTCGGACTATACCACGTTCTTTAACATGGCCGAGGACCGCGCCGGCTACCTGGTAGAGCACGGCCCGACGAAAGAGATCTTTACCAATCCCCGGGAAAAGTTGACCGAGGATTATATTACGGGTCGGTTCGGATAGTAGATATTGGATATTGGAGCACGCTCCAATATCCAATATCCAATATCATAGAGGAGAAGGTTCATGCAAAAGACCAAAGTCTTGTTTCTATGCACCGGCAATTCGGCCCGCAGCCAGATGGCCGAAGCCTTCCTGAGACGCTATGCCGGAGATCGATTCGAGGCGCACAGCGCCGGCCTGGAACCAAAAGGCATCCACCCCTTCACCGTGCGGGTCATGGAAGAGATCGGCTACGATCTCTCCGGCCAGCGGGCCAAGGACGTCACCGAGTACCTGGGCAAGCAGCACTTTGGCTACCTGATCACGGTCTGCGCCCACGCCGAAGCGCACTGCCCCACGACCTTCCTGGGGGTGAGCCAGCGGATCCACTGGCCGATTCCGGATCCGGTGGCATTCGAGGGGTCCGAAGAAGAAACATTGGAGCGGTTCCGCCAGGCGCGCGACGAGGTAGCCATGCGCATTGAGGCCTGGCTGCAAGAACTTGGCATCCCGGCGGAGGGGCTGTGAGCCGCCATGTTGGTGTGGGAACGTTCGTGCCGGATGCCCAGTGCAGGGGTGAGGTATAGAGAATGGCCAAGATCCCGAAAGAGAAAACGGACGAACTTCAGGAAGAAGTACTGGCCCTGGGCAACCTGGTGGAAAACCTGTTGATCGAGTCGGCGGATCTGGTCCGCGGCAGCGATCTGGAAGCTCTGGAGCGGCTGGGCGACGAGGAACGCCAGGTGCACAAGAAACGGCTGGCCATCGAGATGGGCTGCCTGAGCCTCATCGCCAGCCGCCGCCCACTGGACGGCGAGCTGCGCCCGCTGGTGGCCATGGTCGAGATTGCCGCCGAACTGGAGCGCATGGCCGACCACGCCCAGCGCGTGGCTCGGGCCAACTACCTGACCGCCGACCCTCAGTTGCGCAAGCCACTGGCCAGCCTGCATAGCCTGGCGGCCAAAGTCCAGTCACTGCTCGACGATGCCCTGTCGGCCTTTGCCCGGCGAGATGTGGGCGCCGCCCTCACCGTCGCCTCTAGGACCGACGAGGTGGAAAGCCTGTACCAACTGGTCCGTCGCGATCTACTGGTGGTGATGAAAAGCAAACCACGCATCGCCAACCAGGCGATTTTCCTGTCCCGCTCGGCCTACAACCTGCGGCGCGCTGCCGAGCGGGTGGCGGGCATTTGTGAGTGGGTGGTATTCATCGTCGAGGGATCCCTGGGCGCCGATGCCCCGGTGACCAAGGTCCCGCTCCAGCCTATTGAAGAAACACTCGTAACCGCTGTAGGAGACATGCATGACCCGTCAAACCTTTGACCAAGAATTGGATCGCCTTCAGGACGAGGTCCTGGCCCTCGGCAGCATGGTCGAAGAGGCCCTGGTCCGATCGGTCGAGACCCTCAAGAATCGAGATTTTATTGGCTCACGGCGGCTCATCGCCGGCGACCGGACCATCAACGAGCGGCGCTACGCGATTGAAGACGACACCATTACGCTTATCGCCACCCAGCAGCCGATGGCCGGCGACATGCGCCTGCTGGCCGCCATCCTGGAAATCGTCACCGAGCTGGAGCGCATGGGCGACTATGCCAAGGGCATCGCCCGCATCAATCTGATGATCGGCGAGCAACCGCTCATCAAGCCGCTCATCGACCTGCCAGCTATGGCCCGCAAAGCGCGGGAGATGCTCCACGCGGCGCTGGTGGCCTTTATCGAGCGAGATGTGCAGGCCGCCCGGGCTATTCCCAAGGGCGACGAAGAGGTGGACGCCCTCTACAACCAGGTCTACCGCGAATTGATCAGCTACATCCTGGAAGACCCGCACCTCATCGAACAGGCCAACCAACTCATGTGGGCCGCTCACAACCTGGAGCGTACGGCCGACCGGGTGATCAACCTCTGCGAGCGCGTCGTCTACGCCGTGACCGGCGAACTGGCCGAATTGGATTCGGATGACACCGGCATCGAGAGCTTGGGGTAAACGCTCTGTTTGAAATCCCCTTTTTCCCCGTCTGGCTACGGTTCTCCCCCTTTCCCCTCTCCCGGACCGGGAGGGGGGAAATGATCATGAGGCGACGGATGTCGCTTGAAATAGTGATGGAAACGGGGAGGTCAACGTGATCGGCAGATTGCGAGGGATTCTAGAAGTCATCGAGTATCTGGACCCCACGGGCCAGGAGATCGTTCACCGTGTCCCGGAAGGAGGTTCGGGCGAGATCGTGCTGGGCTCACAGTGCATCGTCCGCGAGAACCAGGTGGCCATCTTTTTCCGGGATGGCCGGGCGCTGGACATGCTGGGGCCGGGCCGGCACACGCTGACCACGCTGAATATCCCGCTGCTGGTCAACTATCTCAAGATCCCGTTCGGCAGCAAGAGCCCCTTTCGCGCCGAGGTGGTTTTTTGCAACCTCAAGGACTACCTGGACCTGGATTGGGTGGCGCCCCAGCCAATCCCCTATCGTGATGCCGAGTTTGGCATGGTGCGATTGGGTACCCAGGGCAAGTTCGCCTTCCAGGTGGCCCGCCCGCAACTGTTCGTCAACCAGATCGTCGGCACGCAGGGACTGTATTCGACGGCCGACATCCTTGGCTTTTTGCAGAGCATCCTGCTCAGCCGCCTGACCGACCTGTTGGGCGAGGTGCAAAGCGAATCGCTCAGCCTGCTGGACCTGCCGGCCCACTATGACGAGCTGGGCGCCGGGCTGCGGGCCAAATCCTCCGACGACTTTGAGCGGCTGGGCCTGCTGCTCAAGAGTGTCTACCTCACGGCCATCAGCATCCCGCCCGAGGTGGAGAAGGCCATCGACGAGCGGGCCAGCATGGGCGCCATCGGCAACATGCAGACCTACATGCAGTTCAAGGCGGCGCGGGCCTTGGGTGACGCGGCGCGCGTCGGCGCGGGCGAGGGCGGCTCCTTCGCCGGGATGGGCGTGGGGCTGGGCGCGGGCATGGGCTTGGGCACGGCTATGGCTTCTGCCATTGGTCAGGCGTTTCAGCCACAAGCGGGCGCTCCCGTGGCCCCGGCCAGTCAGGGCGCGGGCCTGGTGGATGGCTTTGCCGATCTGAAGAATCTCGTCGGCCAACAATTGACCCTCTCCGCCGAGGACAGGCAGGCGGCCACGGCCGCGCTCGATGCGCTGCTGCTGCAACTCACCTCCGCCACGGCGACGATGGCCGACGTCAAGACCGCCCGCCAGGCGGTGACGGGCCGCTTCCCCTGGTTGGAAGGGCCGCTGCAAACACTGCTCAACACGCCGGCCGCCCTCCAAATGCTGGGCCAGATTGCTGCGAGGTCGATGTAACCATGCCGCCCGCGCCACGGATCAACAAACTGATCATTCTGGTCTACTTGCTGCTGACAATTGGCATCTTGGTCGCCGCGCTGGCCGTGCCCCAGGTGCGCGCCCTGGCCTACGCGCCGCTGCGCGACCTGATCGTGCCGCCGCCGGAGCCGGTCGTCGTCGCGGTGCTCTACTCCACCGAAAAGGCCGAGTGGCTGGCCACGGCCGTCGAGCGCTTCCAGGAGACCAATCCCCGGCTGGAAGGCCATCCCATCGAGTTGGAGCTGAAAAAGATGGGTTCGCGCGAGATGTACCTGGCTGTGCTCGACGGCGACGAGCAGCCCGACCTGATCAGCCCGGCCAGCATGTTGCAGATCTCCCTGCTGGAGGATCTATCGGCGGCCAAGTTTGGCCGGGCCGTGGTCGATTCGCGGGACACCGCGACCTGCCGCCCGGTGCTGGAGACGCCGCTGGTCCTGGTCGCCTGGCAAGAGCGGGCCGAGGTGCTGTGGGGCGATGATCCCAACAGCCACCTGTGGCTGCGCCTGCACGAAGCGGTGACGGCCGAGACCTGGGATAGCTACAACCATCCCGAGTGGGGGTACATCAAGTTTGGCCAGACCGATCCGCTGCGCTCCAACAGCGGCTTTCAGACCCTGCTGCTGATGACCTACAACTATTTCGACAAAACCAGCGGGCTGACCGGCAAGGACGTGCTTGACCCCGGCTACCAGGACTGGTACGCGCAGTTTGGCCGCAACGTGGCCAAGTTTGGCGACAGCACCGGCACCTTTATGCAAGAGATCGTGGCCTACGGGCCGAGCCTCTACGACCTGGTCGCCGTCTACGAATCCACGGCCATCGAGCAGGCCGAGAACGCCGTTGGCCGCTACGGCGAGTTGCGGGTCTACTACCCGCCGGCCACCCACCTGAGTGACCATCCCTTTTGCGTGCTCCAGGCCGAGTGGGTCACAGGCCAGGAGGCCCGCGCCGCGCAGAGGTTTGTCGAGTTTCTGACGAGCCGCGAGATGCAAGAGTCGGCCCTGTTGCAGCATGGCTTCCGCCCGGTGGCAAACATCCCGCTGGACCAGGCTGGCAGCCCCTTCGAGCGCTACGCCGTCAACGGCCTGCGGACCGATCTGCCGCCCGAGGTCGAGACGCCGCCGGGCAACGTGCTCAACACACTGCTCGATTTCTGGACGCGGAACGTGGAACGATAGAAGGAAGGCAACCGATGAAAACGGGATTGAGATTTGTTCTGAGTTTGGTCGTCCTGTCCACGCAGCTGACTGCCTGCGGCGTGCCGGGCCTGGGCGACAAGACGGTGACGGTCAGCATCATTTACGGCTCGGAAAAGCAAGAGTGGCTGGAGCCGCTGGTGGAAGCGTACAACGCCCAGAAGCGCGAGACGGCTGGGGGAACAACCATCGTCGTCGAGGCCACGCCCATGGGCTCCATCGAGTCGGCGCGGGGCATCGTCGAGGGGCAGCTCCAGCCCACGGTTTGGAGCCCGGCCTCGTCGATCTATATCCCCGTGGCCAACGCCGAGTGGCGCGCCCGGGAGCACACCGACGACCTTGTGCCCGGCGAGCCGCCGGACCTGGTCATCAGCCCGGTGGTCATTGCCCTCTGGCTGCCCATGGCTGAAGCCCTGGGTTGGCCGAATGAGCCCATCGGCTGGGCCGACATCGCCGCAATGGCCATCTCTGAGGAGGGCTGGGCCGCCTACGGCTACCCGGAGTGGGGCACTTTCAAGTTCGGCCACACCCACCCCAACTACAGCAACAGCGGCATCGTCTCGGTCATCGCCGAGGCCTATGCCGGGGCGGGCAAACAGCGCGGCCTGACGCTGGAAGATCTGCAAAATCCCCAGGTTCGCGACTTTATGGCCGAGGTGGAGAGCGCCATCATCCACTACGGTTCCAGCACCGGCTTTTTCGCAGGGCGTATGTTCGAGCGCGGGCCGTCCTACCTCAGCGCGGCGGTGATGTATGAGAACCTGGTGGTCGCCCAGGAGAGCAAACGCCTGGCCGGGCAGAGTTCACAACTGCCCGTCGTCGCCATCTATCCCCAGGAGGGCACCTTCTGGAGCAACCATCCCTACGCCATCCTCAACGCGCCGTGGGTCACCGCCGAGCAGCGGGCCGCCGCCGAGGATTTTCAGGCTTTCCTGCTCGACCGGCCCCAGCAGCAGCGGGCCATCGAGTTGGGCTTTCGCCCGGCCGACGTCAACATCCCGCTGACCTCGCCGCTGGATGCCCAGCACGGCGTCGATCCCGGCCAGCCGCAGACCGTGCTCCAGATTCCGTCGGCGGAGGTGATCGCCGGCATCCAGGACCTGTGGAAAAAAGAGGCCAAAAAGCCGGTGGACCTGGTGGTGGTCATGGACGTGTCGGGCAGCATGCGGGGCGACAAAATCTCGGCAGCGCGCAGCAGCCTGCTCCAATTCGTCGATCTGCTGGACGACCGCGACCGCCTGGAAATCGTGCTGTTCAGCCGGGACCTGGTTACGCTGTCGCCCCTGTCGCCGCTGGGCGAAAAACGCAACGACATGCGCCGCCGCGTCTCGGGCATCGTCGAGGGGGGCGACACCCGGCTCTACGGCGCGGTCAAGATGGCCTACGACGAACTGCTGGACAAGGGCGACCCTGACCACATCCGGGCCATGGTCGTCCTGTCTGACGGGGAAAACACCATCTGGGACATCGACCTGGATCAACTGCTCGCCCACATCGGCAGCTCTGGCGAGAGCGGCACAGCACCCAAGATTTTCACCATCGCCTTTGGCAGCGACGCCGACCGCGACGTGCTGCGCCGCATCGCCGAGATCACGGGGGGCAAACAGTACGACGGCGATCCGCAGACGATTTACGAGGTCTATGCTGCCATCGCCACGTTTTTCTAGGAGCAGTTTATGCGTTCGCCATTCGTAACCGGTCTGTTTCACCCACTCAACCTGGCGATGTTGGGCCTGGCGGCCCTGGCCGGGCTGGTGGCCGCCTGGTGGCTCTTTCCCCTGGGCTTGCTGCTTTGGCTGGGCATGGTCGTCGCCGTGTCGCGCGACCCGTCGCTGCGCTTCAGCCACGAGATGCAGAGCCGCGAGCCGATTGCCCAGCGCTTCCAGCGAACCTTTGACCGCATCGAGCGCGCCCAGGTCAGCGTCTTTAACAGTCTGGCCTCGGCGCCGGGCCGCACCCGCAAGGCCCTCCAGCCGGTGCAGGATGAACTGGAGGCGCTGACGACCCAGGCCTATCGCCTCTGCCGGCGCATGACGGCCCTGGAGAACTACCGGCTGGTCTCCGAGTCTACCTCCAACTTGCAGGCCGACCTGGAGCAGATCGACGAGGCCATCGGCAAGGCCGGTGATCCGCTGGTCAAGCAGCAATACGAGGACTCACGCCGGGCGATGTTGGAACGCATCGCCAAGCTGCGGCTGGTGGCCTCGGACCTGGACCGGGTGGAAGCCCAACTGCTGGGCCTGGCCAACGAGATGGACGGCGTCGTGACCGAAGTCATCCGCCTCCAGGCTGCCGGCCCCGCCGACGCCGAGCGCGGCGTGTCGGCCCTGGTGAGTCAACTGCGTGAACAGGCAGCCCACCTGGCCAAGTCGGAACAGGAAGCTGTGCAAGTGTAAATCGCCGAGCCTATGCATCGAAACCCATCGCCCGCCTGGCTTCGCCGTCTGAGGTCCCGCTCTCTGCGGGACAAACTGCTCATTCCCATCACTGGGCTGATGCTGCTTTCCCTCCTGGGCAGCACCCTGGCCTTTATCGGCGGCACGGCGCTCACCCAGGATCAGCTCGTGCAGCAGCAGATCGCCGCCGATGCCGAGCGCGTCACGGCCTCGTTGGCGGCACGGTCCGAGACGACGTCCACCGCCGCCAACCTGCTGGCCAACGACCCCGAAGTACTGCGCACCGTGGCCGCAGACAGCGCCGACGCCCTGAGCATCCTCAACAACCGGGCCGTTCTGGTCCGCAGCCGCTTTGACGTGGACCTGATCCAGGTCTACGACCGCCAGGGACAGGCCCGCGCCAACCTGTTGATCTCCAGTCTGTACCGCGAGTCGTCGCTCTTGGACTTGGTCGAGGCTGACACGCCGGTGGTGCGCGTCGTCGAGGGCCGGATGCTGCTGTTGACCCGGGCCGAGATGCCCGACGGCGCCGGTAGCGTCGTCGCTGGCATCGACCTGGAAACCGAGTTGAACCGCCTCGTCGCCCGCTACCGGCTGACCTCGGACCTGGGCTTGAGCCTGGGCGAGGCGCAGGTCGGCACGCGAGGGGATCTGCCCTTCGACTCGCGCCAGGATCGCAGCCAGGGCCTGCACAGCCAACGCGTGGCTTTGACTCTGGGGCAGACGCCCCTCGACCTGCTCTTGGTGCGTTCCACGGCCGATATTGCTCGCGTGACGTCCACCGGGCTCCAGGTGATGGTCGGCAGCGCGCTGTTGACAACGCTGCTGTTGGTTGGCCTGGGGGTGGTTCTCACCCGGGCCATTGCCCGGCCGGTTCAACACCTATCGGCCACCGCCGAGGCTGTGGCCCACGGCGATCTGACCCGGCGTGCCGACCTGGCCCGGCGCGGATCCTGGTTGGGCGTTGGCCAGGGCGACGAGATTGGGCGGCTGGCCAGTGCCTTCAACGGCATGGTTGCCGAGCTGCAAGAACTGTACAGAGACCTGGAGGCCAAGGTGACAGCGCGCACCCAGGAGCTGTCGACGGCGGCCGACGTGGCGCACGCCATCTCGGCCAGCCTGGATCCCGACGTGGTGCTGCGCATGGCCGTGGAGCTGATCCACCGCAGCCTGGGCTTTCACTTTGCCGCGGTGCTGATCATTGAGCCTGGCGCGGAGACGCTGGTGCTCCGGGAGGCGGCCGGCGCGGCCGCCTCGGCGCTCAAGGAGCGCGGGCTAGAACTGCCTATCACGGCCGGCTCGCTGGTGGGCACCGCAGCCGCTGAACGCAAAGCATCTGTGGTGCAGGACGTGGCGTCGGCCGCCAATTACCTGGAACTGCCCGAGCTGCGAACGACACGGTCTGAAGTGGCCATCCCGCTCCTGGTGGGCGATACCGTCATTGGCGTGCTCGACGTGCAGAGCGCCCGGCCCCACGCCTTCCCCGGCGACGTGGTCCAGATCCTGACCACCCTGGCCAACCAGATCGCCACGGGCATGCATCATGCCCGCCTCTACGAGCAGGTGCAGCGCCACGCGGCCGAGCTGGAAGAGCGGGTGGCCGAGCGCACACGCGAGCTGGCCGAAGCTAACGAGCGTTTGAAAGAGCTGGACCAGCTCAAGTCCAAGTTTGTATTCGACGCCTCCCACGAGCTCAAGACGCCCCTGACGTCCATCAAGGGCTACGGAGACTTGTTGGTGCGAGGTGCGGCCGGCACGCTATCGGAAGACCAGCGCAGGTTCCTGGAGATCATGAGCGGCAATACCGAGCGGCTCATCGCCCTGATCAACGACCTGCTCGACATCTCACGCATCGAGGCCGGCCGCGAGCAACAGCCGCTGCAAGAGGTGAGGCTCGACACGGTGGTCTCGCAGGTGGTGGGCGCCCAGCAGCCCCAGGCCCGGGCCGCGGGCCTGGCCCTCATCGCCGAGAATGGCAAGGACCTGCCCGTGGTGCGGGGCAACTACAACCAGTTGGTCCAGGTGGTCACCAACCTGGTGGCCAATGCCCTCAACTACACCCCGGCGGGCATGGTCCGGGTACGGACCTACCTGGACGACGGGCGCAAGCGCGTCTGCCTGGAGGTCCGGGACACGGGCATGGGCATCCCGGAGGAAGAGCTATCACGCATCTTTGAGCGCTTCTATCGCAGCCCCCGGGTGCGCGAGTCGGGCATCCAGGGCACGGGCCTGGGGCTGGCCATCGTCAAAGAGATTGTCATCCTGCACGGCGGTGGAATCGAGGTGGATAGTGTGGTAGGCAAGGGCAGCACCTTCCGTGTGTGGCTGCCGCCGGCTAATGGGCCTGGTCCCAATGGCGAAACCTTAACCAATCATTAACATCGAGTTAAACAAACTTTAAAACTCGTCGGGCATAATCTTCCACGATGGACCGTATCACGGTCCGTTCTGATTCTGCTTGAGAGAGGAGCCTACACGATGCCTTTGCGTTACTGGTACCACTGTGATCACTGCGAGTACCGTGCCCTGCGTTACCGAAACGTCCGGCGCTGTCCTGAATGTGGTGGAAATCTGATCCGAGAACAAGAGGTGCAAGATGGAGCGAGGCCGCAGGAGAGCGGCCAGAATTTGCTCCAGGCGACGGGCCAATAGGGCGCCGGCGATCCATTCCTACGGCACCTATCGCTGCAATTTCCTCAAAAAACGGGAGAGATCTATGAATAGAATCATCATTCTGGCGGCATTGGTCCTGCTCGTAGCTGCCTGTGGCACAGCCCCGGCAACGCCCCAGCCCCCCACACCCGCCCCACTGAGTGGGCGGATTACCTTTGCCGGCAGCACCACCGTCCAGCCGCTAGCGGCCAGGCTGGGCGAGGCATTTCAGCAGCAGCATCCGGGCGTAATCCTGGACATTGCCGCCGGCGGCAGCGTGGTTGGCATCCAGGCCATTCACGAGGGCACGGTGGACATTGGCATGGCCTCGCGCACGCTCAAGCCGGAAGAGGAGGAGGGCATCACCTGGCACCAGATCGCCGTGGACGTCATCGCCGTGGTGGTCAACAGCTCAAACCCCGTGGAGGATCTGACCCTGTCGCAACTACAAGGCATTTACCTGGGCGAGGTCACCAACTGGAGCGAGGTGGGCGGGCCCGACCAGCCCATCGAGGTCGTCATCCGCGAAAAGACCTCGGGCACAAGGGGGGCCTTTGACGAGATCGTGCTCTACAAGCAAGAGCCTGTCGCGCCGAAACTTCAGACAGCCATGACCGCAGGCGACGTGGCCGCCCTGGTGGCCGCTGAGCCCGATGCCATCGGCTACGTCGGCTTTGGCAACGTCGAGCCGGGGCTCAAGCTGCTGGCCATAGACGGAATACTGCCCTCGGAGGAGACGGCGCGGGAGGGCAGCTACACGCTGGTGCGGCCGCTGCTGCTGCTCACCGGGCCGCTCACCCAGCCGTTGGCCCAGACGTTCGTGGATTATGCGTTGAGTGGGGAGGGCCAGCAGGTGGTGATCGACAGCGGCTGGGTGGCAGCCAGATGAATCTTTGATTGGATAATAGAGCTACGCTCTATTATCCAATCAAAGATTAGGAAGGAAAGGGAATGGAACGACCTCTAATTCTGGTCACGAACGACGATGGCTTTGAGGCGGAAGGGCTGTGGGCCGCCGTAGAGGCGGTACTGCCCTTGGGCGAGGTACTGGTGGTGGCCCCCGACCGGCAGTGGTCGGGCGCCGGCCGTTCGATGCCCCACCACGTCACAGGGCACCTGGTCGAGGACTGGGTAGAGGTCAAGGGCCACCGGGTCCGGGCCTGCGCCGTCGACGCCACACCGGCCCTGGC
>CAYLZO010000132.1:0-14412 GCA_964387775.1 uncultured Anaerolineaceae bacterium
TTGGAGCGCCGGCTCGGGGATGTCGGCGGCGCGGGCGGCGACGGCCCGCGACAGGGCGGCCCGCAGCTCGGGGATGCGCTCCGGCTCGATGCTAAAGCCGGCGGCGCCCGGATGCCCGCCATAGCCCTCCAACAGAGGGGCGCAGTCGGCGATGGCGGCGATGAGGTCCACGCCAGGCACCGAACGGCCCGAGGCGCGGGCCACCTCGCCCGGCGGCGTCGAAATTAGCACCGTGGGCTTGCCAAAGCGCTCGGCCAGCCGCCCGGCGACGATGCCCACCACGCCCCCCGGCCAGGTGGGATGGCTGAGCACCAGGGCGTGATAATCGCGCAGCAGGGCCGGCTCCCGCTCGACCTGGGCCAGGGCGGCGTCGGTCACCTGTTTGGTCAGCCACTGGCGCTGGGCGTTCAGCCCCTCGACCTCGGTGGCCAGGATGCGGGCCCGGGTGCGGTCGTCGGTGGTCAGCAGCTCGACGCCCTTGCGCGCGTCGTCCAGGCGGCCCAAGGCGTTGAGGCGCGGCCCCAGCACAAAGCCGATGTGCTCCTCGGTCAGGCCCTGGGGCCGCAGGTCGGCGGCCTCGTAGACGGCCAGCAGGCCGGGGCGATCTGTCTGGCGCAGGGCCTCCAGCCCGCGCTGGACCAGGTAGCGGTTGTCGTCGACCAGCTCGCCGACATCGGCCACGGTGCCCAGGGCGACCAGGTCGAGCGCCCGGTCGGCGACGGCGGGGTTGAGTCCCCGGATCAACTGGTAGGCCACGCCGACGCCCACCAGCGGGCGCAGGGGGTAGCCCGGCGGCAGGCGGTGGGGGTTGACGGCGGCGGCGGCGGGCGGCAGCCTGTCGCCTGGTTCACCCTGAGCGGCGTCGAAGGGGACGTGGTGGTCGGTGATGATGACGTCCGCGCCGAGCTGGCGGGCGCGGGCCACGGCCCGGTGGGCGGTGATGCCCGTGTCGCAGGTGAGGATCAGGCGCGCGCCCTCGCCGACCAGGCGCTCCAGGCCGGGGACGTGGAGGCCGTGGCCCTCGTCGCGGGCCGGGACGTGGAAGGTGGCGCGGGCGCCCAGGGCGCGCAGGCTCTCCAGCAGCAGGGCGGTGGCCGTCTGGCCGTCGGCGTCGAAATCGCCCCAGACGGCGATGGGCTCGCGGTCGCCAATGGCGCGACGCAGGCGCTCGACGGCAACGGATAGGTCGGGCAGGTCGGTGGGCGGGGCGGGGGTGTAGGCGCCGGGGTCGAGGAAGGCGCGGGCCGCCTCGGGCGTGACGATGCCGCGCCGGGCCAGCGTCTCGGCGACCAGGGCCTGTCCTGAGTGGAGCGAAGGATCTCCGCCGACGGCGTCGCGCAGGGCGGCGGGGACGTCGACGGATTGGGGATCGAGCCAGCGGGTCATGGCAAGGACAGAGAGAGTGTCACTTCTGCTGGAATGCTCTCAGGAACTCGTCTCTGGAGATGCCGGCTTGCGTGCAGATCGTTCGCAGCGTCGAACCTTTGATCCGGCGGTGATTAGGCATGGTCAGTGGAGTTCTGGTACTATCTGGATTCTGGCGTGCCATGGCGATATGGTTGCCTTCGCGAATCACTCGGAAACCCAGCCTCTCAAAGGCTTTGATGGCTCGGCGTTTGGGTACATCGACGGGAAACTTGGGCATCAGGCTGTGGCCCCGGCGATAGCGATTCCTGCTTCCGCTACGAATGCTTCCAGAACAGGCGGATCGACTTCTAGGACCTCTGAACCAAACGTCTCGATGTGAAACTGGATTGCAGACTTGACGTCGGCCATGGCTTCCTCGTAGGTGTCCCCTTCGCCGACGACGACGCCTTCGACGCCCAGTGGATAGGCCACGTACCCGTCAGGATGTTTCTCCACAATGATCTTGAGATTTTTCACCATAACACCTTCCTCCTATTCCATACGCTGCGGACGGGGCAGAGACATTACGAGTTCGTTGCCCTCCAACCCAATCTCCGGCTCGCGGCCCGTCGCCTGGCGCACCAACTGGATGGTCCGGTAGACGCCGCTGCCGATGCCGGTGACCAACCCCATCCGGCTGAAGAGGGTGTAGACTGCCGGGTTGCGCAGCACGTGGGCCGCGCCCAGCTTCATCGCCTCGATGGTCACGGTGTTGGGCAGGCCGCCGGGCGTGCGGACCTCGACGCGGTTGTCAAAGACAAAGATGCGCACCGGCGCGGCGATGGTATAGTCCCGGTGGGCCAGGGCGTTGACCACGGTCTCGCGCAGGGCAGCTTCGGGCAGCTCCGGGTGGGACTCGGGGGCAAAGCCCTCGATGCGATGCGTGACTGGCAGGTGCAGGCGCAGAAAGCGCGCCGCGTCCTCCAGGATGGCGGGCAGGGGCCCTTCCAGTTGTTTGGCGTCCGAGGGCGCGGGAGCCAGGTCCCGGCCGGGGATGCGCGCCGCCACGATGTGGCTCTGGGGCAGAAAACGCTGCGGCTCCCGCCCGAAGAAGAGCAGGCCGGCCACGGTCGGATAGGGCTGCCCCTCCCGCTCGCGGACCAGCCGCCAGTTGCGCAGCAGGCGCTCGTAGCCCACGTCGAACTCGTCCAGGGTGCGGTGATAGGCCGTTTGCAGGAATGTTTCGAACGCCCGGCTGTCCAGGTCGCGGAGGCCCGCTTGTAGCACCACCGTTTCGTCGTAGAAAAAGCTCTCGGCGGCCTGGAACAGCCGCAGCAACTCCTGGCGAGAGGCCCGCCGCCGGCCCGAGGTGGTGCGGACGTAGAACAAGTCCTTGTTGGTCTGGTAGGGCCGCTGGTCGCCCTTGGGCACGTTGACGACGACGACGGTGGCGCCGTCGGCCTGGACCGTCTCCTGGACCACCGTCAGCGGTGGGCGGCAGTTGTTGTAGGCCACCTGGTCGACGGTCTGCATGGCGGCGGCCGGGTCCTCCACACCCACCGGGCGGCCGTCGTCGGCGACGCCCAGGATCAACTGCCCGCCGTCGGTGTTGGCGAAGGCGATCAGCGAGTTGGCCAGGTCGTCGGTGTGAATGGGCCAGGCCTTGAACTCGGTGTGCAGGTCTTCTCCGCGCCGGATACGATCCTGTAGCTCGGCCAGATTCATCCACTTCTCCTCAAAGCCCTGATGGGTGCTATGATACCACAGGTGGGGCAGGTTTCAAACTTGCCCTACCCGGGGTTCGGCGGATAGCGGATCGACACCTTGGTGACGGTCAGCCCCTCCACTGCCTCGACGCGCAGCGTCGCCTGGCCGGCGGCGACCTCGTCGCCGACCTGGGGCCGACGCTCCAGCTTGGCCCAGACCAGCCCGCCGACGGTGTGCACGTCGTGCTCGCCCCGGTCGAGAGTGACGTACTCGTCCAGGTCGTCCAGTTGCACGGTGCCCTGGGCGACGAGGTGGCCCGGCGCGGCGAGGATCAGCGGCTCCTCTTCTTCGGTGTCGAATTCGTCGCGCACCTCACCCACCACTTCTTCAAAAATATCCTCGGCCGTGACCAGCCCCAGCGTGCCGCCGTGCTCGTCCATGACGATGGCGATTTGCTGGTGCTGCTTGCGAAAGTGGGCCAGCAGGGCCTTGACGGGCAGGGTCTCGGGCACGTAGGTCACGGGGCGGAGCAGGGCCGACAGGTCAAAGGGCTCGCCCGAGAGCTGCTGGCGGACCAGGTCTTTGAGGTGCACCACGCCGACGATATCGTCGATGTGCTCGCGGTAGACGGGCAGCCGGCTGTAGGGCGTCCCCTCGAACAGGGCCAGCAGCTCCTCCTCGCCGGTGGCGGCCGGGATGGCCGTCATCAGCGGGCGGGGGGTCATGACCTGCTCCACCTGCTCGCCGGGGAAATCGAGCAGTTTGGTCACCAGCTCCTGCTCGTACTCCTCCAACAGCCCCCCGGCGAAACTCTCGGTGACGATCAGCTCCAGCTCGTCCAGGGAGTAGAGCCGGCTGTTTTTGCCCGGCGGCGGGATGCGCAGGAGCCGCAGCGTCCAGAGGCCGATGCGGTTCAGCAGCGTCACCGGGATGGAAAAGAGCTGGCCCACGAGGCGCATCGGTGCGGCCAGGGCGAGCACGGTCCCCTCGGCGTTTTGCAGCGCCAGCGACTTGGGCACCATCTCGCCCACGACGACGTGGAGGTAGGTGACCAGGCCCAGGGCCACGACGAACGAAATCGTGTGGACGATGCCGCCCTCCAGGCCGAACCAATCGTGCAGCGGGCCTTCGAGCAGGTGGGCGATGGCCGGCTCGGCGTACATGCCCAGGCCCAGGCTGGCCAGCGTGATGCCCAACTGGGCGGTGGCGATGTAGCGGTCGGTTTTGCGGTTGTCGGCCAGGATGTCCTGCACCCAGCCTGCCGCCCGGTTGCCTGCGGTTGCCTGCTGCCGGACGCGGGTGGGGCGCACGCCGATGATCGAAAACTCGGCGGCCACGAACAGGCCATTGATCAGCACCAGGATCAGAATGATGACAAAGGGCACGAGCAGGGCCATCAGCCGGCCTCCCCGGTTGGCAGGCTGACGCGCACCTGGGTGACGCGGCGGTTTTCGACCGCCTCCACGCTCAGGCCGACGCCGTCGATTTCGAGGGCGTCGGCCTCGCGGGGGATGCGCCCCAGCCGGTCCATGAGCAGCCCGCCGACGGTATGGGTCTCTTCCTGGGGCAGGTCGACGTCCAAGCGCGCGTTCAGCTCGGCGATGAGCATGTCGCCGCGCACGCTGAGGTGTTCCTCGTCGATCTGGGTCAGCAGCGCCTGCTCCTGGTCAAATTCGTCCTGGAACTCGCCGAACAGCTCTTCGAGCAGGTCCTCGCGCGTGATCAGGCCCTCGGTGCCGCCGAACTCGTCAAAGACGATGGCCAGGTAGCTCTGGGCTTCGTCGAGGCGCTGCCACACCTCGGCGCTGGTCAGGGTCTCGGGCACAAAGGGCGCGGGACGGACGATGCGCCGCACGCTGGCGTCCGGGTCGGTCCGGTAGAGGGCAAAGAGGTCGCGCAGGTGGACAAAGCCGACGATGTGGTCGATGTCGCCTTCGTAAATGGGGATGCGCGTGTAGGCCGATTCGGCGGCCAGCCGCAGCACCTCACCCACCGCTTGGTCGGCCGGGGCGGCTACCATCTGCGGCCGGGGGATGGCGATCTCGCCGGCGTGCAGCTTGCTGCGGCGAAAGACGTTTTGCAGAAAGCGGCCCTCGTCGGCGCCGATGAGCCCGCCGCGATGGCTCTCCTTGACCAGGAGGGCGATCTCTTCGGGCGAGTGGACGTGGGCGTGGCCCCGCGCGGCGTTGAGGCCCAGCAGCCGGAGCAGCAGCGCGCCGCTGCCGTTCAACACGACGATGAGGGGCTTGAGCACGTAATCGGCCGACCACTTCATGGGCAGGGCGGTGAGCAGGGCCAGCCGCTCCGGGTACTGGATGCCGACGGACTTGGGCACCAACTCGCCCATCACCACCTGGAGGATCGTCAGCAGGACGAGCACCAGGGTCGAGGCGATGCCGGCGGCGGCGGCGTGTCCGGCCGCGCCCGGGTCGCCCAGGGGCAGCCGGGCGATCAGCGGCTCGATGAGGGGCGCGATCTGCCGCTCGCCATAGATGCCCAATACGATGCTCGACAGGGTGATGCCCACCTGGCTGGCGGCGATGTAATTGTCCAGCTTGTGGGAATCCTGGAGGACGGGCAGCAGGGTGCGGGCCAGGCGGTTGCCCTCGTCGGCCATCTGCATGATGCGCGTCTTGCGGGCGCTGACCGACGAGAACTCGCCGGCGACATAGAGGGCGTTAAAAAAGATCATCAGGGACACGACCAGCAGGGTCGTGAAAATTGTTAAAATCACTAGAATTCAACCTCGGCGATCTGCTCCAGGTCGATCTCGAACACGTCCGGGGCCACGTCCTCCGCCAGGTCACCCAGGAAGCCGGCCCGGACGCCCCGGTCGCAGAGGGAGCGGTAGTTGCAAAAGCGGCAGTGGCCCACGTCGGACGTCAGCGGCCAGATTTCCTCGTCGCGGGTTGCTGCCTTGGCGTTGCTCGGAGCCCCGTCCCCGGGGCGACGCCCCCGAGACGGGGGCTGTGAGCGACGCGCGAGTTTCTTGTCGCGGGCGGCGATTTCGGCGATGAGGTCGGCCAGGTAGGTGCCGTCGGCGGTGTGTTGGTCGGCGTCGTAGGGAAAGCGCTCGGTGGCGCCGCCGTGGTTGGCGAACCAGTAGACCATCTCCACCTGCTCGGGTGCAGGGCGGCGGCCGCCGTTGAACTCGGCGCCGGCTTCGACGGCCAGGTAGCGGTAGACGCGGGTTTGGAGCCGGCGGGCCAGCGTCGCCCGGCGCGGCCGCTTGAGCGACGTCTTCCAATCGACGACGACGAACCGTTCGCCCGGCTCGACGGCCAGCAGGTCGAACTTGGCGACGAGGCGGTGGCCGGCGACCGGCGCGGCGACCCGGCACGCCGCCTCGACGCGGCGAAGCGTCTCGGGCAGGTTGCTCGGCGGGTGGGCCAGGAAGGTCTGCCACCAGCGGGCCAGGGTCTCGTCGTGGATGGTCGCCGCCAGCCGCTCGGGGTCGAGCCCGAGGGCGTGCTGGTGGGCCAGGCGGTGGAAGGCGGCGCCCCGCTGTCCGTGGGCTTCGAATTCGCCGGGCGCGTCGGTGATGAGGGCTGGCCAGGGCTGCATCAGCAGGTAGCGCAGTTGAAAGCGGCGCGGGCAATCGACGTAATCCTGGAGTTTGCCCTGGCTGAATTGGAAGGTGTCAGGCAGCGGCACGTTCCCCTCCTGACGCGGCCATGTCCCGCCAGCGATTGGCCACCGGGGCGGTTTGCGGGTATAATGACGCGATTCTGGGGCACAGGAAGGAGCACGAGCTATGAAGATCATCACCGATATTGGTGCGGACCTGCCGGCCGCGTGGCTGGCTCAACACAGCGTGACCGCCGTCCCGCTGCACATCACCTGGGAAAACGGCGACTCGGCCGACGACCTGGGCCACGCCGCCTTTTACGAGCGGCTGGCCCGCGAGGACCATCCGCCCAAGACCTCCCAGCCCTCCATCGGCGAGTTTCGGGCCGTGTACGAGGCGGCCGCCCGCGAGGACTCTGCCATCCTGTCGATCCACATCTCCAGCGGCCTGAGCGGCACGCTCCAGTCGGCGCGGGCCGCGGCCGAGCTGTCGCCCGGGGCGAACGTCACGGCAGTGGACACCCTGACACTGTCGGGCGCGCAGGGCTGGCAGGTGCGCGCCGCCGTGGCTGCCGCCGAGGCCGGCGATCCGCTGGCGACGATTCTGGACAAGGTGGCCCGCGTGCGCCAGGCGGCCGAGACCGTCTACACGTTGGACACGCTCCATTACCTGATGCTCGGCGGGCGCATCGGCCGGGTGAAGGGCACCGTCGGCTCGCTGCTCAACATCAAGCCGCTCATTGCCGTGGAAAAAGAGACGGGTACCTACGTGCAGGTGGGCAGCGGTCGGGGTCTGCGGAAGGCAGTGCGCGCGCTCGTGGACTATGTCGCGGGGCACGCGGGCGACGGCGCCGAGATTGTGGCCCAGGTCATGCACGCCCAGGCGCCCGAGCTGGCGGCCAACCTGACAGCGCGGGTCGAAGGGCGCTTTGCGGTCCGTTGGCTGCCCCAGGGCGAAATTTCGCCCGTGCTGGGCACCCACACCGGGCCGGGGCTGGTGGGACTGGCCTTTGCCCCCAGCGTGGCGCTGGCGGGCATTGAGTTGGCTTGAGCGGCGGCGCCTCATCGCTCGCCCTCCCAATAGGTCCGCAGCGCGACAAAGGGCACGGCCGGCTGGAGCTTTTCGGCCCGGCGCCGTCCCGTGTTCCAGGTGACGATCAGGTCGCGCCGCGCCCGTGTAATCCCCACGTAGAGCAGCCGCAGCCGCTCGGCGACGTAGCCGAGGCGCGCGGCTCGAGTCGCAGTGCCCTCTTTCCCCAATTTCCCAATTTCCCAATTTACCAGATAATCTGGTAAATTGGGAAATTGGGAATTGGTCAAGGTTGTCAGTTGGGCCAACGCTTCCGCTTCCAAGTTGAGGCTGTCGCGCACGTACCAACGCTCGGCGATGTAGGTGTCGTGGGCCAGGCCCGAGGGAAAGTCATAGTTGTTGACCGACAGCAGGTAAACGCGGTCCCACTCCAGGCCCTTGGCCTTGTGCATCGTCGCCACGGTGACGATACCCGGCGGCGGCTCGAAACCGGCGTCCTCGCTGGCAAAGCCGAGAAAGCGGCGCTCGTTGCGGGCGATGACGGCCAGCTCCTCGACCAGCTCGGCCAGGCGGTAGGTGGGGTGGGCGGCCGCCACGTCGCGCAGCAGCACGGCCAGCTTGTGAGCCAGGGCCAGGCTTTGTCCTGAGGAACCCGAAGGATCGGCCGGCTTTTGAAAGAGGTCGTTGGCCAGGGTGAGGAGGAGCTGGTCGATGGGCAGGGTCGCTGCCCGGTGCCAGCGTTGGGCGGCCTCGCGGAAGCCGGTCAGCAAGGCCAGTTCGTCGCCGGATACTTCCGTGCTGAGCGGGGCCAGCCAGTCGTGCTCGGCGCGGGGCCAGAGGTAGGCCTCGACGGCCGGGCAGCCGCGAATCCGCTTGGTCGCGGCGGCCAGCAGCGGCTTGGCCTCGGGGTCGTCGCGGTCGTCGCGGCACCAGACCTGGAAGGCGGTCGCCAGCTTGCGCGCCGAGGTGGGGTCGGCCAGGCAGCGGAGCACGTTGCCCAGGGCGCCCGCTGTCTGCCGCGTCGTGCTGGTCGAGCGCAGCAGCTCGGCGTAGGGCACGTCGCGCTGCTTGAGCAGGTCGATAAGCTCAAAGCCGCGCTGGTTGCGGGGCGCGAGCACGGCGCACGTTTCTCGTTCTGTTTCTGCTTTGGCACTCTGCGCCTCGATCCATCGGGCCAGCGAGTCGGCCACGGCCAGCAGCTCCTGCTCGGGGGTAAAGTCGCGGTCCACGAGCTGCACGGCGGCCCGGTCGGCGGGCGGGTTGGGCTGGGGATCGCCGGGACCGGTGGGCACGATGTGTTGGTGCAGAAAGGCGCCCCGCGCGGCGGGCGTGGGATGCTCGGCCACGGTCCAGTCGACCAGGTAGTTGGCCAGCTCGATGACGGCCGGCTGGGAGCGCCCCGACTCGGGCAGCAGCACCGAGGTGACGTCGGGCTCTTCCAGGAACTCGCGCAGGAAGCGGGGGTTGGCGTTGGTAAAGGTGTCATAGATGGCCTGGTTGGGGTCGCCGACGCGCACCCAGTTGCCGCCCGCTCCTGAGCGCGTCGAAGGGCCGGTCAAGAGCCGCAGGATGTCCTCTTGCAGCTTGCTCGAATCCTGGGCCTCGTCTTCGAGCACGTAGGGCCAGCGCTGGCGCAGGCGGGCCAGGTATTCCTCGTCGCGTTGCAGGGCCTCCAGGGCCAGGCGGATCAGGTCGTCGAAATCGACGACGCCGCGATAGGCCAGGCTGCGCTGGTAGTCGGCGTAAATCTCGGCGCCCATCTGGGCCAGGGGCAGAGTGCGGGCGGCGCCCGCCCCGCTGAGGTCGAGTTCTTTGGCGCGGAGCTGCAATCGCTCCAGCAGCACCTCGGGATCGAGCAACGAGTCCTTGGCCCGCTTGATGAACGCCGCGGCCACGTTGCGGGCCAGGGCCGGCCAGCGGGTGCGCTTGACCCACTCGGCGCGATCGCCCTCCAAATCATAGGCCAGGTACGGCTCGGCGGCGTCGGGATGGGCGTGCAGCCAGGCCTCGACGGCGTCCTCGCGCACGGCGTCGGCCTCCCGCTCGTCAATGATGCCAAAATCCTCCGAGAGGCCGACCAGGCCGGGCCGCTCGCGGACGATGTCGTGGGCCAGGCCGTGGAGGGTCCGCACCCGGTAGCCAAAGTTGGCCAGCAGGCCGCGCTGCAAGACGAGCTGGTTGATGCGTCGCTTAAAGTTATCGACGGCCGAGTTGACCAGGGTCACGACCAGGACCTCCTGGTCGTCGCGCACGCTGGTGGCTACGAGCTGGGCGGCGAGCACGGCCAGGGTCAGCGTCTTGCCGCTGCCGGGCACGGCCGAGATGCCCAGCTTGCCGCCGGTGTAGGCCAGGACCTCTTGCTGGCTGGGGCGGGGTTGGAAGTCGGTCATGGGCTGAGGAGGCTTGGGCCGGACACTGTCTAGGGGGAGCGCCGGCTGCGCAGTTGTTCGAGTTCGGCCTCCAACTGGGCGATGCGCGCTTCGGCGGTGCGGCGCGCGCCCGCTTCATAGTCGGCGCGGGCCTCGGCGGTTCGGCGGCTTTCCGCTTCCTGGGCCGGGGTCGGGAGCCAGGCAGCGACGGCCGGGTCGTAGAAGCGCAGCACGTAGGGCATCCCCTCGCCCCCGTTGGGCTGGGCCCACATCTCCAAACCCAGGACCTGGCTGGCCAGGCCCCTCACGCCTCGCTCGCTATCCGGCAACGACGGCAAGGGGACGAAGGTTTGCCCTTCCAGCCGATGGCCTTGCAGCAAGGGATCGAGATGTTCGGCCTGGGGATCGAACAAAAAGTATTCCCGCACGCCGATGCCCTGGTATAGCCCCCGTTTCCAGGTCACGTCCGCGTGCCACGTCCCCGCCGAAGCAAACTCGAATACCACGTCGGGCGCTTTGCCCTCGTCCCAGAGCAGATAGTTGCGCCGGTTGCGCTTGGCGATGCCAAAGGTCACGAGTACGTCGGGGGCGACCGATTTGTAGGGATCCCCTTCGACGTAATACACCAGCAGATCGGCGCTGACGTACACCTGGGGCTCATCTCGATAGCGCTGCTCCAGGACAAAGAGGGTGTCGGTAATGCAGCGGCGCTGCGGATCGTTTTCGGCCATGGGTTCACCGTCCGAGTCAGGGTAAATGACCTGTGGTTGGAGAATCGGCATGAAGGGGCCAGAAACAGGAGATGTTTCGATCTCCCTGGGATGCGTTGCGACCTGTCCGCTCATCTTCTTTCCCTCCGCGGGTTGCTCCTCATGGTGGCGAGTATAGCACACCCCTGGGTGGTTGTCAATCTCATTTCGAGCGGTCCTGGCGGCGCAGCAAGCGCTGCACGGCTTGGAGCA
This sequence comes from uncultured Anaerolineaceae bacterium, assembly GCA_964387775.1. Lineage (GTDB taxonomy): Bacteria > Chloroflexota > Anaerolineae > JAAYZQ01 > JAAYZQ01 > CAYLZO01. The sequence goes on from CAYLZO010000132.1 coordinate 10,983, forward strand.
GCGGCCCCTGTTGTTCGTAGCCTCGCTCGTTCAGCTCGCTGAGGGCCAGGTAGAGGCGCTGACGGCAGCGGCGCGTCAGCCCCAGGATTAGGCGGCCCAGGGCCTCCTGCCGCACGCGGACCTCATCCTCGTCGGTCCAGGGCTGGCCCTCCTCCCAGTCGCGGCGGAGGACGTAGGGGTGGGTCAGCGGCTGGTAGATACGCTCGAACCAGGCCCGGCTGCCGGCGTCGAGCCAGAACTGGACGGTGACGGGCTGGTTCATCATCAGGAAGGTGTAGGCCGGGACGAGGAGCACGGCGTCCTCGGGCCGGATCTGCCAGCTCGACACGTACTGGGCGGCGACGACGCCGCGCTCGACCATGTCGAGGTATTCGAGGTTGAGGGTTGAGGGTTGAGGTTGAGCAAGTTCCCCCCTCACCCCGCCCGCTGCGCGGTCTCCCCTCTCCCCCGGGGGGGAGAGGGGGGCGAAGGCGCGGCGGAATTTCTGGATCGATTCGATGAGGTTGGCGGCCACGGCGCCGGCGTCGAAATCGTGGTGGAAGCCAAAGCCGGGCTGGGAGAGGACCTCGCCAAAGAGGCGGCTGAGAAAGTGGTCCAGGTTCGTCGTGGCGACTTCCGTCGCCTCAGGACGGCTGAGGCCGTCACGACCAGCCTCGATGTAGGCCTGGAGCCAGCGGCGCAACTCATCATAACGCCCGCCCAGCAGATAGCTGATGCGCTCCTGGGTGCCGGGCACGATGTCGTGAAAGGGCGTCAGCGCCGGTTGGCCGTCGCGGATGCGGTAGACGATGTCGGTCAGGAGGCGGGCGCGGATGGGGTCGAGGTCGGTGATGGACTGGAGCAGGGCGTGGGCCACGTCGGCGGCGGGCGGCGGGCGGCGCCAGGCCGGGTGGGCCAGCTTGGCCAGGGTCAGCAGGCAGCGGGCGGCCGGCTCCTCGCGCAACTGGCGGGAAGGGCGGTGGGTGCGGACGGGGATGCCAAAGCGCTCCAGTTTTTCGCCCAGGGAAAAGCGCAGGGCGTCGCTGAGAAAGGGCGCCAGGACGGCGATCTCGCCCGGCGGCAGCCCCTCTTCCAGCACCAGGCGCGAGACCTCCTCGGCCACCCAGCCGAGCATCTGCGGGTGGAAGCGGCGGCTCTCGAAGCGGAGGGCGTCGCGTCTCCCCTCAATCCCCCCCGCCAGGCGGGGGGGAGGCCCCGAAGGGACAGGGGGGGCAAAAGGCGCGGCGAGGGTGGTGCCCAGCGCGGCCATCTCGGGTGACATAATGTGCGACTCGGCCAGGACGACGTGCTCACGGCAGAGGTCGGCCAGGGCCAGCGCGCCCGCCGGATCGGCGCCGAGAAAGACGCGGTAGCCGCCGTCGGTGTCGTGGACCACCAGCGCCGATTCGCAGAGCGGCAGCCAGATGCGCAACAGGTCGTGGGCGGCGGGGATGTCTTCCTCGGTGTTGTCGACGATCAGGTGGCGGTAGCCGCCCAGCAGGTAGCGGCGCAGTTGGGGCAAGGGCAGTAGGTGTCTCTGAAAGACCTCGATCTGGAGCGACCAGTCGAGCAGGTTGTCGGCCAGGCAGGCGCGGCGGAAGGCGAGGGCCACGGCCTGGACCTGGTCGTAGATGCGCAGCCGGGCCTCGTCGCCGCGCCAGGCGGCCTTGAGCCGGGCCGCGATCTGGTCGGGCGGAAAGCCGACGGCGGCGGCCTTGTTCAGGTTGTCGATGATCTGGCTCACCAGCCGGGGGCGGGGGATGGTGATGCCGTCGAAAGCGCCGGCGCCGACGAACGGCTCGACGACGCGGTCCATGTAGTACTGAGCCGTCTCCAGCGTCAGAAAGCGGGGCGCGCGGTCGGGCTGGGCAAAGCCGGCCGATCCGGCGACCAGGGGCCAGAAAAGCTCCAGGGTGCGGCGGGCCAGGCCGCCGACGGTGGCCACGTCCACGGTGCCGCCGGCGGGCGTCTCGGCGCTGTGCAGGGCGTCGTAGTAGGGCGTGGCCAGGGTGCGCTGCGGCACGAGGATCAGGATCTGTTCGGCCGGGATGCCCCGGTCGAGCAGGTGGCGCAGACGCTGCACGGCCAGCGTCGTCTTGCCGGCGCCCGGCGGCCCGGAGAGAAAGATGGTGTGGTTGCCCGTGGTCGGCGCGGAGACGAGGTCAGCGGACACGCGTCAGCTCCTCCGGCCACCAACGCCGGATAATGTCCGTCGAGCCGCCGTACCAGTCGCGCGCGGTCTTGACCGAGTGGCCGACTCCCTCCAGCGTGACCGTCTCGGCGCCGTCGAGCTTTATGCAGTCCAGCGGCACGGTGCCGTCGCCCCACAGGTCGCCCCGGCCGGCGAAAAAGTGGTACCTGTGGTAGGCGTGGCGCTCGGCCCGGCGGCCCAGGCAGCGGCCCTGGACGAAGCGACCGGCCACGGCCCGGTAGCAGACCCGGTCGCCGTAAAAAGCGCCGGGCACCAGCCGGTCGGCCTCGGCAGACAGGAACCAGCCGTCCTCGGTGCCCTGGGCGTTGCAATGAGGCGTGCCCAGGGTGATGAGGGCTGTGACGCGCTCGACGCCGGCGTAGAAGCGCGCCCACACCGGCCCCTCGTGCAGGTAGAGCCGGCCGATGAGTCCGCCGGCGCTGTGGCCTACCAGGACGAGTCGGTCCGCCTGGAACTTGCGCCGCGCCCAGCGCGCGCTGTTCTCCAGCTTTTCCAGGACGTTGGTGGCGTCCTGCTTGTGGTTCGCGTGCCACCAATCCCAGGGCATGAGGGGCACGGCGACGGCCTGGAGGCCGCTGAGGTCCTCCAGGCGGCGGGCCATGTTCAGGTAGAAAGGCCAGAGGGAGCCGTAGCCCCCGACGATGACGATTGCCTGTTTCACGGTCTGTTACCGATGGGGTCCCCGGCTGTCCGGATGGCGCTTGAGCGTTTCCATCTGCTGCCGGGCGGGGACCATGGGCGTGTTGCGATGGCAGAGGGCGATGGTCGGCAGGCTGGGGTCGGGCGCGTCGTAGGAGCGGCAGATCTCGGGGATGGGGCGGTCGAGCTGATCCTCGGCCAGGAACCAGACTTCGTGGGCCGCCCACCAGCGGCGAATAGCCGAGCGGGTCCACTCCTTACGGTCAAAGTAGAGGGCGCGGAGCCGCCAGCGGGGCTTGCGGCCGGGGAGCCGGTCGTAAGCGACGACCATGGCCTGATCGGTCAGGCTGTCCCGCTCCTGGGGAGGGTGATCTCCGGGCAGTTCAATGGCGAGGGCGTCTTTGTATTCGACGATGGGCGTGCGTGCTTTTTTGGCCATACGATGCTTCGCTTTTCTCCATTCGCTAACTGGTTCTGAATAATCTGATTCCATTATAGCATCGCTCGCTGCAGAGTGCAATCCTGAATCTGCTTCCTTCCGCCTGAGTATAGCGCAAAATTGCTGTGTGACTCGGGATAGACTGGCTGGCACGGGTGTGA
>CAYLZO010000133.1:0-6564 GCA_964387775.1 uncultured Anaerolineaceae bacterium
GGACAAACAGCTCCTCTCCCTGCAGATAGGCCTGCAGCCGGTTGCGCAGGGCATCGAATTTCTCATGGGTCATGGGGCGGTTGTGCTGGCCCCACCAGACCTTGTCCTGGGTGGTGGCTTCCTGCACCAGGTATTTGTCCGCCGCCGCCCGGGCGGTCCATTTACCGGTCTTCACCAGCAGCGGCCCCCCCAGGGTCATTTTTCCCTCCCCCCGGAAAACCGCTTCTTCCACCAGGGCCGGGGTGGGAAGATTCCAGTACACTTCGTCCAGACGGGTCAATCCATGATTCTCCAGCCCGTAATCACTGGCCAGCTCGCCGGCATGGGCCTGGGCGGGAGCGTGGCTCTCGTCACCGACGGGCGGTTCAGTGGGGTAACGCGGGGCGCGGCCATCGGCCACATCTCGCCCGAGGCAGCGGAGGGCGGCCCGCTGGCCCTGGTTGAAGAAGGCGACGTCATCGACATCGACATTCCGGGCCGGAGCCTCACCCTGGACGTGGACGAGGCCGAGCTGGCCCGCCGCCGCGCCGCCTGGACCCCACCCGAGCCGAGGGTGAAGACCGGCTACCTGGCGCGGTATGCAAAGATGGTCACGTCGGCGAGTACGGGTGCGATCTTGGATTGGTAGACTGGCAAATTGGGAAACTGGTAGATTGGGAAAGCCCACCAGTGTACCAGTTCACCAATCTACCAATTTACCAACGTACCGATTCACCAAAAGAAGAAAGGAAAGGAAAGAAAAGAATGAGCGAAGAACAAGTAGTTAAATACGATGAAAAGGGCGTGATGGACGGCGGGACGATTGGGCTGCCCAGGCCGATGTCGCGCGAGATCTGGCTGCAGGAGGTCTTTCCCGAGTGGGGCACCTTCCTCAACCACGAGATCGAGCACTTTGACGTCAAGCCGGGGACCGGGGTGATGTGGTATTTCGGCGGGCCGTCGTGGGCGCTCAAGTCGCGGGGGGGCGCGGTCTTTACCGTGGACCTCTACGCCGGGCCGAGCATCTTTACCGACTATTCCTACTGCGGCGTGTGCCGCACCAGCGGGGCCGACAAGCTGTGGTGGATGCGCCTCAATCCCCACGTCATCGACCCCTGGAAGTTCGAGCGGCTGGACGCGGTGTGCGTCACCCACCACCACCAGGACCACATGGATTTCTACACCATCAGCGCCGCCTTGCAGACCACCGACTGCAAGTTCATCGCCCCGCCCGAGTCGGCGCGGCGGATGATGAAAAACATGGGCGTGCCCGAGGAGCGCATGATCGTGGCCAAGGTGGGCGAGTCCGTCGAGATCGAGGACATGCGCATCGACTTTGCGCCCAATTTCGACACCATCGCCACCAAGACCGGGTTCGACACGCCCGCGCCCTTTGAGGAGGTGGCCGTCAGTTTCATCTTTAACACCGAGGGCGGCAACGTCGCCTTCCTGGGCGACACGCTCTATCACAACGGCTACCGCATGGTCGGCGAAAAGTACCAGATCGACGTCTGCACCATGAACATGGGCAACAACGCGCCCGGCTACACCGACAAGATGTCGCCCTGGGACGTGTGGCGCATCAGCGAGGCGCTGAACGCCAAGGTCGTCATCCCCATGCACCACGACAACTGGGCCAACTGCTACGAGGACCCGGCCTACCTGGAATACGTCGTCAACAGCAAGGCCAAGGAGAAGGGGATCGACCTGCGCACGGTGACGCTCTACGCCGGGGCGCGCTACGAGCATCCGACCGACATGAACATGGGCCGCTACGTCTATCCCGACTGGCGAGAGCGGATGGACTGGACCAAAAGCGTCGAGTACGGGCCGGACGCTTGGTGATTCTCCCTCTCCCCTGGGGGAGACACGTCGTGAGGGTTCGTAAAAGAATAACTTCCCTCACGTCATTCTGAGCCGGAGCGAAGCGCAGCGGAGCGGAGGCGAAGAATCTCCGCTTCCGGAGTAGAAACTCGCTGAATCGCAGATGGAGATTCTTCGTCGCTCGCAAACGACGCTCGCTCCTCAGAATGACAGGTTACAGGTGCGAGAAGTTAGTAATTTGCAGACCCTTAGTGCCTGCGGCGGGGTTGGGGTGAGGGGGAATTGGTGTCTCGTGACCAGCTTTCCCCCTCCCCCAGCCCCTCCCCCAAGGGAGGGGGGATAGCTCCCTCTCCCCTGGGGGAGACACCGTGCCGGTACGGCAGGGTTGGGGTGAGGGGGGATCGGCTCAATTTCGGCGCGGCACGAGCCGGATCAGGAACAGGCCCAGGGCCAGGCAGCCGGCAGCTGTCACGCCCAGCATCGGCCGCAGGCCGGCCGCGTCGGCCAGGATGCCGCTGAGCCACGGCCCGGCGAACATGCCGATGGCATAGACCGCCTGGTGCAGGCCCATGGCCGTCGTCCGCTCGGCGTCGGCTACGTGGCGGATGCTGAGGCCCATGAGCACCGGATAGCTGACGCCCATGGCCAGGCCGACGAAGAACTGGGCGACGAAGAGGAGCGGCAGCGCCGGCGTCAAGGCCACGCCCACGATGCCGCCGGCCAGGACAACGAACCCGACCTTGACCAGGTTCCGGGCGCCAAAGCGGTTGCTGAGGGCCGCCGCCACCAGCCCACCCAGCGTCACCACGCCGATGTGCAGGCTGACCAGCATGCTCTGGTGGACGTCGGTCGCGCCCAGTTGGTCGGCCAGGATGGGCAGGAAGCCAAAGGGCACGGCCCAGGTGGCGTACTGGCTCACGGCCGAGAGCAGGGCGGGCAGGAGCACGTCGCGCCGGGTGATCAAGCGTCCGATGCCCGCGACCGACGGCTGCTTGGGCGGCCGTCTCGTCTCCGGCACGGCCAGCAGGACGAGGAAGGCCAGCCCGGCGACGCCGGTTGCCACGAAAAAGGCGAGCGGGTAGCCGCCCAGCTCGTTCAGCGAGCCGGTGGAACTGGTGGCGAGGACGCGGCCCACCGAGCCGACGACGGTCAGGATCGACGTGACCCGTACCGCCTCGTCGGCGGGAAAGAGGCTGCTAAAGACGACGGTCAGCGGCACCCAGGTGCCCGCCGCCAGGCCGCTGACGGCCCGCCCCACGAGCAGGCCGCTCGACGTGTCGGCCGTGCCCATCAGGTAGGCGCCCAGGCCCGAGAGGCCGAGCCCGACCAGGATGAAGGGTTTACGCCGCCCGATCCAGTCGGCGGCGATGCCCAGCGGCAGGCGGATGATGGCCTGCCATAGGCCGTACTGGGCCAGGATGATGCCCACCAGGGCCAGGGTCTCGGTCTTGCGCTCGGCGTAGGTCGGCAGGGTGGGGACGTAGAGGTAGAGCGACATCCAATAGAGCAGGGTGATCAGCACGTAGAGGCCGATAAGCAGCCAGCGGCGGCGCGGGGATGGTCTCTGCGAATCGGTCATGGTCACTGGGTATCCTCAGGCCGGGCTGGGCCTGTCGGCTTGCAGTCGAGCCGGGAGAGTATAGCTCAGGTCCCGACGGCGGGCAAAATGGACCCCCCCTGCGGCAGGACCAATACGCGGGCCTCGGGGCCGAGTTGGGCAAAGGCTGCGGCCACTGCCTGGCCCAGGTCGCCAAAGGGCGCCATCCCACATTGCTGCACAAGGACGGCGGGCAGCGCAGAAACCAGGTAGACGCTGGCCCGCTGCAACACGGCGGCGACCGCGGCCGCCTTGTGGCCGCCCAGCACAAACTCTTGCTGGATGCGGGCCAGCAGCTCGCCGGGCGTCGCGCCGGTCAGCCACGCCTCAAAGGTGCGATTGCCCAGCCCCTCGGGGCACTCGGCGACGAGGATGAGGGCGCCGCCGGCGCGCACGGCGTGGGCGGCGTTGTCCAGCGCCTTTTGCGCCTGGTAGAGATTGACGTCCTTGGGATGGCCCCCGGCGCTGACCAGCACGACGTCGGCCTGCTGTTCGATCTCTGCGATTCCGCGCCGGGCCACCAACTCGCAGCCGCGCCGGTGGGCGGCGGTCACGTCGCCCGCCACCGCGCCGACGATGCGGTGACGGTCCATCACCACGTTGAGGATAAAGTCGACGCCTAGCAGGGCCGCGCCCTCTTCCAGGTCGGCGCGGACGGGGTTGTCCTCGATGCATCCGGCGCGGGCTTCGGGCCGCACCATCCACGCGTGGTTGGCGTTGAGCGTGGCCCGCGAGGCGCAGCCGGGCAGCACGGCCTTGGCCCCGCCCGAGTAGCCGGCAAAGTAGTGGAGCTCCAGGTTGCCCAGGCAGAGGCGCAGGTCGGCCTCGACCAGCGGGCGGAAAATCTCGACCGGGGTCCCAAAGGATGTGACACCCAGGCGCACGCAGTCGGCGGGATTGTGGTTGATCACCCGCAACCGGCGGTAGACCTCGGGGCCGACGGCGGCTTCCATCTCGGCTTCGGTCATGGGCCGGTGCAGGCCCAGGGCCAGGACGACGGTTACGTCGTCGTCGGGCACGCCGGCGGCGGCCAGCTCGTCCAACACCGGCGGCAACAGCCGCTCGGAGGGGCAGGGGCGGGTCAGGTCGCTGGTGACGACGACGACTTTCTGCCCCGGCCGGGCCAGCGCCCGAAGCCGCGGCGTGCCGCTGGGCTTTGCCAGCGTCTCGCGCAGCAGTGTCGCCTCGTCGGCGGGCGCCGCGCTCTGCTTGGGCAGCAGCACGCCCCGCAAGTTCTCCTCCGGCACGCGCGCCTTTAGCATCCCGTGCCCATAAGGCAACCCGACCTCAGCCATCCCCAGTCCCCCCATCACAATCTCGACAAATCGCGCGATCTCGCTCTTCGCAGACCACAGTCCGTGGCTTGTTGCCGGATCTTGCCAAATGGCCCAGGACGAATCGGTGCCAGCGGCGCTAGGCTGTCTCCGAGATGCCAGAGGGTCTAGCCGTTCTCCAGGTCCATCTCTTCGGGCGGCTTGCCCATGTCCTCGATGTGGCTCTGCATGGTCCGTGCGGCCCGGTCGGGATCGCCGGTCTTGAGAGCCTCCAGCAACTCTTTGTGGCGCGAGGCCAGATAGGCGGGGTTGTAGCTCAACTTGCGATAGGTGACGATGCTCCACGTGCCGAACTGGAGCGTCTTCCATAACTGGTGCAGAGTCTTGTTGCGCGAGATGTGGAGGATGGTTTCGTGGAAGCGGTTGTCGAGTTGGATCAGCAGGTCGCGGTCCTGCTGGCGGGCGGCTTCCATCATCTGATCCAGGATCGCTTGCAGGGCGTTCGCGTCCTGGTTGGTCAGGTGGGTGGCGGCCAGGCGGGCGGCCAGCGACTCCAGAGCGGCGCGCACCGTGTAGGTCTCCCATAGCTCCTCGTAGGTGAAGGAGCGGACCGACGTGCCCTTGTAGGGTTCGCTCTCGAGAAAACCGAGGAGCACTAGGTCGCGGATCGCCTCGCGGACGGGGGCCTGGCTCACGCCCAGCTCGCGGGCCATCGAGCTTTCTACGATGCGGTCGCCGGGCTTCAATTCGCCGCTCAGTACCGCCTCGACGATATAGTCTTTGACCCGGTCGCTCAGCACGACCCGGGGGATTTGCCTGTCTTCGTTAATGCTCGTTTGCGTGTATGTCACATTCATGTCCCAACTCCGGCAGTTCAGAAATTAACGATGAATCCACTGAAAAAAGGTCAGTGGGTTACTGTGTGTTGTCTGTTCGCGAAGCGAACAGACAACACACAGTAACCTCTTGCCCTGTTTGCAGGGCAGCCAACGATTATCGATTGCTGGGGCGTATTTTACCAGGTTTCCGGCTTCTGTCAAGTACTGTTGTGCTCGTCCGCAGATGCTCGACTTGACACGGCGGCAAAATGCGTTACAATGTAGCCCAGTATAATCGATAATCGATTTTTGTACAAGTCGAGGGACGGAGGAGGGCAGAACGATGAAGTACATCCGCGAGCAGGACGTCGAGGGGGATCGCATCGGACCGCCGCACCAGCGGGTCATCCGCCACCTGGTGACGCCGGAGAACATGGGCAGCCGGCACCTGTGGCTGGGCACCAGCTCGGTCGATCCCGGCTTTGCGAGCAACGCCCACGCCCACGCGGACCAGGAAGAGGTGTTCTACTGCGTCTCGGGCCAGGGCCGGATCAAGGTGGACGACGAGGAGGCGCCCCTGGAGCCGGGGGCCACGGTGTACGTGCCCCCCCAAGCCGTCCACCAGTTGATCAACGACGGCGACGAGGTCCTCAAGGTGGTCTCGGCCGTGGCGCCGCCGTTCATCCCGGAAAAGTACAAGGCCGATCACCTGATCAAGGACTGATTTGGACACGGATGCCACGGATTTCACGGATATGGTGCCGAACTATCCGTGTGAATCCGTGGCATCCGTGTCCCTTCTTGGAGGGCAGCAACCATGCGCTTGAGAGACAAGGTCGCCCTCGTCACCGGGGCGGGTCGCGGCATCGGCCTGGGCATCGCCCGGGCCTTTGCCCGGGAAGGAGCACGGGTCGCCATCTGCGACGTCGCGCCCGGCCTGCTGGAAAGCGCCCTGGCCGAGATCGGGGCGCTCGGCGGACGGGCGCGCGCGTTCCACATGGACGTGACGGACAAGAGCGAGATCCAGGCCGTCGTCGCCGAGGTTCTGGCCCGGTGGGGCCGGCTCGACGTC
>CAYLZO010000133.1:6574-14389 GCA_964387775.1 uncultured Anaerolineaceae bacterium
CCCCAGGACGCCCAAAACGTCGTGAGCCAGGTGGCCGAGGAGTTCGGGCGGCTCGACGTCCTGGTCAACAACGCCGGCATCTACGAGGTGCTGCCCGTCGAAGAGATCTCGGAGGCGCAGTGGGATCGCGTGCTGGACGTGAACCTCAAGGGCGCCTTCTTTTGCTGCCAGGCCGTCGTGCCGGCCATGAAGCGCCAGGGTGAGGGACGCATCGTGAGCGTCGCCTCGTCGGCGGGCAAGGCGGGGGGCACGCTGGCCGGGGCACACTATTCGGTGTCCAAGGCCGGCGTGATCTGCCTGACCAAGCAGTTGGCCCGCGAGCTTGGCCCTTACGGCATCACGGTCAACGCCGTGGCGCCGGGACGCATCGACACGCCCATGATCCGCGTCGCGTCGGACGAGGAGAACGAGGCGTTTGTGCGGCGGACGCCGCTGGGCCGGCTGGGGACCCCCGAGGACGTGGCCGGCGCCGTCGTCTTTTTGGCCTCCGACGCGGCCAGTTTCATTACCGGCGAGATCGTGGACGTGAACGGGGGGTTGTTGATAGACTAACAGGCGGAAAGTGACATCCCCGCTAGGTGCTCACGAGTTCCCGGCGCAAGAACTGGTTGACAAACGAATCGGGTGGAATGCCCTGCGTGGCGGCCAATTGCTCGACGGTGCGATAGACGACGTCATCTAGAAGCACGACAAAGCGACGCTCCTGAATATCTACCTCGCACTCTACGTCTTCCATCTCGTCCCAGTAGTCGGCAGCCGAATGGGTATCCCAGAACTCGCCCGCTTCTTCCAAAGACTTGAATCCTTTGGGGATTTGATCCTTTTTATAGTCTGTCATACTCCCGTCTTTCTCCAGCGTCCATATCCCGGGCACTGATTACCAATGCGTCACGGGTCTTTTTGTAGACAAAAAAGACACTCGGATACCGCCCGGCCTCAGTCTGACCTAGGGCCAGGTAGACGTCCTCACCCTTTACGTGGCCGCGCTGGATGCGTCGAACCCGCTTCCGGTTGTGTAGCGCTTCCTCAACTTCTGCAACTTCAACCCGATGCTTGTCCCAGAGCTTGTTCACGAATTTCTGATACCAGATGATGTGGTTGATTCTCATGCGATCAGCCTCGATTTTGTGCCTGCATTATACTCCAGTTCGCAGCTTCATGCAAGGGGCAGACTCGCTCGATTGAATCTTCACTTATCCACCTGGTTCCAGGACAATCTTGAGCCCCTCCCCCTCCTCGACCAGCCGAAACGCCTCGCGCCACTCGGCCAGGGGCAGGACGTGGCTGACCAGCGACTCGGTGTCCACCTGGCCCCGGCCCAGCAGGGCGAGGGCCCGCTGCCACGAGGTCCAGCGCTGGCCCAGCGAGCCGGTGACGCGCAGCTCCTTGTAGGCGATGCGGTCGAAGGCCAGCTCAAAGGGGCCGGGAAAGAGGCCGACCTGGGTGTACTGCCCGCCCCGGCGGGTCACGTCCAGGCCCAGGCGGGCGGCAGCCGGGGCGCCCGCACACTCCAGGAACACGTCGGCGCCCCGGCCGGCGGTCAAGTCCTGGATGAGACGCATTGCGTTTTCCACTTCGACGTTGACGGTGCGGTCGGCGCCCAGGCGGCGGGCCAGCGCCAGGCGCCCGGCGTCGGGCGACGTGCCGCACATCACGGCCACGCCGCCGCCGGCCTTGACCAGTTGCAGGCAGAGCAGGCCGATGGTCCCCGGCCCGGTGAGGACCACCACGTCGCCGGGCGAAATCGTGGTCAGCTCCAGAACGGCGTGCACGCAGCAGGCCAGCGGCTCGCTCAGCGCCCCGGCGACGAATCCGACCGTCTCCGGCAGGCGGTGAAGCTGCCGCTCGTTGACCACGCAATACTGGGCGAAACAGCCGTCAAAGGCGTAGCCGACGACGTCCCGGTCGGCGCACAGGTTGTAGCGCCCCAGACGGCACTGGAGGCAGATGCCGCAAGCCGTCGCCGTCGTCTCGCAGGTGACCCGGTCGCCGGCGCGCCAGTCCATCACCCCATCGCCCACCTCGACGATCACGCCCGCGAACTCGTGGCCCATGACCACCGGCGGCTCGATGGCGATGGCGATCTCGTCGTGGTAGATGTGCAGGTCCGAGCCGCAGACGCCGGCGGCTTTGACCTCCACCTTGACCTGGCCGGGGCCGGGCGCCGGCTCGGGCACGTCGCGCAATTCGACGTGGCCTGGCCCCGATGCGTATTTGACGATGGCTTCCATTCTGGCCTCCTTGGAACAAATGCTGGGTTTCCTGGCCGTGATTGTATGTCACAGCGGCGACACTGTCAACCGGCACTAATGAATTGGCACTTGACAGGGGGGCAAGCCTATGGTAGAATCGGGACAGATAATCGATTATCGGTTATCGATGTAGCCGGAGCGCTCGCTTTGGCTGTTGGACTATCCCCAATCGCTGCATAACAAAAAGAGAGCGTATCGAGTGCTCGATGGACAGAGCGTAATAACCATGAGGACGACCCCGAAGCAGGGGGGAAAGGAGGGGTAGGGCAGATCACATCACGAACGTGGCTATTCCACAGTGCAGGTTCAAAACACTTCCCTGAGAAGAAATGGAGGGTTCACTCATGAGAGAAGTCAGCTATTTCGCGCCGACGGACATCGGCGAAGCGGTCCAGTTGCTCGCCGAGCACGGCGATGAGGCCGCGATCCTGGCTGGGGGCACCGATCTCGTCGCCCAACTCAACTACTACGAGATCAAGCCGAGCGCGCTGCTCTACATCGGCCAGCTCGGCTTGGGCTACGTCAAGGAAGAGGACGGGCAGTTGGTGATCGGCGCCGGCACGACGGTCGAATCCCTGCTCAACGACGAACTCGTTGGCAAGGAATTCCCCGCGCTGGTCCAGGCCGCCCAGACCCACGGCAGCATCGCCATTCGCAACGCGGCCACCATCGGCGGCAACCTGGGCACGGCATCTCCGGCCGGGGACCTCATCCCGCCGTTGATGGTGATGGACGCCGAGGTGGTCCTGGCCAGCACCGGCGGCGAGCGGACCGTACGCGTCGACGAGTTCTTTACCGGGCCGGGCGAGACGGTAAAAGCCGCCAACGAACTCATCGTCGAGATCCGCGTCCCCCTACTCGAAGGCAAGGCCGTCTACAAAAAGCTGGGGCGGCGCAAGGCGCAGCAGTGCTCCATCGCCACGGCCACCGTCCGGCTGGTTATGGACGGCGACGTGTGCCGCGAGGCACGCATCGTGCTGGGCTCGATGGCGCCCAAGCCCATCCGCTGCCCGATAGCCGAAAAGATGCTCCTGGGGCACACGGTGGACGAGGCGTTGATCGCCGAGTGCGCCGCCCAGGCCATTGCCGAAAGCAGCCCCATCGACGATCAACGTGCCACGGCCTGGTATCGGAAGAAGGCAGGCACCGCCATGGTGGCCCGCGCCCTGGCCGAGGCGGCCGGGGTCGAGAGCTAGCGAGGAGGCAAAACAACCATGAAACAGATACTTTCCTTTGTGTTGAACGGCTCCCCTGTAGACGTCGTCGCCACCCCGACAGAGACCCTGCTGGACGTGTTGCGGGAGAAACTGGGGGTGACGGGACCCAAGCGCGGTTGTGACGATGGGGATTGCGGCACCTGCACCGTCCTGATCGACGGCCAGCCGGTCCGCTCCTGCCTGACCATCGCGCTGACCGTCGCCGGGAAGAGCGTCCTGACGGTGGAGGGCCTGAGCCAGAACGGGGACTTGCATCCCTTGCAGCAGGCGTTCCACGAGCACGGGGCCTTCCAATGTGGCTTTTGCACGCCCGGCATGCTCATGAGCGCCAAGGCCCTGCTCGACGCCAGCCCGGAGCCCACGCGAGACGAGATCCGGGAACATATGTCGGGCAACCTCTGCCGCTGTGGGAGCTACGAGGAGGTCGTCGAGGCCATCCAGGCAGTGGCCGCCGGTGAGTACGCCCCGTCTGGGGGTAAGGAGTAGTAACCATGACCGAATACGTTGGAAAAGCAATGCCACGATACGACGGAATCGGGCAGGTGCAGGGGCAGACCAAGTTCGTGGACGACTTTGTCTTGCCCGGCATGCTCTACGCCAAGGCCCTGCGCAGCCCGGTCCACAAGGGCATCGTCCGCAACGTGGACTTGACGGCGGCGGAAAAGGTGCCCGGCGTGGTCGGATTCGTGACCGCCGATGACATCCCGGGGGCCAAGGTCTTTGGCGCCTGCAACGACCAGCCGGTGCTGGCCGACGAGTTTGTGGCCTACAAGGGCGAGGATATTGCCCTGGTGGTAGCCGCCGACGAAGACGCCTGCATGGAGGCCCTGGAGAAGGTCAAGCTCGACGTCGAGGAGCAGGAGCCGGTCTTTGACATGTTCGAGGCCATCAAGCCCGACGCGCCCCTGGTCCGGCCTAATCTGAAGAGCAATCTGTGGGATTACGGCGATGGCATGACGACCCGCGTGATGTACCTGGGCGACGTGGAGGCGGGGTTCGCCGAGGCCGACTACATCGTCGAGGGCCGCTACCAGACGGGCGAACAGGACCACGCGGCCATGGAGCCGATGGTCTCGGTGGCCTATTTCGACGATGCCGAGCGGCTGGCGATCCACACCCACAGCCAGTGCCTCTACTTCCAGTTGGGCCAGTTAGCCGCCATCTTTGACCTGCCCATGAGCCGTATCCGCTACATCGGCGGCACCGTCGGCGGCGGATTTGGTGGCAAGAACCACATCCACGCCGACCACCTGGCCGGGCTGGCGGCCATCAAGTTCCGCAAGCCGGTCAAGTACCGCATGAGCCGCCGCGAGGACCTGCCCTACTCGACCAAGCGCGGCGTCTTTATCCTGGAGTACAAGACGGGCGTCAAGAAGGACGGCCGGCTGACGGCCAACCACATCAAGCTCTGGCACGACTCTGGCGCCTACGGTGGCTTTTCGCCCTACGGCGTGGAAAAGTGCTCCATGTTTGCCTCCGGGCCGTACCACATCCCCAACATGCGCGCCGATGGCCAGTGCGTTCTGACCAACAAGGCGGGCTCCAGCTCCATGCGCGGCTTTACGATTATGAACGGCCAGTTCCCCATGGAGATGCAGATGTCCAAGATCGCCGACGAAACCGGCATCGACCCCTGGGAGCTGCGCTTCATCAACGCCTGGCGCGACGGGGACAAGGGCGTCTCGCGCTACGTGGTCCGGGGCGCCGGGGCGTTGGAAGCCATGAAAGAGGCGGCCGAGCTGCACGGGATCGAGTTGCCCGAGCAGCTCCTGGCCATGAGTTCACGAGGGAGGTAGCGATGAAGAAAAAAGGTGTCGGGATGGCTCTCGTATTGCATCCCAGCGGCAACAAGGGCGCGGGCGATCCCAGCAACGCGGCCATCCAACTCAAACCCGACGGCACGCTGGTCCTGTTGGTCGGCGCGGTGGACCTGGGTCAGGGCTCGACGACCATCCTCCGCCAGTTTGCGGCCGACTTGATGGAAGTGCCCATCGAGCACGTCTTTGCCAGCAACTTTGCCGACGACTTTGCGCCGCTGAGCCTGGGCAGCTTTGCCAGCCGTGTGACGCTCATCGACCCCCACGCCGTGGCCAACGCCGCCGAGGACCTGAAGAAAAAGATCCGCGAGTACGCCTCCGACCTGCTGGAGGCCCACCCGGACGACCTGGAGTACGCCGAGGGCAAGGTCTTTGTCAAGGGCGCGCCCGACCGGGCGATGACCCTCGCCGAGGTGGGCGGGGCGTCGATGTTCGGCGGTGGCGCCGACCCCGCCCTGCTGGTGGGCACGGGCGCCTGGCAGCCGGCCCGCTTCCACCCCCACGACCCCGAGACCGGCGAGATGCCGGCCGTCGGCGCCATCTCTTTTGGTTGTGTTGTGGCCGAAGTTGAGGTGGACACTAAAACTGGCGTGGTCGATATCACCAAGATGACCCATGTGTGGGAAGTGGGCAAAGCGGTCAACCCGTTGTTGGTCCGCCAACAGATCACCGGTGGCACGCACGTCGGACTGGGCGCGGCCCTCATCGAGGATGCCTATCCCTACTATCCGGACGCCGCCTGGACGCCCGAGAACTTTAGCGACTATGCCATGCCCACCTTCATGGACTATCCGGACGAGTTCAAGTGGGGCTATACCGAGGTGCCGCATCCGGCCGGGGTCAAGGGTGCCAAGGGCTTCTCGGAGGGCTCGGCCAACGGGCCGCCGCCGGCCATCATGGCCGCCATCCACGACGCCATTGGCGTCTGGATCGACCAGTATCCGGCCACGCCCGAGATCGTCCTGCGGGCGCTCGAAGAGAAGGAGTAACGAATACGAAAACCGGTCATTCTGAGTGGCGCACGGCAGCCGCCCGCCGCTCATTGTGAAAGAAACAGTCACCCGTCACAAACGGATAGTCCTGCGGATTGCGAGGAGCGAGCGACGAAGCAATCCCACCTTGGCACAGATGGGGATTGCTTCGCCGCAAACGACGCGGCTCGCAATGACAAGCTTAGTTGCTGGAGCGAAGCGCAGCGGAGCGCTCCCTCCGGTCGCTCAGAATGACCACGTGGGAGAGGCATGATCCAAGGCGTCCATCACACCTGCATCACCGTCAGCGATCTGGATCGCTCGATTGCGTTCTACCGGGGCGTCCTCGGCCTGGAGCTGGTGATGACCGAGGAGAGTGAGCGGAGCGGCGACGACCGCTCCAAGGCGCTGGGCGTCGCCAAGGCCACGGTCAAGCTGGCCATCTTGCGGGCCGGGGACGCCCAGGTGGAGCTGATCGAGTACGTCACCAGCCCGGGCCGGCCCTACGACCGCCACAACAACGACGTCGGCGCCATGCACATCGCTTTCCAGGTCGAGAACATCGACGCCGTCTACCGGCGGCTGGTGGACCACGGGGTGCGCTTTACCGCGCCGCCGGCCACCATCCCCGCCGGGCCGATGGCCGGCTGGCGCTGGACCTACTTTTTCGACCCGGACGGCGTCTCGCTGGAGATCATCCAGACGGTGTGACGGTTCCCCGCGCCAGGCGGGACGCGTGAGGAAAAAGTGAGGAAACGTGTATGGGCTATAAGCTTGTGGACCTAAGCCAGGAAATCTATAGTGGGGCGCCGGTGTGGCCCGGCCATCCCGAGACCAGGATCACAGTGGTGGCCACCCACGAGGAGACGGTCAAGTCGGGGCGCTTTACCGAGAACTATTCGTATACCGCCGAAAAGATCGAGATGAGCACCCACGGCACGACCCACGTCGACTCGATCAGCCACATCGACCCCACCGAGGACGCGCCGTCCATCGACGAGATCCCGCTCGACTGGTTCTACACCGGCGGCATCTGCATCGACCTGTCGCACATCCCGCCCCGGACCGCTTACACGGTAGCCGACATCCAGGCCGCACTCGACAAATACGGCCTGGACATCCGCCAGGGCGACACGGTACTCCTCTACTCGGGCCATTACGTGCGGACCTACGGCACCGACGCCTGGCTGACCGACTATCCCGGCCTGAGCCGCGAGGCCGCCGAGTTCATCTATGGCGCCGGGGCGATCAACATCGGCCAGGACGCGCCCAGCCACGACCGGGCGGGCACGACGAGCTACCCCGCCCACCAGGTCTGCCGCGAGATGCAGACGCTCAACATCGAGAACCTGGGCGACCTGCGGCCGGTGGTGGGCAAGCGCTTCCAGTTCATCGGGCTGCCACTCAAGATCCGCAGGGGCAGCGGCTCGCCCATCCGCGCCGTGGCCGTGTTGGAAGACGACGAGAATTAGGATCGGCGGATTCCCGCGAAAGACTGGTCCAATCGCCAAAGAGAAAAAGCGACACATCACACCAGATGCCCAAGCATCAGAACGGG
>CAYLZO010000134.1:0-14368 GCA_964387775.1 uncultured Anaerolineaceae bacterium
CGCCACGGCCAGACAGCCGGTCAGGGCGACGAGGAGCAGGCCGTGCCACGGGCTCTGCCGGACGTCGCTGCCCCGGATGCCCAAAACCGCGAGGGCCACAAACCCGGCCAGCGCGAGGCCGATCATCAGGCCCGTGCGGTTCAGGGAAAAGGCCGGTCCCATCCGAAAAAAGGTGAGAGGTTCCCAGAAGAGCTCCACGCGCTCCGGAGCGACGTTGCGCAGCGACCACAGCCTCGACAGGGAAAAGACAGCCGCTGCAAAGGCAATCGGCCGCCGCAGCCAGCCGGGCACGAATCGGCGCGAGCCCAGAACGAGCACCGCGCCGATCAGAGGCCAAAGGAATGCTTGCCAGAGAACGGGTACCGAGTCGAGCATTTCGCCTGTAATTCTTTGCCTGCGTTTCAAAGAGTTGCCGCCCCCGGTCGTGCCTGACAGGCGGGCGGCACGGAGGCTATTCTATCACAAAAGGAGGGGCAGAGCAAGCATCGGCGCGGGCGTTGACAGACCAGGGGGATGGTGCTACAATAACCGGAAGGCATTGAGCGCAGGGCAAGGAGGAGCAGGTTGAAGCAAATCGTCGAGTGTGTCCCCAATTTCAGCGAAGGCCGCCGCCAGGACGTCATCGACCGCATCGTCGCCGCGATGAAGGACGTGCCCGGGGCCCAGGTTTTGGACGTCCAGGCGGACGTGGATCACAACCGGTCGGTGGTGACCCTCGTCGGCGAGCCGGAGGCCGTGGTGGAAGCGGCCTTTCGGGGCGCGGCTGAGGCCAAGGAATGGATCGACATGGACCACCACCGGGGCGGACACCCCCGCATGGGCGCCACCGACGTGGTGCCCTTTGTCCCGGTCCAGGGGGTGAGCATGGACGATTGCGTGGCCCTGGCCCGCAAGCTCGGCCAGCGCATCGGTGAGGAGCTCGACGTCCCGGTCTATCTGTACGAGGCGGCTGCCACCCGGCCGGAGCGGCAGAACCTGGCCGAGGTGCGGCGGGGCGAATTCGAGCTGCTGCGGACCGAGATCGGCGTCGATCCGGAGCGTGCGCCCGATTTTGGGCCGGCCACCATGGGGCCGGCCGGTGCCACGGCGGTTGGCGCCCGCCCGCCCCTCATCGCTTTCAACGTTTATCTCAATACCGACGATGTGGTCCCGGCCAAGGCCATTGCCCGGGCCATCCGCCATTCGAGTGGTGGCTTGCGCTACGTCAAGGCGCTGGGCCTGCTCGTCGAAGGCCAGGCCCAGGTCTCGATGAACCTGACCGACTATCGCCGCACGCCGGTCCATCGGGTGCTGGAGCTGATCCGCGCCGAGGCGGCTCGATATGGTCTGAGCATTACTTCTACCGAATTCGTGGGCCTTCTCCCCGGACAGGCGCTCGTCGACGCGGCGCAATTCTATCTGCAACTCAACTCGTTCTCCCCAGACCAAATCCTGGAGAACCGCCTCGATCAGGAGGAATAGGCGACCAGGGCGAAATCAAGCCTATCCATCTCGAAGCCTGGTACTCCTGGGGGATTGTCAGCTTTCAAGATTTGTCGTATCATAGAGACGTCAGCTGCGGCTGAAAAGTAGGCAACGATCTGGGAGGATTTCCCAGATTCTCGCTATCGTTTGCCACTATCAGAGACGTCGATGCCGATCTCGATTATTTCAAGGGGATAGAGGAGCGTACGAACCGTGCCGATCCTGATTGACGGCCACAACCTGATCGGCCGAATGTCTTGGCCCTCCCTACGCGATCCAGACGACGAAGAGCAACTCACCCGGCTGCTCCAATCCTTCCAGGCCCGGACCGGCAAAAAAGTAACCGTGGTGTTCGATCCGGGCGGGGCAATAGCCCTCTCCGAGGTCCGCCGGGAAGGTGGGGTCACGGTGGTCTTTGCTTCGCAGGGCAGTAGCGCCGACCGTATCATCCTTCAGCGCGTCCGCAAAAGTCAGAATCCGCGCGGCTGGCTGGTCGTGACCTCCGATGGGGAGCTGGCCCGCCAGGTTGAACGGTTGGGGGCCAGGGTGCAGCCCGCCGATTCCTTTGCCAGGACCCTGATGGAACTCCGCAGCCCCTCGTCCGCACCCGATGACCGGCCCCTCTCGCCCGAAGAGGTGGAGGCGTGGCTGGCCATCTTCCAAGACCGGGAGTCCGGGGATGCCATGGCTTGAGATTCTCGACGGTGTGCTCTGGATTGCGGCCCTCGGGGTTACCCTCTTCCTCGGGCGGATCGTCTATCGCCGCCGGGACCTCCCGGCCCGCCTCTTCCTGGGCATGGTCCTCTCCGTCGTCGTCCTGCAATTGTGTGGTTTGACGGAATCCGTCTTCCAGCTCGTCGTCTGGTTGTCGGCCGGCGCGACCGGCCGGCAACTGGCCGGCCTCGTTCAGGTGCTCCAGCCCCTGGATACGGCGGCCCTCGTCTCCTTTGGTGCCTTTACGCTCCACCTCTTTCTGATCTTTCCCACCAAGAGCCGCGTCGTCCAGGCCTGGCGGTGGAGTCCTCTCCTCTTTTACGTGCCGGCGGCGTTCCTGAACGGGATGATCCTCTCTCGTCTTTTTTGGGAACCTGAGCGCTATCGAGCTTTCTGGGGACTGGAGAGATTGGGACTTGGCAATAACACCCTTCCCGCGGTTTTTGTCATGCTCGCCCTGTCGCTCTCGGTACTTCGATTGACGATCATCTATTTCTCCCGGTCCAGGCCGTTGGTGCGGCGCCAGTTGACCTGGCTTTTGTGGGGTTGGCTGGTTGGGGGCGGGCTTGCCATCCTCAGCGACTGCCTGCCCCGGTTGACGGGTTTGCCCTCGCTGGCCAGCGAGGTGCCCGGCCTGGAGCAACTGCCCTCGCTGATCCTGCTCGGTTCCTTTGCCCTCTCTATCGTGCGGCACCACACCTTCGACGTGGCGGTGGTGGTCAACCGTACGGTGGTCTATGTCCTTCTGGTGCTGGCTATCACCCTGCTCTACGGGGTCCTCTCCGTTGTGTTGGGTGGCCTGCTGTTCTCTCTCACCGCAGATATGCCCCTCCTCCTGGTCGCACTCACGAGCACGGTCATCGTAGCCCTCATCGCCCTGCCCCTTCGCGACGCCATCCAACGGCTCGTAGACCGTGTCTCGCTGCGGAGCCGAGTCCGCTATCGCCGTTTGCTCCAGGACTATTCTCGCGTACTGACGATGTTGATCGACCTGCCCCGGCTGCTGCATACCA
The DNA here is from genome assembly GCA_964387775.1 of uncultured Anaerolineaceae bacterium. Taxonomy (GTDB): domain Bacteria; phylum Chloroflexota; class Anaerolineae; order JAAYZQ01; family JAAYZQ01; genus CAYLZO01. The sequence continues at coordinate 3,192 of CAYLZO010000134.1, forward strand.
TCGCCGATCAGATCGAAGAGGCGCTTCAGCCCACGGGACTGGCCATCGTCTTGGCAGAGAATGAGGTACACGTGTCGCGCTCGCAGGTCCGGCCGCCAGGCCAGCCTACCCAGAACGGTTATCGCGTGAGGCTTAGCCGGGGCGAGCTGGCCGCCCACGCGTTGTGGCAAGAAGGCGCGTCTTTTTCCCGGGAGCATTGGCTCGTGGGGGAGTTGGCGGCCCGCCATCGAACCTTCTATCTGCCCTGGCGCATCTACGATCTTTCCTCCGATCTCGGGGAACAGTGGCAATCTCTGGAAGAATCCTCGGCCCACGTTTTTGTTCCGATGAACCTGCGCGGCGTCCTGGTGGGCTGGCTCGTGCTCGGCCCCCGGCTCTCCGATATCTCGTACACACGCCGGGACCTCGAGTTCCTGAGTGCCCTGGCCGATCAATCGTGCGTGGCCCTCGAAAATGCGCGGCTCTACGGCGAGATGCACAAACGCGCCACAGAGCTTGCCCTGCTGGCCATAGTCTCGTCGGCCATCTCCTCGTCCCTCGACCTGGAGCGTGTGCTGGGGACCATCGTCGAATCGGTGATCCAGGTCGTGGGCGGTGACAAATCGGCGATCTTTGAGCTGGATTCCCGGCAGGACGCCATGATCCTGCGCATGTCCAAAGGCCTCTCCGACGACTATGTCCAGGCCCGAAAGAAGGTCTCGCTGGACCAGAAACTGGCAGGACAGGCCGTTGCCAGCCAACAGCCGCTCATCGTTTCCGACGTTCGGGACGAGCCGGCGCTGGAAGAACTGGTTGACTGGGCTCAGAAAGAAGGTTATCGGGCCTTCGTGGACGTCCCCCTGGTCGGCCGTGAGGGAGTCCTGGGCATCCTGACGGTCTATTTTCAGGACGTTCATGAACTCTCACCTGACGAACTCGAGATCTTGACAACTTTTGCTAACCAGGCGGCCATCGCCATCGAGAATGCACGGCTCTACTTGGCCGTCACCCGCGAGCGGGACCGCGCCCGGCAGCTCTACCAGAAAACCGACGCGGTCCTGGCCCGTCGCGTCGAAGAACTGACGAGCATCGAGGAGATCAGCCGGCAACTCACCGGCACGCTGGACTTGGAGCAAGTGCTCCATCTGGTGCTCGAACGGGGGAAACAGGCCACCGAGGCGGATCGGGGCGTGATCTCGCTCTACGATGCGGAACGCCGGGTCCTGCATCTCCTGGCCCAAGATGGCTACCCGGTGGAACTGGAGCGGTATCGCACCGAGCCCTGGCCCGATAGCCGGGGCATCACCGGGCGGGTGGCGCGCACGGGCACGCCGGCCCTGGTGCCTGACGTGCACCAGACCCCCGACTATGTGGAAGGAGCTGCCACCAGCCGGTCGCAGATCAGTGTGCCCATCATCTACGAGGAGCAGGTGATCGGGATCATCACCCTGGAGAGTGACCGGCTGGCCGCCTTTACCGGCGAGCACCTCCGCTTCGTCGAGGTGTTGGCCGACCACGCGGCCATCGGCATTCACAACGCCCAGCTCTTCCAGCAGGTGATGGAGGGCCGGGACCGGCTGCAAGCGGTCCTGAACTCCACCCACGACGCCGTCATCCTGTTCGACCGGCAAGGGCAGGCCATCCTCATCAACCCCCGCGTCCGCGAGATGTTAGGCCCGGAGGTGGCCCGGCGGCTGCGTCTGACCAACCTCCTCGACGCCGAGGAAATCGTGCAAAGTGACCTGCTACAAGCCACCGACCTGGACACCACCTACTTGGGCCATTTGATCCGCTACGTCCAGGACCGGCCGGATGAGGTTGTGGATATTGCCTTTGGCTTCCAAAAGGATCGCCAGAAGCATTACGTGGAGGGCACAGCCTCCCCCGTGTTCAGCGTCACCGGGGCGGTGATGGGGCGGGTCATCGTGCTGCGAGACGTCACCCGCCGCCAGGAATTGGAGCAGTTCCGGGAGGACCTGACCAGCATGGTCGTCCACAACTTGCAGGGGCCGCTGGCCGCCCTGATCACCAGCCTGGAGATCCTGGCTAGCGGCGAGGACGATGACCCCGCCATGGCCGACGAGTTGCTTCGCATTGCCCTGAGCAGTGGGCAAAAGCTCTATGGCCGCATCGAGTCCTTGCTCGACATCCGCAAGTTGGAGGGGAAGCAGATGCCCCTGAGCTTGCAGGCGCTGCCGCTGCCCGGCGTTATCGAGATGGTGGTGGACGAATTCTCGCCTATGGCCTCTGCCCTGGGCGTGCATCTGGAGGCCGACGTGGCGCTCGACTTGCCGCTGGTTCAGATGGATGACGAGATGATCGGGCGGGTGCTCAGCAATCTGCTGGACAATGCCCTGAAATACACTGCTGAGGGCGGTCGGATCCGCGTGCGGGCGACGCTGGACAACAGCACCGAGCGGCCTGTTGTGCGCTGTGCCGTGAGCGACACCGGGATAGGCATCGGGGAGGAACACACCGAGGTCATCTTTGACAAGTTTCGACAGGGCAAGCCCGCGCCCCGGGGTTCGCGCCAGGGCATGGGCATTGGCCTCTACTTCTGCAAGCTGGGCATCAAGGCCCACGGCGGCGACATCTGGGTGGAAAGCGAAAAAGAGCAGGGCTCCACGTTCTACTTTACCCTGCCTGTTGCCGAGTCGTAGGCCCGGCGCCCTGGCTGCCGGCCGTTTGCCTCGAATTCCAAGAGATCACACAAGGAGGGGTTTGACCAACATGACAGACTACGTCCTGGCCCTGGACCAGGGGACCACCAGCTCGAGGGCCATCGTCTTTGACCACGCCGGTCGCATCGCCAGCGTGGCCCAGGAAGAATTCCCGCAGATCTACCCCAAGCCCGGCTGGGTCGAGCACGACCCAGAGGCCATCTGGAATACGCAGATCGATACAGCCCGGCGGGCGCTAACCTCGGCCGGCATCGAGGCCGGGCAAGTGGCGGCCGTCGGCATCACCAACCAGCGCGAGACGACCCTGGTCTGGGACCGGGACACGGGCGAGCCGCTGCACAACGCCATCGTCTGGCAGTGCCGCCGCACGGCGGGCAGGTGCGACCAGCTCCGCGCCGGGGGCTGGACGGACCCCGTCCGGGCCAAGACCGGCCTGGTCATCGACGCCTATTTTTCGGGCACCAAGCTCGCCTGGCTGCTGGAGGAGGTGCCCGGCCTGCGGGCCAAGGCCGAGCGGGGCCAGGCCCTCTTTGGCACCGTGGACAGCTTTCTCATCTGGCGGCTCAGCGGCAGGCGCCTGCACGTCACCGACGCCAGCAACGCCTCGCGGACCATGCTGCTCAACATCTGTAACCTCGACTGGGACGACGAGATCCTGGCCGAGCTGGACATCCCCCGGGCGATGCTGCCCCAGGTCAAGCCCTGCTCCCACGTCTATGGTTTGACCGAGCCCGGCCTTTTCGGCGCCGAGGTGCCCATCGCCGGGGCCGCCGGCGACCAGCAGGCCGCCCTCTTTGGCCAGACCTGTTTCGAGCCGGGGCAGGCCAAAAACACCTACGGCACCGGCAGCTTTCTCCTGCTCAATACCGGCCACCAGCCCGTCGCCTCGGAGCACGGGCTGCTGACGACCGTCGCCTGGCAACTGAAAGAAGGGGGACCCGTCACCTACGCCTTGGAGGGGAGCATTTTCATCACCGGCGCCGCCATCCAGTGGCTGCGCGACGGCCTGGGCATCATCACCCACGCGGCCGAGAGCGAGGACTTGGCCCGCCAGGTGGAGGACACCGGCGGCGTCTACTTTGTGCCGGCGTTCGTGGGGCTCGGCGCGCCCTACTGGGACGCCTACGCCCGGGGCACCATCGTGGGCATGACGCGGGGCACCGGCCGGGGCCACCTGGCCCGCGCCGCCCTGGAGTCGATCTGCTACCAGAGCCGCGACGTGCTGGAGGCTATGACGGCCGACTCGGGGATCGAGTTGGAAGCGCTGCGAGCCGACGGGGGTGCCTCGGCCAACGACCTGCTAATGCAACTCCAGGCCGACGTGCTCGGCGTGCCGGTGGAACGCCCGGCCGTCACCGAGACGACGGCCCTGGGGGCCGCCTACCTGGCCGGCCGGGCCGTGGGCTACTGGGCCGACCGGGACGAGATCGCGGCCCAGTGGCGCGTGGACGCCGAGTTCCGGCCGGTGATGGCGGCCGAAAAGCGCGACGCCCTCTACGCCGGCTGGCAGCGGGCCGTCGAGCGGGCACGAGGCTGGGCCGAGGAGTGAAGCGCAGGAGCCCCGTTCTCCGTCAGAGAACGGGGCGCCTATCCCTGGAAGTCTATTCCACCCGCCGGGCGACGCTGCGCAGGCCGACCAGGCCCACGGCCAGGCTCAGCGCGGCCAGGGCCGCCACCTGGGGCCAGAGTTCGTCCAGCCCCGCGCCCTTGAGCATCACCCCCCGGATGATGACCAGGTAGTGTTGGAGCGGCACAAAGTAGGCGATGGTGCGCAGGACGGTGGGCATGTTGTTGACCGGCACCAAAAACCCGGAGAACGTCACGTCCACCATGGCCTGGATAAAGACAAAGAGGATGGCCTGCTGCTGGGTGTGCGACACGGCCGAGATAAAGATGCCCCAGCCGACCACGGCGCCGATAAAGAGCAGTGTCAGCGCGGCCAGCAAGGGCACCGAGCCGTTCATCGGCACGTCAAAGATGATGCGGCTGATGGACCACATCGCCGCAAAATTGATCCCACCAATGGCCACGGCCGGGATGCCCTTGCCCACGGCCAGCTCCAGCCGGCGGAAGGGCGTGACCATCAGTTGCTCCAGCGTGCCCAGCTCGCGCTCGCGGGCCAGGCCCAGGGCCGCCACGGCCAGCGTGACCTGGTAGGTGATAAAGCCCAACTGGGCCGGTATGGTAAAGTCGCGGACGTCCATGGTGGGGTTGAAGCGGATCTCGGTCCGAAAGTCAATGAACTCGGGCACGACGATGCCATAGCTGGCAGCCAGGTCGGCGGAAAAGCGGCCGACGACGCCGGTGGCGGCACTTGCGACCACGCCCGAGGCCATCGAGTTGGTGGCGTCCACGACGATCTGAATCCGCTCCGTGGCGGTGGGGTCGAGCAGGCCCTGGGCAAAATCCACGGGGATGATGGCGGCCAGCCGCACCTCGCCCAGGTCCAGCAGCCTGCGCATCTCGTCCAAGCTGTCCACGTAGAACTCGACGTCCAGTTCCTCGCTATTGTCCAGGAGCATCACCAGTTGGCGGCTCAGGCGGCTACGATCCAGGTCCAGGATGGCGACGGGCTGCTCGTTGATGCCCTGCTCGACGGCGGCGGCCATGAGGAGCAGCTGGAGGGCGGGCGCCAGCAGGATGAACGTGGACAGCAGGCGATCGCGGCCAAACTGGATCAGCTCCTTGACGACCAGGTTGCCAATACGGACCCACATCTCGATCAATCGTCAGCTCAAAGGCCGGTACAAGCTACGCGACCCGCTTCTTAAACGCCCGCAGCCCGAGGATCAGCCCGCCGAGACCCATGCCCAACAGGATCAGGGCCGGCCGGGCGACGTAGGCTAGGCCCAGCCCTTTCAAAAAGACGACGCGGCTGATCTCGACAAAGTGGGTGCTGGGCAGGGCGTAGGAGGTGAGCATCGGCCCCAGCGACCCCTCGCCGACGGGTGTGACGAGGCCCGCCAGGAAAAAGCTGGGCACCAAAAAGATGAGCAGGACGATAAACATCGCCGTCTGCTGGCTCTTGACAAAGTTCGCGACCAAGACCGAAGCGCCCATGCAAGCCAGAAAATAGTCGCTCACGAGCAGGAGAAAGATGGCCAGGCTGCCCCGGAAAGGAACCTGGAACCAGAGGGTGGCCAGGGCCAGGGCCAGCAGGGCGCTGATCAACCCCGTGCCGATGTAGGCCACCAGCTTGCCCAGCACGTACTCCAGCCCCAAGACCGGCGTCGCCACCAGACCTTCCAGCGTGCCGGACTCTTTTTCCCGGGCCAGAGCCAGGGTAAAGGCCAGCGTCGGCATGATGAGCACGATGGCGAAAAGCCCGGGCACCATGCTATAGAGCGACTCCTGGCCGGCGTTGTACCAGGCGGTGGTGCGGACCTCGAGCGGCTCGCTGGCCTGCATCGGCCCGGATGCCTCCCTGCCGGCCACAAACACCGCCGACCGCGCCCTCAAAGAACCGATGACCTGCCCCCCCGAAAAGGGATCGGTGCCGTCTACGATAGCCTGAACCTGGGCTGGTTCCCCGCTGTGAACCGTCTCCGCAAAGTCGGGGGGGATCACCAGCCCGGCGTGCACCTCGCCGCTTCGTAGCAAGGGCTGGATGTCCTCGTACTCGTCCACAAAGTAGGCCAGGATCAGGTCCCGGTCGCTGGTCAGGCTGTCCAGGTAGCGGCGGGAGAGGGCGGTCCGGTCCAGGTCCAAGACGGCCAGCTTTTGCTGATCCACCTCGAAGCTAAAGATGTAGGAGAGCAGAAAAAGCAGAAACGCCGGCGAGACGGTCACCAGAAAGAGGTTCCGTGGGTCGCGGATGATGTGGAGCACCTCTTTGCGCACGATGGCTAGCGTGCGGCGCAGCGATAGGGCCAATAGGTCTCCTTTTGAACCAAGCTTGAGCCAGTATACCAACGCTAGTCCGTTCCGTCAAAGCCCGGTTGCCCACAGGTGTGAACGGTCTCCCGGTCAACTTGGCCCAAGGATGGTTTGGCTGCGGCCCTGAGGTATGGTAGAATCTGACGGCTCGCCCCGGCCGGCTCGCCGGGGATCGAGACACTGTCGAGTGTGAGGGCACGAAACCAGCGATGGGATTGCTTTCAAGTTTTGGGGGCGAGTTGGCGGCGCTCGCTGCCGCGCTTCTGTGGGCCGTCGGGACCGTGGCCTACCGCCAGGTGGGCGAGCAGGTTCCCCCGCGAGAGCTGAACCTGGTCAAAGGCGTCGTCGCCGTGGCGATGTTGGGCCTGACCCTGCTGCTGACGGGGGACGCGCTGCAAGCGGTCGAGCCCCTGGCGCTCGTCCTGCTCTTCTTCAGCGGCGCCATCGGCATCGGCCTGGGCGACACGGTCTACTTTGAGTCGCTGCAGGACCTGGGCGCCCGGCGGGCCTTGTTGCTGGGCATCCTCGCCCCGCCGATGGCGGGCCTGATCGCCTGGCTGGCCCTGGACGAAGCGCTGACCCCGGGCGCCTGGCTCGGCGTCGGCGTCACGGTGTTGGGCGTGGCCTGGGTCGTCACCGAACGCCTGCCCAACAGCCCGGCCGGTGCCGCCGACTATCAACCCCCGCGGCTCTGGCGGGGCATCGGCTTTGGCCTGCTCGCGGTGCTGGCCCAGGCGGCCGGTGTGGTGCTCTCCCGCGCAGCCTTTATCCACACCAGCGTCAGCCCGCTGTGGGCCGCCACCCTGCGCTTGGCCGCCGGCGTGTTGATGCTCCTGGTCTGGATTCCCCTGGCCAGGCAGCCCGTAGGCCGCTGGCTCAAGGGCGAGCGACGGAAGCGACTCTGGGGGCAGCTTCTCTTTGCCATCACGGCGGGGACTTTTTTGGCCGTCTGGCTGCAACAGGTCGCCGTCAAGCTGACGTCGGCCGGCATCGCCCAGACACTGCTCTCCACGAGCCCGTTGTTCGTGCTGCCTTTTGCGGCCTGGATGGGTGAGCGGGTCACAGCCCGGGCCGTGCTGGGTGCGGTCCTGGCCCTGGCCGGGATCGGCCTGCTCTTTGGCCTGAGCGGCTGATGCGAAATGGACAGGAGCCCCTTTTTGCGCTATAATTCTACCACGCCACGTTGAGAGCGACCTGTGGACGTCACGTTTTAAGGAGGAGGGCATGCACATTTTGGTAACGGGTGGGGCGGGGTACGTCGGCAGCGTCGTGGTGGAGGCACTGGTCGACCGGGGCGACCGCGTCACCGTCCTGGACAACCTGTCACAAGGGCATCGCGCGGCGGTGCACCCCCGGGCCGAATTCGTCTACGGTGACCTGGCCAACCGCGAGGCCCTCAACGACCTCTTTGCCGGCCACGACTTTGAGGCGGTGATGCACTTTGCCTCCCACACCCTGGTGGGCGATTCAATGCGCAACCCCCTCACCTACCTGGGCGACAACGTGGTCAACGGCTTGAACGTGTTGAGCGCCATGGTGGACCACGGCGTGCGGCGTTTTATCCTCTCCTCCACGGCCAACCTCTTTGACCAGCCCGAGCGGATCCCCATCGACGAGACAGAGCGGATCGTGCCGGGCAGCCCCTACGGCGAATCCAAGTTCATCCTGGAGCGGATGCTCTATTGGCTGGATCGCCTCCACGGTCTGCGCTACGCGGCCCTGCGCTATTTTAACGCCGCCGGGGCCACCGCCGAGCGGGGCGAGGACCACGAGCCCGAGACCCACCTCATTCCCCTGGTGCTCCAGGTGGCGCTGGGCCAGCGGGACCACATCGAGGTCTATGGCACCGACTACCCCACCCGCGACGGCACCTGCGTGCGTGATTACATCCACGTCCTCGACCTGGCCGGGGCCCACATCCTGGCCCTGCGCGCCCTGGACCAGGGCAGCCGGACCTACAACCTGGGCAACGGCCAGGGCTACACCGTCCGCGAGGTGATCGAGACGGCCCGGGCGGTGACGGGCCATCCCATTCCGGCTGTGGACGGCCCGCGCCGGCCCGGCGATCCACCGGCCCTCGTCGCCAGCTCCGACAAGCTGCGGCGGGAGCTGGACTGGCAGCCCCGCTACGCGGACCTGCGCGACATCGTCCAGAGTGCCTGGGATTGGCACCGCGCCCATCCCGACGGCTACGAGGAGTGAAGGCACAAGGCGCAAGGCACAATTTGCGAACTTTGCCTTGCCACTTGCGCCTTGAGCATAGTCCCTTGCGCATTGCAGTCAACGGCTGGTTTCTGGATCAACCCGGCACCGGCAGCGGTCAGTACCTGAACAATCTGCTCCGGGCCATGCCGGGCGTCGCCACGGAGCACGAATTTCTGGTCGTGATGCCTCCCGGCCGCCCCGAACTCCCCGTCCCGGAACTACGGATCGAATACCACTCTCTCAGCGCGGAGTTTTGGCGCGGCAATCCGGGCAAGGTCCTTTTTGAGCAATTTGCCTTCCCCCGCATCTGCCGTCGCTGGGGCGCCGACGTGGCCCACGTGCCCTACTGGGGCTCGCCCCTGTCGCCGGCGATTCCGACGGTGGTCACCGTCCACGATCTCATCCCCATGCTCCTGCCTGCCTACCGGGACAACGTGTTGGTGCGGCTCTACACCAGCCTGGTGGCCGCGGCGGCGGGCCAGGCCGACCTGGTCCTCACCGATTCGCTGGCCTCCAAGCGCGACATCGAGCGGCACCTGGACCTGCTGCCCGAGCGGGTCCGCTGCGTCTACCTGGCGCCCGGCGGGCACCTCAGCCCCAAGCCGCAGCCGGACGACGAGGCGGTCCGCGAGAGCTACGGGCTGCCCCATCGCTACGTCCTCTACCTGGCCGGCCACGACGTGCGCAAGAACGTGGAGAACCTGGTCCTAGCCTTTGCCGACATTGTGAAGGTCGACGCCGACGTGACGCTCGCCGTCGGCGGCAGGCTCCCCGAGCGGGACGATCTCCCCTTTTACGATCCCCGCCCCCTGGTAGCGGAGCTCGGCATTGGGGCCGACGTGCGCTTCCTGGGGCGGGTGGCCGAGGCCCACAAACCGGCGCTCCTGCGCGGCGCGGCGTGCGCCGTCTTTGCCTCGCGCTACGAAGGCTTTGGCCTGCCCGCCCTGGAGGCCCTGGCCTGCGGGGCGCCCCTGGTGACCTCCAACGCCAGTTCGCTGCCCGAGCTGGTCGGCGACGCCGCCTTTACCGTGGACCCTGATGACGTCCAGGCCCTGGCCGGCGCCATCGTGGCCTGTCTCGTCGACCGGGGGCTCGCCGCCGAACTGGGGCGCCGGGGGCCAGAGCAGGCCGCTCAATTCACGTGGGCGCGGACGGCGCGGGAGACCCTGGCTGCCTACGAGGGGGTGGCCGGTTGCGCGTCTTGATGGTCTCCAAGGCCCTGGTGGTCGGCGCTTATCAGAAAAAGCTGGAGGAGTTGGCCCGCCTGCCCGGCGTCGAGCTGACGGTCGTGGTGCCCCCCGCCTGGCGGGATCCCAGCGGCACCCTCGAGCTGGAGCGGCGTTACACCGAGGGCTACGACCTGGTGGTCGAGCCGCTGGCGCTCAACGGCAACTACCACCTCCACTTCTATCCCCGCCTGGGCAGGCAAATGCGCCGCGTGCGGCCCGACCTGGTCCACATCGACGAAGAACCCTACAACCTGGCGACGGCTCACGCCCTCTGGCTGGCCCGGCGCGCCGGCGCCCGGAGCCTCTTTTTCTCGTGGCAGAACATCTATCGTCGCTACCCGCTCCCCTTTCGCCTGCTGGAGCGCTACGTGCTGCGCCACGTCGATTACGGCATCGTCGGCAACCGGGAATCGGTCGAGGTCTGGCGGGCCAAGGGCTACCGGGGGCCGATGGCCGTCATTCCCCAGTTTGGGGTCGACCCCCAGGTGTTCAGCCCCTCGCCAAAGCCGAAGGGACGGGGCTTTGTCATCGGCTACGTCGGGCGGCTCGTCGAGGCCAAGGGCATGGACCTGCTGTTGGAGGCGCTGGCCGGGCTGGAGGGCACCTGGCGGGCCTACGTTCTGGGCAGCGGGCCGGTGCAGGCGGACCTCCAGGCCCAAGCGGAGGTGCTGGGCTTGGCCGACCGGGTCTCGTTCGACGCCTGGGTGCCCTCCGGCCAGATGCCGGCCTACTACCGCCAACTCGACGTCCTGGTGCTCCCCTCGCGGACGAGGCCCAACTGGAAGGAGCAATTTGGCCGCGTGCTGGTCGAGGCGATGGCCTGTGGCGTGCCCGTCGTCGGTTCCGATTCGGGCGAGATCCCCAACGTCGTCGGCGAGGCCGGCCTCATCTTTTCCGAGGGGCGGGTCGATGCGCTTCAGGCCCAACTGCGACAGCTGCTGCGAAATCCTGACCTCTGTGTCGAGCTGGCCCGCAAGGGCCGCGACCGGGTGCTGGCTCACTACACCCAAGCCCGCATCGCTGCGGAGACCTACCGCGTCTATGGGGCTGTGCTGTCCGGCGGGCCGTGACGCCTGCGCCAGGGAAGGGTTGGATGCAGCATCTTTGGCGCCTGGCTCGCTTTCGATTTAGAGCTATAGCCGTCGCTGCCAGTGGTGAGCGTATCAAGCTGGGGACATCTAGCAGTCTGACCGAGAGAGCGTTCTCC
>CAYLZO010000135.1:0-14180 GCA_964387775.1 uncultured Anaerolineaceae bacterium
GATCTATGGCTCCTAGGAGAAGTTGCATGCAGCCCTCGATGGCCCCGCCGTGGTGGCGTTTGATGGTCATGATCCCGCCGGCGATGGCCGTCGTCAGCGGCGCCCCGCCCGAGGCCACCGTCCGCGCGGCCAGGGCGCTGGGCGGCGTGGCGCCGTGGTCCACCGACGAGACCAGGATGGCGTCCATCAGCTTGCCGATGGTTCGACTTTGTTCACCACCGGCCTCCGGCGTGGGCAGCTCGCCCTTGAGGACGAGGTAGACCATCTCGCCGAAGGAGATGCGGCCCATCAACTGGTCGATGGGGTAGCCGCGCACGGCGACCTTGTTCGGTTCGATCTTGGTGATTGCGGTTTTCCAGGTTTGTTCGCTCATTCAATTGCTCCCGATTCTCAAAGAATGTGGTAGGGGCAGGCCTTGTGCCTGCCCGGGCATCCACGAGGGATGCCCCTACGTTTGTTTTCGACGCTGCCTATGCCACCGCCCCTGGACGATCAACGAGTCGTCGAACAGGAACTGGAACCGGGGAATGCCGGGGATCAGCGCCCGGCCCCTGGGCACGGGCGGCAGCGTGGCCGGATCGGGCGCGCCGGGTTGCACGGTCGCCACCAGCACCGCCTCGTCGTCCTGGCCGGCGCTGGCCAGCGACTCGCCGTCGGAATCGAGGATGTGGGAGCGGCCCTGCATCGGGCAGCGCAGCCAGTAGCGGGTGCCCACGGCCCGCAGCACGCCCAGCGCCTCCCCCGGCTTGAGCATCGTCAGGAACGACCAGCCCTGGGGAATGGGCGAGTGGAACTCGCCGCAGCGGGCGGCATAGACCAGTGGCACCCCGGCGCTCCGAGCGTGGGCGGCGCGCGCCCGGTCGAACCAATCGACGCCGTCCAGCGCGCGGCCCAGGGCGCGCATCGTCTCCAGCCGGGCCAGCACCTTGCCGTCGGCATCTTCCAGTGTGCCGAGCCACAGCGGCGGCGACGAGGGCACGCACAGCAGATCGACCTGGCCCTGGTAGGCGCGGGCCGGGTCGGCAAAGACCTGGTCCCAGCAGATGAGCAGGCCGATGCGGCCCAGCGCGGTGTCGGCGATGAGGGGTTCCGTGCCCCGCTCGAAGTAGAGGTTCTCCCACAGGGCGACGTGGTTCTTGTAATAGACCCAGCGTTGACCGTCCGGTGAGACCAGCATGGCGACAATGTACGCCTTGCCGCCGACCCGGGCCGGAAAGCTGCCCACCAGGTGCACGTCCAGCCGCCGCGCCGTGTCGACGATCCAGCTTCCGGTCGGGCCGTCAAGGGGCTCGGCCAGGGTAAAGTTGTCGTCGGTGTAGGCGTAGCCAGTGCTGAACAGTTCGGGCAAGACGACGAGCTGCGCGCCCTGGGCGGCGGCATGCTCGACCAACGACTGCGCATGGGCTAGGTTGGCTTCCACGTCCCCAACCTGGGCATCCATCTGGATGGCGGCGACGGTCAAGTCATTCATGGTCGTGACTCGTGATACGTGATACGTGGTACGTGATGCGTAAGCTGGCCGTCACGCATCACGTGTCACGCTACAGATCCAGTTTGGCCAGAACTTCCTTGGTGGCCTGCGGCAAGTCGCCAAAGGCCTCGACCACCGTCGCGCCGACGGAGCGCAGGCGGTCGACCTTGCCCTCGTAGGTGCCGCGCCCGCCCTCGATGATGGCCCCGGCGTGGCTGAAACGCGTGCCGCTCTTGGCCGCTTTGCCGCCGATGTAGGCCACCACCGGCTTGGTCACCTCGCCGGCCTCGATCAGGTCGGCCACCCGCTCCTCCTGGGTGCCGCCGATCTCGCCGAACATGACGATGGCCTGGGTCTCGGGGTCCTGCTGGAAGAGCTGGACGACGTCGGGATGGGGCAGACCGATGACGGCGTCGCCGCCGACGTGGACCAGGGTCGTGGCGCCGATGCCGGCCTGGGCCAGGTAGTAGGCCGTGCTCGACGTCATGCCCCCGCTGCGCGAGGTGACGCCCACCGGTCCGGGAAAGAACCACTCCCGCGCCGAAGCCGCCCGCCCGCCGATCATGCCCACCACGGCCTTGCCCGGGCTGAGCACGCCCAGGCAGTTCGGCCCCGTGAAGCGGGCGCCGGCCTCCTTGGACGCCTTCGAAATCGCCAGCACGTCCCAGATGGGCACCCGGTCGGGGATGATGACCAGCAGCTTGACGCCGGCGTAAATCGCCTCCAGCGCCGCCGACTTGACGATGGGCGCCGGGATATAGAGCACCGAGACGTCGATGGGGCCGGCCTGCTCCCAGGCTTCCTGGATGGTGTCGAACACGGGCACGCCTTCGACCTCCTGGCCGCCCTTGCCGGGCGTGACGCCGGCGACGACGTTGGTGCCGTACTCGCGCATCAGCTTCGTTCGCGCCATGCCCTCGCGCCCGGTGATGCCCTGGACGAGGACTCGTTTGGTTTGGTCTATGAGAATGGACATGGGTTATTCCTCACTGAACGTAAGTAGGGCGAATTGCGTGCGACCTTGGGTCGCCTGTGCCCTACGGATAGGTTTCCGGCACGGTGCACTCGCCCCGGTAAAAGGCCCACTCCTCGCACTCGGCGCCGTTGGGAAAGACGCAGTAGCCGACCTGGCCGCCCTCTTCCTCACGGATCTCCAGTTCGTAGCCCTGCTCCACGCAATAGACCGAGGCCGGGTTGGCCACGTCCAGCGGCGACTCGAAAGTTGTATCGTCGGACGATGCTTCGGTCGGGGCCGCGGTTGGCGCTTCGGTCGGGGCCGCCGTGGGAGGCGGCGTGTCGGTGGCCGGCACCCGCGTCGGCACGGGCGTCGGCCCGCCGCCACAGGCAGCGAGCAGCAGCGAGCTCAGAATCAAAAGACTCAACAACAGACGTTTCATCGTTTCACCTCCAGATATTCGTCCAGGCCCGGGATGGGCAGCTCGATCTGGCCGCCGCCCGCGCCCAGGAAAAAGCAGTCCACCTCGCAGGCCAGGCACTCGATGCAGCGGCCTTTCCGGGCTTCCTCGCGGCTGATGCTCAGCTCCGGCAGGCCCTCGTCGGTCAGCGACAGGATCTGGGGCACGCATTCACGCACGCAGACCTTGCTCTCGCAGGTGGCGCAGATGCTGTGGTCGTACGTAATCGTCCCCCTGGTCACGGTCTCGAACCGGTAAAGCTGTGGTTCGCCAGTGCCCTCCGGCGCAGGTCGAGTCTGAGGCTCCACCGTCTCTCCCGTCTCGATGAGCGCGTGGAGCCGCCCGGCGCAAAAGTCGGGCGAGTCGTCCTTCTTGTAGCCTTCCACCGGAGCCGGCACCCAGCCGTTGAGCCATTCGAGGATGGTCACGGCCTTGTCCTCGCTGTTGCCGCCCAGGCGGATGACGACCGGCACGTCGATCTGCGCCTCCAGGAAGGCCTTGACAAAGCCCCGCGCGGAGTGGAACTGCTCCTGGCTGGCCACCCCCGAGCCGGAGCCAAAGTAGCCGTCGATGGGGCCGGCGGCCATGACGATCTTGGCCGCGCGGTAGACCTTGGAGGCCGGCGGGTTGCCGCTGGTATCGACGAACGTCGCTAGCTTGTAGCCTTGCGGAGTACCGCTCCCTTCGCGGTGGCGCAACACGGCGTCCATGCTCATCATCGAGCCGCCGCCGCCGGCGCCGTGAAAGCCGACGTAGCCCTCGCCCTTTTCGAAATCCTCGGCCATCTGGATAAAGTAAAAGGTGCCGCGATAGTCGCCGGCCTCGACGTCGTAGGCGATTCTCTCCAACTCGGTCGGCGGGCGGTCGTACTCGCGGGCGATCTCGATGCCCAGGTCCTTGTGGCGAAAGACGCCGTAATCGTCCACGGTGACGCGGCAGTCGGCGGCCATCAGGCCCCCGTCGGCCAGTTGGACCAGGGGGTTGATCTCGGCGGCGCGGGCATCGTAGCTTTGGGCCAGGTCAAAGAGGCTCTGCAGCACGCCGCCCAGCCGCAGCAGCAGCTTGCCGCCGAGGCCGGTCTGGCGGGCCAGGTCCCGCGCCTGGAAATCGAGCAGGCCGCTGCCTACGTCGACGTGCATCCGCGCCACCCTGTCCGGGTGCGCGGCGGCGATCTCTTCGATGCCGGTGCCGCCCACGCTGGAAAAGAGCACCACCGGCTGCTGGGCCGCGTCGTCGATGATGATCCCGGCGTAGAACTCGCGGGCGATCTCGACCCGCTCCTCGACCAGTACTTGGTCCACAGTAAAGTTCTTGACCTTCAGCCCCAGCATGTGACGGGCAGCTTCTTCGGCCTGGGCCGGATTGCTGGCCTTTTGGATGCCGCCCAGCCCCGCCCGGCCCGTGACCCAGGCCTGGGCCTTGACCATCACCTCGCCGCCCAGCTCCTCGGCGATCCGGCGCGCCTCGGCCGGCGTCCGCGCCACCCCGCCCTTGGGGACGGGGATTTTGAACTGTTTGAGCAGCTCCTTGCCTTGGTATTCGTGTAATCGTGCCATCGTTCCTCCAAGTTTGGAATTCATAATGCACAATGCACAATGCACAATTGACCATGCTCAGCGGAGGTTTTGACGGGCGGTGCGGACGGTCGCAGAGAGGATCTTTTTGATTTCGAGGGCCTCCTGGACGATAGGCGCCATGCGCTCCATCTCGAAGAATTCGGCATCGCGGATGAGCCGGAGCCAGTAATGCGCTTCCCGTGCTTCTTTCAGGGCGATGTTCATTTTGTTCGCGAAATCGCGCTTGCTCGCCGCCCCCAGCGCCTCCTCGACATTCGCACCCACCGATGTGGCCGACTTGAGCCACTGAGTCGCCAGGACCCCGCTTCGCACGTCCGTAGGCATGGCCCGTACCAGTTTGACAATCCGCAGGGCAAAGCAGTAAGTCCGTTCCTCAATCGGTTCCAGATCTGTGCCCTGCCTCGTTCCCACCAGACCCTCTCATTCACTGTGAATTGTCATTTGTGCATTGTTATTTGTGCCTTCACAGGTCGTACTCGACGCCCAGGTCGGCCGCGATCTGCTTCAGGCTGGCCTCGACCTTGGGGCCGAGGGGGATGCCGTCCTCGCTGCGGCGGTCGTACTCTTCGTACTCTTTTTCGCCGTGGACGTAGATGCGCTCGGCGCCCTGAGCCAGGTCGCCTGTTTTCAGCTCGCGGAGGACCGTGTCCATGTCGGCCTTGAACGCCGCCGGATCGCGGAAGGCGTCCACTCGCCAGGCGCCGAAAAAGTGACCCAGGTTGGCGGGCAGCGGCCGGCCCTCGGCGTCCTTGGGATAGACGTGGGTCAGGAAGGCCGCGCCGGGCAGCACGGCCGACAGGATCTCGACCATCATGCCCATGCCGTAGCCCTTGTGGCCGCCCATCTCCTCGCCGGCGCCGCCCAGGGGCAGCAGCCCGCCGCCGGCTCGCGTGATAAAGTTGTCCAGCACGCGGCCCGGATCGTCGGTGGGCACGCCCCGCTCGTCGGTGGCCCAGCCCAGCGGGATCGATTTGTCCTGCCGGTCATAGACCTCCAGCTTGCCGCGCGGCACAGTGCTCGTCGCCATGTCCATGACAAAGGGCCGCTCCTCGTCCGCCGGCACGGCCAGGGCGATGGGGTTGGTGCCGTACGTGGCGTTGCGGCCAAAGGTGGGGGCCACCAGCACGGCGGCGTTGGTCGTCGAGATGCCGATCATGTCCTGCTCCAGGGCCATCATGGCATAGTAGCCGGCGATGCCATAGTGGTTGCTGTTGCGCACCGTGGCAAAGCCGCAGCCGTATTCCTGCGCCTTTTCGATGGCGGCCGTCATGGCCCGGTGGCTGACCGGCTGGCCCAGCCCGGCCCCGGCCTCGAACGTGATCGTCGTCGGCGTTTCGACGACCACCTTTTCGTCGGGCCGGGCGATCATCACGCCGTCGCGCAGGCCGTTGACGTAACGCGCCAGCCGGGCCACGCCGTGGGAGTCGATGCCCCGCAGGTTGGCCTCGACCAGCACGTCGGCCGTGATGCGGGCGTCCTCGGGCGATACGCCCATCTCGGTGAACACGCGGACACAAAAATCACGCAGGGGATCTGCGCGGACGATGCTTGCAACTTCTGTCATTTTCGCCCTCTCCTCGCTGGGTTTCTCGTAAAATGTAAAATGGGGGCCACCGGGATGGCGCCCTGCCACCCTGTCTCCCCCAGTCAATCTCCAATACCCAATATCCACCTATGGCCGGCGGAATCGCTCCTCCAATTCTTCCAACATGGCTGCCGCCTCGACCAGCCGGTCGAGGGGATTCTCCTCACCTCGAAAGTAACGGTAGTCACAGGGCATGATGTCGAGCGTCTGGACCAGGTCGTTGTGGTAGGCCCGTACCGTCGAGGGGCTGACGCCGTACAGGTCGGCGATCTCGCGCTGGGTCAGCTCCCGGAAATTGACCTTGCGCACGGTGTAATCGAGGGCCGCCGCCCACGTCTCGGGCTTGCGGATGATGAGGGGCCGGCGGCCCAGGCAGATGCGGTACTCGAGCCACATCTGCACGGCCGCGCCGATGACCTCCAAGGGCAGCTTTTTCTGGGTCATCTGCTGGGTGACTTTGGTCTCGACCTCGTCCATGCCTTCGGCAAAGAGCTGCTCAAAGCGCTCGGACAGGTCCTTGTCCGGCTCGTAACGGATGTAGGATCCCAGCGCCCGCCGGGCTGCGTCGAAATCGCCGTAACGGCCCAGGGCGCGGGCCAGGTTGAGGTGGTACTCGGGGTTCTCGGGGTGCAGGTCGATGGCGGCTTCGAAGGAATTGATGGCTTCCTCGATGTCCCATCGCTCGTAGTGCTGCAAGCCCACAGCGTTTTCTTTGCGGGCTTTTTGACGATTGGCTGTAGACGTGCTCGACTTCTCTGCCATAGTCTACTCCCCCAAAACGTTGTCTCGATAATCAGCCTGACCGCTATTATAGCATGGCCGGGGACGAATCGGCAACTTTGTCGGGGGCACTGGCTGACTCGCCGGTTTTCGGGGCCGCTTCCATTTCCAGGACTCGCTTCAGGGCGATGATGGCCACCTCCAGCATGGAGCGATCGGGCTCGCGGGTGGTGAGGCTTTGTAAGGCCAGGTTGGGCGCGGCGACGACGCGGACAATCGGGCTCTGCTGGAAGCGGTTGGTGAGCTTGATGTACTCGTAGGCGATGCCGGCCACCACCGGGATGAGCACGATGCGCGAGGCGATGCGCAGCAGCATCGGCGGGCGGCCCAGCAGGGCAAAGATCAAGATCGAGATGACCATCACCGACAGCAAAAAGGCCGTGCCGCAGCGATAATGAGCCGTCGAATAAGGGGCGATGGCCTCCGGCGTCAGCTCGGCGCCTGCTTCGTAGGCGTTGATCGTCTTGTGCTCGGCGCCGTGGTAGGCAAAGACCCGCCGGATGTCGGGGATCCGGCCGATGAGCCAGACGTAGGCGACAAAGACGGCCATGCGGATGGCCCCCTCGACGACGTTGCTCACAAAGGAGGACTCGATGTAGCGGTCCACGAGGCCCACCAGCAGCAGCGGCCCCACGAAAAAGAGGCCGATGCCGAACGCGAACGAGACGGCCACCGTGCCCCAGGCGATGGGGCCGCTGAACTCGACCTCTTCCTCGGGTCCCAGGGCCACCTCGGCCGAATACATCAGCGTGCGGATGCCCAGCACCAATACGTCCCACAGGCTGGTCAGCGCCCGCACAAAGGGGATCTTGCTCAGCGTCCCGGTATAGATGCTGGGGTTCAGTGGCTCGGTGTGGACCACGATCTCGCCGTCGGGCTGGCGCACGGCCACGGCCATGGCCTTCGAGCCGCGCATCATGACGCCCTCCATGACGGCCTGTCCGCCGTAGTTCAGTTTACGTTCCTCACTGCTCATTCGTCCTCACTCGATTCTATCTCTATCCGTGGCACCAGCGACCAATCGAACTCGTCCAGCCTTTCCGGCCCCAGGCGCTCCATCTCGGCCTGGCAGCGCTCCGCGTCGGCGATGAGCCGGGCGACGTCCACGCCAAAATGGGCCGGGTCAAAGGCCCGCACATAGTTCGTGCCCCGTTCCAATAGCACCCGGGCCGGCCGGTAGCGCCCCCGGGCCAGGTGGTAAAAGGCCACGCCGATCTGGAGGATGCCCTGGTACAGCTCCCGGATGGGGCGGGGCTCTTCCATCCAGATCATCTCCAGCGTCTCGTGGCACTCAAAGAACTCGCCCCGGTTGAACTCCTCGATGCCGGTCCAAAAGCCCGGCGGGGGCGGCTCTCGATGGGTGTCGGCCGTCATCCGTCCTTCCAATCGGCCAGGAATTCGACGTCGCGCACCTTGACGTGGTCGCCCAGCATGGGATGGAGCGACATCTCGGGCGAGTAGCGGCTGGCCGGCACCGTGCGGCCCAGGGCCTCGGCCATGGCCCGCACGTGGTGGGGCGCGGCGCCGCAGCAGGTGCCGATGTAGCGCACGCCGATCTCGCGGGCCTGGACGGCAAAGTCGGCCATCTCAAAGCGCGTCGTCTGGAAGGGGTCGAGGGCGATCGGGAAGGCTCGCTCGCCGCCGTCCTTGAGGGCCTGGAAGGAGGGGGCCTCGGGCGTCGTCCGGTAGGCGACGGGCTGGGCGGCGACGTAGCCGTCCACGGCCTCCCGGATCTCGCGGATCAGGGGCAGCATCGTGTCTGGCCCCCGGGAGCAGTTGAGCCCTACCACGTCGGCGCCCCGCTCCTCGCACGCCCGGCAGGCCCCGGCGAAGGAATAGCCGTCCTTGGTCTCATCCCGCACGGAGCCAAAGGTGACCACCGCCGGCAGGCCAAACCCCTTGATGACCTCCACGGCGACGAGGGCCTCGCCCAGGTAGTCCAGCGTCTCGGCGATGACGAAATCCACGCCCTCGTCGACGGCCCAGCCGATCTGCTCGGTGTACATTTGCCGCACCCGTTCTTCCGTCTCCTGGGGATTGCTCGGGTCGTAGACCCAGGTGTTGCAGATGTTGCCGGCCACCAGCGCGCCGCCCTCCTGGGCCACCTCGCGGGCCAGGCGCACGGCCTGCCGGTTCAGGGCCTCCAGCTCCCCCTCCCGGCCCACGGCCCGCAGCTTGTCGCGGTGGGCATAGTAGGTCAGGGCGACCATCACCTCGGCGCCGGCTCGAAGAAACTCCCGGTGCAGGGCTTTGACCGCCTCCGGGTGGTCCAACACGGCTTCGGGCACGTACGGCCCGGCTTTCAAATAGCCCCTTCGCTCCAGTTCAAAGACATAGCCCTCCGCGCCGAGGACGATTCCCTGGTCCAATCGCTCTAGTAGGCCGGTTCTGGTCAATGGATCCCTCCTTTTGGGCTGATAGACAGACATTCTATCACAACTCGGCCGCTGGACCAAACCGATGTCACCGCTCAACCAGCCTCGGCTGCTTCGCAACTTGCGAAAATCGCCCAAGCGGGGCACAATAGTTGCCGGGGCACGCCGACGCTGGCGCCCCGAAAAAAGCTCGCAGGGTTCCGAGTGTTTGGGACCCGAGTCAGCCGTTTCGGGCGATGAGAGGAGTACCATGAACTTTCACAAGGTTGTCGCATTTCTGATCGCAAGTTCCGTGATTCTGGGGAGCTTTTCCGCCCCCCTCGCCGGCCGGGCGCAAGGATCGAACAACCCGGCCGGCCTGGTCCTTCGTGAGCAACTTGCCGCCCCGGCCGAGCTCCGCAGCGAGCTGGCCACGCCGCGCATCGCGTACAGCCCGGCTTTGTTGAGCCGGGAGCTTGAGCTGGGCTCGGTCCTCACCGACACGCCGGGCCTGGTCATCACCAACAACGGCGCCGGTACCCTGGAATGGGCCTTTGCCGAGGCGCCGGGCGGCTTTGTGCCGGCGGCGATGGGCGGACCCGACCCCTTTGGCTACACCTACCAGGATTCGACCGAGCCCACCGGCCCCCGCTTTGAGTGGATCGACGCCACCGGCGGCACGGCCTTGAACCTCTCGGACGACGGCGAAGCGAACGTGACTTTGCCCTTCCCTTTCACCTTCTACGGGACGGCGTCCACGGCCCTGCGGGTGGGCAACAACGGCGGCCTCTTCTTTGACGCCACCAGCGGCGATTTGCCCTACACCAACGAGTCGCTCGCCACGACGAGCCAGGCCGACCTCATCGCCCCCTTCTGGGACGACATCGACGACGAGACGGGCAACGTCTACTACCAGACGGTGGGCGCGGCGCCCAACCGCCGCTTCGTCGTCGAGTGGCACGACCGGCCTCATTACAATGGAATTGGGGATGTAACCTTTGAGTTGATCCTCTACGAGGGCAGCAACAACCTCAAGTTCCAGTACCAGGACGTCGTCTTTGGCGACGCGGCCTGGGACGATGGCGCGAGCGCCACGGTGGGCATCCGCCAGAGCGGCAGCAACTACCTCCAATACGCCTACAACCAGGCCGTCCTGGCCGACGGCCTGGCCATCTGCTACCAATATCCGGGCTCGCCGCCCTGTGACGGCGGGCTGTGGGTGCCCTGGCTCCAGGAGGTGCCGGTCAGCGGCACGCTGGGCGTCTCGGCCACCCAGCCCATCACCATCGGCTGGCACGCCGGCGTCGCCGAGGTGGACCAGCCGGGCGTCTACCAGGCCACCTTGCAGATCGACAGCAACGACCCCAACGCGCCCCGCGTCGAGGTGCCGGCGACGATGACGGTCACCGCCCCGGCGCACTGGACCGAGCTGTCGGGCACCGTCACCAGCGACCGGCCCGGCGGCCCGCTGGCGGGGGCCTACGTCGAGGTGATCTCGAGCACAGGCCAGACCGTCGTCTATTCCGCCACCACCAAAGCCGGCGGCGGCTACGGCCGCTGGCTGCCTTCGGGGACCTACACCGTCGCCGTCTCGGCTGCCGGCTACCTGCCCGACGAAGCGAGCGTGACGCTGGCCGGCGGTGTGCCCCATCGCCACGACGTGGAGCTGATCCTGGACGCGCCCAGCATCCGCGTAGCGCCCGCGGCCCTCAGCGCCACGCAGCAGATGGGCGAGGTGACGACCCACACTGTGACCATCGGCAACGAGGGGCCGGGTGAGCTCGCCTTCTCGCTGAGAGAGATGCCGGGGGGCAGCCAGACGACGCCCGTGGGCGCCGGCCTCCTGGCCGACCCGCCCACGCTGTGGGTGGACGATCCCTTCCGCGTGGACGCGCAGGTCCGCGCCGAGCTCGAGGCCGCGCCCACGACCGACCTTTTCATCTGGCTGCGCGAGCGGGCCGACCTGAGCCCGGCCTACGCCATCGCCGACAAAGACGTGCGCCGCCGGTACGTCTTTGACGCCCTGACCCTCACGGCCGAGCGCGCTCAGGCCGAGATCCGGGCCTACCTGGACAAGCGCGGCCTCCGCTTTGAGCCGCTGTGGATCAACAACGCGATCCTGGTCTACGGCGGCGACCAGGCACTCATCGACGCCATGGGCGCCCGGGGCGACGTGGCCCGCATCCGGGGCGTCTACTCGCAGATACACATCCCCGACCCGGAGCAACTGGCCATCGTCACCACCGATCCGCCCAAGACGGCGGCCGACACGTTGTGGAACCTCAACATCGTCAGCGCGCCTCAGGTCTGGTCGCAGCTCGGCGTCACGGGCGAGGGCGTGGTGGTCTCGAACATCGACACGGGCGTGCGCTACACCCACGAAGCGCTCCTGCCCTCCTACCGGGGCAACCTGGGCGGCGGCGTCTTCCAGCACGACTATAACTGGTATCCGCCCACGGCCGACGCCCAGAGCGCCTGCACCGGCGCGGCCACAGCCCCTTGCGATTGGAACGGCCACGGCTCGCACACGATGGGCACCATGGTCGGCGGCGACGGCGACGGGCCGTTCGACCACGACGTGGGCCTGGCGCCCGACGCCCGCTGGACGGCCTGCATGGGCTGCGACCAGCCGCCCAGCTATTGCTCCGACGCAGCGCTGACCCTCTGCGCCCAGTGGATGGTGGCCCCCACCGACCTCGACGGCAACAACCCCGACCCGACCCAGGCCCCCGACGTGGTGAACAACTCTTGGGGCGGCGGCGGCGAGGACGATTGGTACTATAGCTTCGTCGAGGCCTGGAACGCGGCCAACATCATCCCCGTCTTTGCGGCGGGCAACGAGGGCTCGGGTTGCAACACCCTCGGCTCGCCGGGCAGCTACGACAACGTCATCGGCGTGGGCGGCACCGACAGCCAGGATCGCAACTATACCTACACCAGCCGGGGTCCCGGCTCCGGCACGGGCGTCTTTCCGGTGCAAAAGCCCGACGTCGCCGCCCCCGGCGAATCGGTCACCTCGTCCACCGCCGGGGGCGATGCCTCCTACGCCGCCTATTCGGGCACGTCGATGGCTACGCCCCACGTGGCCGGGCTGGTGGCCCTGCTGCGCCAGGTCGAGCCGGCCATCCCCCGCGAGGAGATCTGGGACATCCTGACCACCACGGCCGACACGGGACAGACCATCAAAAATGGGAGCTGGTGCGGGGCCGGCCCGGCCTTTCCCAATTACGTCTTTGGCTACGGCCGCATCAACGCCCTGGCCGCCGTCGAGGAAACCGTCTTGCGGGCCGACGTGCCCTGGGTGGGCGAGACGCCGACCTCGGGCACCGTGGCGGCGGGCGACAGCGTGACGGTCACCGTCGTCTTTACGGCACCGCAGGATGCCTACGGCGTCTACACCGCCACCCTGCGCGTCGAGAGCAACGATCCTATCACGTCCGACCTCGACCTGCCCCTGACCATGACGGTGCTGGCCCCCACCCCGGCCCTGACCCTGACCAAGGCCGCCTCAGACGACCCCGTGGAAGCAGGCCGGCGTCTGACCTACACTCTCAGCGTGGTTAATCAGGGCGGCTCCGTCTCGGACGTGACCCTCCGCGACACCTTGCCGGCGGACACGGCCCTGGCCTGGGCCAGCGATGGCGGGACCCTCGACGGCAGCGAGGTCGTGTGGCCCGATCTGGCGCTGCCCGGCGACGGCGCCCTCGACGTGACCCTGGCCGTGACCGTCGCCTGCGTCCCCTCCGGCACCGAGATCGTGAACTCGACCTACCAGGTCACGGCGACCGAGTGGCTGACGCCCGTCGCCGGCCAGCCGCTGACGGTCACGGCGGTCGAGGCGGGGACCCGGGCCGACTTTGCCTTCGAGACGCCGGTGGTGCGCGACCATCCGCTCACGTTCACCAACCTGAGCCAGGGGGCCGTGGCCTACGCCTGGGGTTTTGGCGACGAGACGACGTCCACGCTGCCCAACCCGACCCACACCTACGCCCAGGGGGGGCGCTACACCGTGACGCTGACGGCCACCGGCCTCTGCCAGACCGACGTTCTGAGCCGGGCGCTGGTGGTCGAGGACTATGATGCGGCCCTGGACCCGCTGGCGGCCGCCGGTCACGGCGCGCCGGGCGACGTGGTCACCTACACCCTGCGGCTGACCAACGCCGGCACCCTGGCCGACACCTTTGCCCTGAGCCTCGGCGGCCACCTGTGGGACGCCGCGCTCTCTGACGAGACGGTGGGGCCGCTGCTGGCAGGCGGTTCGGCCGAGTTTGAGGTGTACGTCGCGGTGGCGGCCGGCGCCCTGGCCGGAGACAGCGACGCCGTTACCGTCCAGGCGGCGTCCCTGGGCGATCCGCGCCTCCCGCCGGCCGGGGCCGGCAGCACGCTGACGACGGTGGCCGACGCGGTCCTGGGCCTGGCCCTGGTGCCGCCGGTCGCGGCGCAGACCGGCCTGCCGGGCGCGACGCTGACCTACACCCTGTGGCTGACCAACACCGGCAACGTGACCGAGACCTTTGACCTGTCCCCCGCCGGCAACGCCTGGGCCGTCGGGTTGCCTGTGACCCAGAGCGAGCTGGTGGCCGGCGCTGGCGTGACGGTGC
The DNA here is from genome assembly GCA_964387775.1 of uncultured Anaerolineaceae bacterium. Lineage (GTDB taxonomy): Bacteria > Chloroflexota > Anaerolineae > JAAYZQ01 > JAAYZQ01 > CAYLZO01. Next base: position 13,784 of record CAYLZO010000135.1, read on the forward strand.
CTGTGCAGGTCTCGATCCCGGTCACGGCCACGTCGGGCAGCCGCGACGTGGTCACGGTGACGGCGGCCTCCCGGGCCGAGCCATCGCTCGCGGCCGGCAGCCGGTTGACGACCACGGTCGAGGCCCCGTGCACGCCGGTGGGGGGTCTGTCGCTGAGTTGGGCGCCGGCCGTCCCGCGCGTGGGCCGGGCCGTCGTCCTGACCGGCACGGTCCCGACCGGGACCCTGCCCCTGACCTACACCTGGCACTTTGGCGACGGGGGGCTGGGGGCCGGGCCGGTGGTCAGCCACGTCTACACCGCAGCCCAGACCTATACCGTGACCCTCGTCGTGTCCAACGCCTGTCCGAGCCAGGCCCAGGTCGAGGGGGCCATCGGGATTCTGCCGCTCTATCGGCA
>CAYLZO010000136.1:0-13997 GCA_964387775.1 uncultured Anaerolineaceae bacterium
CCGTCCCGGTCGAGTACCCGGGCCAGGAGTTGGCAGGTTCCATCCGCTCCCTGCCCTACCCCTATGGCTCAGGCGGCAGCGCCACGGGCCTGGAAGAGGAGGATCGAGCCACTCACCTGACAGTGGAGTTCAGGGACGTAGATGTCGCACCTGGCGACCTGGTCCGCGTTACCGCCGTCCTCGAGCGCAAAACCGACGTCCTGTGGCTGCCCCCGGCCGCCATCCGCACCTTCGAGGGCCGCCAGTTCGTCGTCATCCAGGAGGGCGCTGGCCAGCGCCGCGTCGATGTCACCCTGGGCATTGAGAGCGCGGAGCGGGTGGAGATTGTGGATGGAGTGGAGGAGGGGGATGTGGTTGTTGGACCGTGAGCCGGGAATCAGGAATCGGGTACCCGGTTCCCTGGTACCCGGTATCTGGTACCTGATACCCGAACCACAATGAGCTTTCTCGCTACGCTTTTCTCGACCCTAATCCTCGCCGCCAAACGCCTCTGGAACCAGCGGTTGTTGATGCTCTGCCTGCTGGCCGGGCTGGTGGCAGCGGTGGGGCTGCTGGCGAGCATCCCGCTCTACGCCGACGCGGTGCACCACGAGCTGCTGCAAGGGGAGCTTCGCAGTCCCGGCGCTGTTTCGGGGACCGAAGCGGGCACCCACCGGCCGCCCTTTGCCTTTCTGTGGCGCTACGTCGGCGCCTGGCACGGCGACGTCGGTTGGGAAGCAGTTGCCCCCGTCGACGAATACCTCTCACAGCAAGTAGCCAACATCATCGGCCTTCCCCTGGAATCGTTGGTGCGCCACGTCAAGACCGGCAACTTGCGCCTTTTCCCTGCCAGCGGTTCGGGCGCCTTTGCTGAACGGGAGCCGCTGATGTGGACGAGCCTGGGCTTTATCACTAGTCTGGAAGAACAAATCGAGCTTGTCGAGGGCGTCTTCCCCCTCTCTCAGTCCCTCCCCGACGGGACGGAGGACGTTCCCGTCCTCGTCAGCCAGGCGCTGGCCGAGCGGCTAGGGTTGCAGGCGGGGGAGCGCTACGTGCTCTTTGACACGGGCGGGGACGTGCAGGTTCCGGTCAAGATCGCCGGGGTATGGCGGCCCATTGACCCCACCCAAGATTTCTGGTTCTACCAGCCCAGGTCCTTCGACGAGACGCTGCTGACCACGGAGGCGGCCTTCGTCGAGCAGGTGGTTCCTGTCCTTGATGCGCCGGTTTCCCAGGCCGTCTGGTACCAGGTCTTTGATGGGGATCAGGTGCACACCGCCGACGTGCCGAGCCTGCTTGCCCGCATCGCCACAGCCCGGTCGCGGGCAGCGGCCCTCCTGGCCAACACGGACCTCGACGTCTCGCCTGTAGAAGCGCTGGAAGGCTATCGGCAGTCGGCCCGGCTGCTGACCGTAGTGCTGACCCTCTTTGGTATCCCGGTCGTGGGCCTGCTCCTCTACTTCCTGGCCCTCATCGCCGGCCTGGTCGTCCGCCGCGACCAGGGCGAGATTGCCATCCTGCGCAGCCGGGGCACGACGCGGGGGCAGGTGCTCCTGGTCTATCTGCTGGAGGGCCTGCTGGTGGGCGCCCTGGGGCTGGCCGGCGGGCTGGCTCTGGGACAATGGTTGGCCGGACTGATGGACCGCACCCGCACCTTCCTTGACCCGGCCCTGTTGGGCGAGTTGGCAACCCGCCCGGCGTTGGCTGTGGCCCTTTCGCCGACGGCACTGGAGTATGGGCTGCTCGGCGTGGGACTGGCCGTACTGGCCCTGCTTGTTCCGGCCCTGGCCGCCACGCGCCACACCATTGTCACCTTCAAGTGGGAACGGGCGCGAGCGCTGCTCCGGCCTCTGTACCAGCGATTCTTTCTCGACTTTCTCCTTCTCGCCCCGCCCCTCTATGGCTGGTATCTCTTGCGCAAACAGGGCACCATCACGCTGTTGGGCAGCGGCAATGACCCGTTCTCCAATCCCCTCCTTTTCCTCGTCCCCGCCCTCTTTTGTTTCTCCCTGGCCTTAGTCTTCGTGCGGGTCTTTCCCTGGTTGATGGGCGCCCTGGCCTGGCTGGCGAACTGGCTGCCGGGCACGACGCCCGTCCTGACGCTGCGCCAGCTCGCCCGATCGACGGGGCAGTATACCGGACCGCTGCTGCTTCTGAGCCTGACCCTCAGCCTGGCCGCTTTCAGCGCCTCGATGGCCGTCACCCTCGACGATCACCTGGCCGACCGCGTCTACTACCAGGTCGGCACCGACCTGAACCTGGCCGAGCTGGGAGAGAGTACCGACACCCCGGAGCAGCCGGGCCTTTCTGGCCAGCCCGCCGCCCCGTCGTCGTCAGAGGAAGATGGACCACGCTGGCTCTTCCTGCCGGTGAGTGAGCACCTGCGCGTGCCGGGTGTGCGCGCCGCAGCGCGGGTGGGCGACTACAGCGCCGCCTCGAACCTCGGCGGGCGGCAGCAGGCGGGGCGGCTGCTGGGCGTCGACCGCCTCGACTTTCCCGCCGTGGCCTTCTACCGGCCCGACTTTGCCGGCGGGGAATCGCTGGGCGGGCTGATGAACCGCCTGGCCGTCGACCCGGCCAACCTGCTGGTCAGCCGCGATTTCCTGGCGCAGAACGGGCTGGCCGTGGGTGACCCGCTGCGCCTGACCGTGGCGACCGGAGGGAGTGCGGGCGAGTTCCACGAGATCCCATTCACCGTCGCCAGCCCCCTCGACCTCTTTCCCAGCCTTTACCCCCAGGACGGCCCCTTCTTCGTGGCCAATCTGGACTACGTCCACCAGGGCCTGGGCGGCACCTTTCCGTACGACGTCTGGCTGGCGACCGACCCTGCCGTCCCTGCCGGCGAGATCGTCGCCGGCGTGCGCGATCTGCGCCTGGCCGTCGTGTCGTCGTCCAGCGCCCGCGACCTGATCGCCGCCGAGCAAACCCGGCCCGAGCGCCAGGGCCTCTTTGGCCTGCTGACCGCCGGCTTTTTCGCGTCGGCCGTGCTCACCGTCCTCGGCTTTCTGGTCTATGCCGTCGTCTCGTTCCGGCGGCGCTTTATCGAGCTGGGCACGCTGCGTGCTGTGGGTCTGTCGGTGGGCCAGATGGCCGCCTACCTGGCCGGCGAGCAGGCGATCCTCATCCTGACCGGCGCCGGCCTGGGTACGGCCCTGGGCGTGACCGCCAGCCGCCTGTTCATTCCCTACTTGCAGGTCGGGGCAGGCAAGACGGCCCAGGTGCCGCCTTTTGTGGTGCAGATCGCCTGGCAGGAGTTGTTGCCTATCTATTACGTTTTCGGCGCCATCTTTCTGGCAGCGGTGGCTGCATTGATCTTGTTGTTGCTGCGGATGAGAATCTTTGAGGCCATCAAGCTGGGAGAGGCCGGATGACCGACCCCTTCATCCTCTGCGACAACCTGGTCAAGATCTACAAGGTCGCCGACCTGGAAGTCGTCGCCCTCCAGGGCCTGGACCTGGCGGTCGCCGCCGGCGAGATGCTGGGCATCGTCGGCGCCTCGGGCAGCGGCAAGAGCACGCTGCTGAACATCGTGGGCGGCCTCGACCGGCCCTCGGCCGGGCGCGTCACCGTCGATGGCCGTGACCTGCTCAAGCTCTCCGACCGTGACCTGGATCGCTACCGCCGAGCCGAGGTGGGCTTTGTCTGGCAGCAGACGGGCCGCAACCTGATCCCCTACCTGACGGCTCGCGAGAACGTCGAGCTGCCCATGACCGTGGCCGGCGCCGGGCTCCTCGATAAGCGCAGGCGCTCGCGCGAGCTTCTGGAAGCGGTGGGGCTGTGGGAGCACCGGCGCCACCGCCTGGCCCAGCTCTCGGGCGGGCAGCAGCAGCGGGTGGCCATCGCCGTGGCCCTGGCCAACCGGCCCCGGCTCCTGCTGGCCGACGAGCCGACGGGCGAAGTCGACTCGGCGACGGCCCAGGGCCTGCTCGATCTCTTCCGAGCATTGAACCGGGCCTATGGGTTGACGACGGTCATCGTCACCCACGACCCTCAGATCGCCCGACAGGTGGACCGCGTCGTTGCCATCCGTGATGGCAGGACCAGCACCGAGACGATTCGCCGCGTGAGTCAGCTCGAGCGCGCTATGGCGGGCGATGGGCAGGAGGGGGAACAAGAGGCGAGCGAGGAAGCCGTGGATTACCACGAGTACGTCGTCCTCGACTCGGCCGGCCGGCTGCAGGTGCCGGGCGAATACCTGGAGCGGTTCGGCATCGGCGACAGGGCGACGCTGGAAGTGACCGACGAGGGCATCCTGATTCGCCCGGTAGACGGGCACCCCGCGGCCGGCCTGCCGTCGAGCAGTGGGGCTGAGGAAGAGGAGTCACCGGCTGCCAAACAGCGCGGGCTGCGCGGCTGGCGGGTGAGGGGGCGCAAGCGATGAAGGCCGGGGAAGCCCTCGTCCGCACCGAGGCGCTGACGCGCATCTACCGCGTCGGGACGCGACGGGTCGAGGCGCTCCAGGGGGTGGATCTGTCCGTGGCGCCGGGCACGCTCGTCGCCTTGCGCGGCCGCTCCGGTTCGGGCAAGACGACGCTGCTCAACTGCATCGGTGGGCTGGACCGGCCCACCTCGGGCCGCGTCTGGTTCGAGCGACGGGACGTGGGTCGGCTATCAGAGTGGAGGCGCGTGCGGCTGCGCCGGCGGCGCATCGGGTTTGTATTCCAGTCCTTCGCCCTGCTGCCCACCTACTCGGCCAGCGAAAACGTGGACCTTATGCTACGGCTGGCCGGTGTGGGTCGAGGCAGGCGCCGGCGGCGCGTGGAAGAAGTGCTGGCCATGGTGGGCCTCGAAAAGTGGGCCGGACACCGCCCTTTCGAGCTATCCGGTGGGCAGCAGCAGCGGCTGGCGATCGCCCGTGCCATCTCCACCCGGCCGGCCCTCATCCTGGCCGACGAGCCGACAGGCGAGCTCGATTCGGCCACCGGCCAGCTGGTCCTGGCCCTCTTGCGCCGGATCGTGGACCAGGAGGGAACCACTGTGCTCATCGCTACCCACGATCTGACGGTGGATCTGTTCGCCGACCAGGTCTACCATCTGCAGGATGGTATGCTGGCTGCCCCCGGCGAATAACCAAACACCCGCCACATGCGCTCCATCTGCGTACAGCCGCATTCCGGGCGGCACATCAGATACGTCCCCCCGTTCCAAGAAAAAAAGCTCCTTGCGGGATACACCGCAGACAAGGCTTGACTCCCCTGTCTCGGCGTGTGGATTCAGCCGCTTGCTGTTGCTATCGGACCCGTCGCCTACAGCGATTTCTCTTTCAGGCGACGCCGCAAGACGGCCGACGCCTTGAAGGTCAATTGCACCTCATCCACCTCGTGCGCCTGGCCGTCAAAGCCCCGGATGCGCTGCTTGCGTTCCCATGTCGAGAAGCGTCCAAAGTCCTTCAGAAGCACCGGCTCGCCAGCGGTAATGGCTTCCGCGACCGTCTCCAGGATGGCGTGGAGGGCCTCCTCCACCTGCCACCTGGTCAATGTACTGCGCCTGGCGGCGTGCGTTACCAGTTCTCGTTTGTCCATAGGTCCCTGTCCTTCTTTCTGTCAGATTCGGGTGCGTCCGCCAGCAGTCGCTCGATGGCCTCGTATGCCGGGGTACGCCCTTTCGTTTTGCTTCCCACCGGTTCAGTTGAAGGCTCGACTGAGCTTTGTCGAAGCCTCGCCGAGGCCGGCTCGGCTTGCTTGGGGGGCGAATGAGGCCGACCGCTCGGTTGAGATGGTTTGGACGAAGCGTTTGGTGGCCTGGGGATGACGGTGATCGACTTGAGTTGGGCCTGGCGCAGCTTCCAGTCCTCCCGCTTGGAAAAAGGTGTGGGAGTACCGTGAAAAATGACCCGGGCGGCCCGATCCTCGTCGCCGGCGCGGGCAAGAATGATAGCATGATCTCGGGCCAGTCCGGTGACATCCTCGGGCAGGATCATCCCGCCGCCTAACCGGCAGACGAACTCGGCTGTAGGCTGATCGCGGCCGCCAAAGACGATCTGGGTCGCCAGGCCATCCAGCATTCGTTCGGCCTCCTCCCGGGCCGGATAGAAACGGTCGAATTCGGCAATCGAGCCGGCGGCGGCCAGGATGGGGACGCTTCCGCTGGCATGACGGATCAGTGCATCGAGACGGCCGAGGTCCGCCAGGTTCTCCAGGATCAAACCCACGGGCAGGGAGCCAGCCGAGGGAACTCTGGCCAGGCGAGCGGCCAGGGCGTAGAGGAGCATCCCCAGGTAGGGGCCGTGGATGTCTGCCTGCCGCCGGACGTAGCGGAGGATGATCACCGTGGGCAGGCCGGCCAGTTGCGCGGGCAGATCCAGACCTGAACTGAGCGAAGGGAACGTGTTGCTATGGCCGCTAACCTCACAGACGGCAGGATTGGACCAGGGCGCCAGGCCGATGCCAAAGGCTGTGGCCGTGATGCCGGCTGCCAGGCCCGCATCTCTGGTGGCCCCTGCCTTGAGACCGGCCACCAGGTCAGCCACGCCAGGGACCTGGCTGTGGGCCAACTCCCGAGCCAACCGGGGCACGTCCTGCCGGGCATCCAACAGCTTGCCGAAACTCTGGTAGTGGAGGAGGCAGGCCGCCAGGAGGTCGACGGCCTGACGAATTGCGCCTGGCCCGCCGGCCGGAACGCGCCGGTGCGCCGCCGAAACCAGGATGGCAGCCACGTCCCTGGCCTCATTCACCTCGTCGATCCACTCGCAAGGGTTGAGGACGCAGCTAATGGCCGGGCGGTCGAGGTCGTGGATCAGGAGCAGGTGGCCGGTTCTCGCGGCGACCGTTCGGATGTGGCACAGCAAGATGCCCGACGTGTCGGTCACGACCAGGCTGTGGCCGTCGCGCATCCGATCGGCGATGGCCGGGAACAGAACCAAATCAGTCGCGTGCCAGCCAAAGGCGACCACACCGCGGGCCAGGTCGTCCTCACTCAGGCTGAATCGCCTGCCCAGGAACTGCCCTCGCCCGCCGTAGAACCTGCCCCGCAGGGTCCAGCCCCGGCGGTGGGGCTGCGACCAGCGCTTGAAGGTCTTGCGCCGACACAAGGTGGCTTCGTTGCCAGGCGCTTTGGGCTTGCGCTTCATTGCACGTTGGTAGACTGCTTGCAGACCGGTCAACAGGCGGCGTCGCATCGTCGTTCTCATCCCGGCTAGCGCTCCAGGGAGAGCACGAACCCAATCTCACGCTCGGGCAGGATGCCTTCCAGCTCTTCTGCCTCGCGCTCTCGGTCCAGTTCGAGTTCTCGCTTCGGCTCCAACTCGGGTTCGTCGCGCTCCCGCTCCAGCTCAAAGGCGCGGTCGAGTTGGCGGCCGGTGATCTCTTTGAAGGCTTCCACGTGGGGCCGGTAGTTGTAGAGCGGCGTCTTGTCCCGCGTTGCCGGGTGTTCGGTGGCCGCCGGCAGGATCAGGTGGGCGTGCATCTGTTCGCCATACTCCCGCTCAGGACGATGGACCACAAAGCTGTACTCGATGCGCCCGGCCTGGGGCCGGGGGTCGTTGTCGAGCCGCCAGGCCTCCCACTCCTCCATGGCCTCCTGGACCGTCTCCACGAAACGCTCATACGGATCGCCGTCCACGCCGGTCATCGCTTCGGGGTCGGGGGAGATGACTATACTGAAGCAGTAGGCGTCGCGGTTGCCGGGGCTGAGCTGGTCCAGCCGGGCCAGGATCTGGGGGTAGCTGGCGCCCAGCCCGCCGTCTATCCAACGGTTGGCCCTGCCGGGAATATGATCGTCGCGATCATCGCGGAACTGCACGTAACGTAGCAATCCCTTGACATCCGGGAAGTGAGCGCCGCCTTTCCTCGACTGGGCGTATCGAAAGTTGCAGATGCACTTCATGGCTGGCCTCCTACTGCCTCGACGATCTTGGGGTGCTCGGCCAGTTTGACGATCTGCGCCATGGTGCCCGGCTCGTCGAGGCCCTGTTCTGTGAGCAAAATGACCATCGCTGCGAGTTGGAGCCTGGCCTGGTAGGTGCCTTGCGCCAGCAACTGGCGCTGCACCTTCTCCAGGCGGCGGATGACCCCCGCCCCCAGGCGGCTGCGGCTGTTCATCATATCCTCCTGGCCATCCACGTACGCGCGGATAGCCTCGCGGATCACTTCGTTCATGGTAACGTTCTGGCGCTCGGCCAGGATCTTGAGAAACTGGTGCATCTCCGGCTCGACGTAGAGCTGGAGGTGTTTGGTGAACCGGCCTGTGTTTGGCATCTATGCCCTCCTATGCGTTGTGCTGCTGCGTTCCCGCGTAGCGGGAGCAGCAGTGCCCTGGCCCCCAGTGCCCGGAGGTCCGGCAGGCTGCGTCCCAGAGGGCACAGCCCTCGTGGTCACCGGGGCCTCCCCCGACGGTGCAGAAGCGCAGCGAGCTGCACCCCTGGGGCGACAGCCCCCAAGCGGCTTTAGCTTGCTGTCCCGACGCGCCGACACGCGGTCTGGCGTCCCTGCGCAGCAGCAGACAGAAGTGTGTCGGCGCGTCGGGACCCCGGCTCTGGACACGTGTGAGGTTCCGTGCTGATGTGCTCGCTCAATCACCGCCCAAGACCAACGAGTCCTTGAACGCTTCCAACAAGTCTTCCGTCTCATCGTTCTCTTCCACTGTTGTTGTTTCCGCTGCAGGATCGGTCAACTCGCCCTGATAGTGACCCAGGGCAGAAGCGACCGCAACTTCCACCACCTGCCGAACCTCTGCCAGGCTTGCCGTGAGCGTGTCCTGGCAGGATCTGGCCGAACGGTCCGCTGCCGGCGCGGCCCTCAGACCGCGGCGCAGCGCCTCTTTCATGGCCCGCGTCTTGGCTCCTATGTACCCGCCATCGAGCTCGTCCAGCCAGCGGATCAGGTCGTCGTCCCTGCCCGGATAAAATCGCAAGGTGAACTTGATAGGCTGTGGACCTGGCGTTCGTCGTGTCATCGGTCCTCGACTTTCTCCTCGCCGGCGCAACCTGCCGTCACGATGCCGTCGAGTGACGGCAGGCTGCCGCCGTCCTCAGAATGCGCGCGCCGCATAGCGGGCCAGACCCAGGGCGTTGGCCGTGACCGGACTGGGCAGCACCGCTCCCTGCGGATACTGGCGCAGCAGGGTATCCCGCAACGCCTCCGCGCCGCCGCCGGTGAACAGCAAGTGGGCGAACTGGCGGCCGTTGCCCCAGTGCCGCTCCACGAACGAGACCACCGCTGCCGCCGTCGTGTCCAGCGCCTGGTCTACCACCGAGAGCAGATTCTGCTCGCCCTGCGCGGTGTGCAGCCGGGGCCGACGCTGGCGAACCAGGGCGTCCGCCTCGTGCAGGGAAATGCTCACGCCGTGGCCGCTCCGCACGGCACTGATGAGCAGTTCCGCTGCCCGGCGCATGCCCACCGTATCCCCGCCCGTGAAGCGGCCGACTACCTCCCCACCTTCGACCACGAACAGATCGACGGTGCAGAACCCGATGTCGCACACGGCGACCGGTGCCTTCAGGTTAGCCCTGGAGCGCGTCCATTTGCCCTGGTCGTTCAATCCCCAGGCGAAAAAGGCGCCGGCAGGTTGGGCCATCACCAGCACGTTCTGGACCTCGATGGTGACCTGGTCCCCGTTGACAGCGTAAGCGTGCTCGCCGATCATCCAGCGGCGAAGGGCCTGGACCGTGCTCTGGGCCTGCGCCCGGTCGGCCATGACCTCCACGGGCAATCCGGCCATGACGTTCATGGTGAGCGGAGCCGAACCATTGGCCCGGTGCTGCCCCCTTCGACCTGGCGGCTTGGGCCGCACATCAGGGCAGGCTTCGCCGAGGAGCCGGAAGACGACGTCGTAGAACAGCGCGCGCAGCTCAGGCCCATCGCTGAGCCGCAGGAAGTCCATGCGCTCCACCGGGCGAGCGTAGCGTGCTACATTCTCACCCACCAGGTAGGTCATCCCCTCAAAGCGCACCTGGTCGGGCTGGCGAGAGCGCCGGCGGCGACCCAGCTTGCCCACCGATAGCAGCCCCAGGTCGGTCTGCCCCACACCGACCACTGAGGGCACTGTCGCGACCCGCGCTCCTTCCGGGCCGACGCACGCGGCCTTCGCCCCACCAAAGCCCGGGTCCAAACCAACGTTGAGCGTTTGTGCTTCTGTCTTGCTGTCCATTGTTCACCCCTTTCTCGTGATTTGAAGATTCGCTTGCACGGCCTGGGCATCGAAGACAGCCCAGACCACCACACCCAACGGCGAGAACACCCGCCAGAACTCACCCACCTTCGTCCCCAGGTAAAAGATCACCTGGCCCTGCCTCGCACCTCCGCCACTGTGACCGGGGCGCCAGAAGGGCACACGCTTGCGCAGAAAGCAAGCCGGGAATCGCCCCAGCAGGTTGTGAAACCAGGCCGCGTCGGTGGCGTTGTTGACCAGCACCACCGCCTCGTCGAGGCGGCCCGCGTCGTGCTCGGTGCACAGTTTGTCGATGAACCTCGGCGCCAGCGCCGCGCTGTAGGGGGGATTGAGCCAGATCCGCCCTCGCCATTCTCTGACCAGGCCGTCCTCCTCTTTGGTGAAAAACTGGGCGGCCCCCACCACTTCTTGGGCCGCCGCACAGGTGGCCGGGTCGAGGTCGATGCCGCCCATCACCGCCCGTGCTGCCTCAAGGTATTCGGCCGGGGTGTACCATTCATCGCCATCGTAGCCCGGTGTCGCCGAGATAGAGGTATCGGACGTCTTGGCAGGCAGCGACACTGACCTTGCTTGAACAGCTGCAGGGGGCAAAACACACCCTGCCTCCACCTGCTTGTGCTCCTGGAGCATCTCCCGTGCCGTGCTGTAGGTAAGCCGTTCGCCTGCCTCGGCTCGCTGCACCGCTTCCTCGCGGACGATCTCCGGCGTCGAAGGCGCAGCGAGCAGGTAGAGTGCCTTGGCCTCGGCGTTAGCCAAAACCGACACGGTGTCGGATTTGAATGCCTGGGCGACGGACATGTAGCGCTGTGCCGTGCGCTCGCTCCAATCGAACTCGGCCTGGAGCCAGGCGCCGAACAGCCCGTGCCCCAACCGCGCCTTGACCTCGACGAGCTTCTGCCCGATCTCGATCAGGTCCTGGGCCGTGCGCTGCATCAAGGTCCTGATCTCGCCGGTGCGCTGCCGGACGACGATTCGGGTCTCGATGTCCAATTCAGCGTACAGATCATCCACGTCGCGCTGTTTACTCTGCATGGCCTATCCCTCTTGCACCACCTGGCCGGCGGCCGAGGTCTCCCAGGGGATGCGACCCGGTACGCCAACGCCGGCCATACATTCCGCGCAGTGCCTGACCCAATCGGTCACTTGCTCGACGGTGGCCGGCGACTCGCCCCGGATCGTAGCTGCCTCGATCTGCCGGTCAGGGATGGGGACAATCCCCAACGATGCCAGGTGGCTGCCCAACCAGGCCCGCAGGTCTCCACCTTCGGCGTGAAAGCCGGTCAGGTCTTTGCCGTAGGGCACTTGGATGCCCTGCACCCGCCCGCTCAGGCTTTCCAGGTGGGCAGCCCCCTGGCGGCCAGCGCCATCGGCGTCGTAAGCGGCCAGGATGCGCCGGTAGGGCAGCAGCCACAGGAGCCAGTGTCCCAAGCAATGCCGCCCTGCTCCGCCCAACGTCGCCACGTCCACCTGGTCGGACAACTCCTGGATGGCCAGCAGGGCGTCCCGCTCCCCCTCGCACAGCAGTAGCGGGCGGTCAGCCCTTCGGCTTCACTCCCTGGCCTGACCGCCAGGACAGACAGGACAGGCAGGACAGGCGACCCGGAGATGGTCGGCGCCGAACAAGGCCCCTTTGCCACCCCGAGGCCCGCCGTACTTCTCTCCGGCCCGGATTCGGGGATGGCCGTCCCGCTCAAACCGCCGGACCTTGACGTACCACAGGCAGCCGCTCACTTCGCAGGGGATGACCACGCCCCGGGGCAGGTAGACCCTGGCGCCGCTCAGTCCCCAGCGCTGGGAATCGTCCCACAGGTCGCAGGGATTCCAGCCCAACCCGAAATGCTGCATCGTCTCGACGGTCAGGCCACCCGCGCCCAGGTAGTCCCGCCCGGGCCGGCCGGCGTCGGTCCACAACTGCTCGCGGGCGTAGGCCAGGAAAGCCCGTGCCCGCTCTTGCCAGGCGGCAGGCGGTGGTGAGTCACCGGCCGTCGCCGCCCTATCGGACCCTTGCTGTCGTTTTGTCTCCGGCAGTGCCGCCCACCGGCGCAGCTCGGCGATGGCCTGGGCCGTGGACAGACCCTGTCGCCTCTCAAGGTAGTCGAGGTGGTCGCCAGAGGCACCACAGCCGAAGCATTTGAAGCGACCGTCGTCGGCCGTCACCCCAAAGCTAGGCTGTGTTTCAGTGTGGAACGGGCACAGCCACCATTGCCAGCGTCCCCGCTGCTTCGGTGCCGCCCCCAGGTCCATCGCCACCAAATTCCCCAGGTCCACCCTTGCTTTCAAATCGGCAATATCATCGGTCATCGCACATCCTCCTGCGGCGTCAACTGTGCCACTGTGCCACTGTGCCAGAGGTTTTGCAACTGTGCCAAGGGGGGGTATCTTGACACTGTGGCACAGTGACACAGTGGCATAGCTCAGTTCATGCCTCATGTCCCTTCCCCCTCGGCCAATGCCCAGCAGTTCTCCGGGTGCTTGTGCCCTTCCGTGTCGACGACCTGCTCGCCCAACGTCTCTCGCGCCCGATAGACCGTTCTCCGGCTGAAGCCCTCGGCCCTTGCTTGCTCTACAATCTCCTGGGGCCTCGTCGCTCCGGACTCCTCCAGCAAGCTCACCAGCCAGGCGGAACACTCTTCGGCCTTGGTCGACTGGCGGTACGGCTGCGGCGGCTCGGTTGAATACTCGAGCCAGACACCTTTGGGGTGCAGGGGTTTGAAGGTCATGCCCAGGGGCTCCGGATGCCGGGCGAGGTTTGTCTTCACCACCTCCAGCCGGCGCGGGCCGTTGCGATCCGGCTCCGGGCCGGCCTGGACGATGGACAGACCCAGCACGCTGCGCGACATGGCGATGATGTGCGACGAGCCCCGAAAGTCGTCCACGGTCAGCACGTCCACCAGCGGCAGCACGCCCCGCTTGCGCAGGTGGTGGATCAGCAGCAGTCCACACTGGGTGTCCAGGGCCAGCCGGTTGAGAAAGCCCAACAGGTCACGCACGTCCTCGACGTTGTTCTCTCCCTTGCTGCTGATGCTGCCCAGCGAATCGACGACGATGAGGGCCGGGTCCAGGTGGAGGGCCATCTCCACTAGGTGGTCGCGGTCGGCGAGGTCGCCAAAGTCGATGTACAGCTTGCCCTCCGGTCGCATCAGATACAGCCGTGACGTGTCCATCTGCCACAGCCGCGCCCGCTCGCTCAGGATCTGGGGCACCGACTCGGCGTCCACATAGATCACGTTGCCGCCCGGCAGCGGCTGGGGAGAACCGTCGGGGAACGGCTCGTCGAGGCCGATGCGCCGGGACAGGTCCATGGCCAGGAAGCTCTTGCCCGCCCCCGGCGCCGCACCCAGCAGGGTGAGCATCCCCCGGGGGATCCAGTTCGGCCACAGCCACTCGATGGGTGGCAAGCTGCCGGCGATCTCGCGCAGGGAGGGAAAGACAGGCTGTTCCCCCGGCACGGTGGCCAGGATGGCGCCGATGATCGCGTCCCGGTCGGGCCGGTCAGCCAGAACTGCACGCAACGCCTGGATTTCCTGCCCGGCCTCTGCTGCCCGGATCGCGCGGTAAGCCGCTTGCCATGGTTCCGCAAAGTCGTAGAGCGAGAACCGCTCGTTGTTCTCCTTCAGCCCGGCCATGCGGTCGGCGATGGCCTGGATCTGCGTTCGACGGGTCAGCATGAGGCCCTGCCTTTCATTGGGCTGGCCGTTACGCTTTGCCTGAATTCTCTTGGTTGGACCTCGAACCCGATGTGGGTTGGTCTATCAGTCATGATGCACTCCTCGTCATTCGTTTGTACAGAAGATGCTTGCTCTAGGAACCAGGTCGCTGCCGCTTCGGCCATGCCAAAGACAGAAGCAATCTCGGAAGGTGTAGGGGCTTGTCCATGCTGGGCTGCAAAGCGAGCGCTGAACTCGGCGACC
>CAYLZO010000137.1:0-13942 GCA_964387775.1 uncultured Anaerolineaceae bacterium
GGGCCGGCGTCTGGCGGCTTCTCTGGTCCGCATCGGGCTTTCGGCGGCGGTCATGGCCGGCGCAGCCTGGGGAGCGACCTGGTTGCTGGCGGGACGCAGTGCCTGGTTGGTCGGTGGGCTGGGCGTCGCGGCCGGTACGGCCGTCTATTTCGGGATCTCGCTGGCCCTGGGAGCCTCCGAGCCGCGGTTGGTGTGGGCCCTGGTGCGTCGCAGGCGATAGCCGCCAGCCAGGGTCTACATCCTTGGGGTCAAAAAAATACTCCCTAACATCCTCCAAAGGGAGGGTGATTGTCCCAGGTCCCCTGACTTATAATGAAATCGGGTAGAACCAAGATAACCGGCCTTGCTCGCGGCGGGTGTTTCATCCAGCCAGAGCGTGGATATCCCGCACGAGAGGACATAGCTTCTTTCTTTCTGTTTCTCCGACCCCGATGTTTCCAGTAAGGAGGTGGGACATGACGTTAGGGATTCGAACGATGGTGCGTCTACGAGGTGTAGCTTTCGTCGCAACGGTCATCAGCCTGCTGCTCCTGCTCCTGGTTGCGATTCTCGCCGCAGCGCCCCCGGCGGCACCGGCTGCCGGCCCGACGTACGTTCACGGGCCAATCGAGGCGCCGGCGGTCTGGACCCCGGCCGGCAGCCCCTACGTCGTCAGCGGCACGGTGACCATCGTGCCCACGGCCAGCTTGGTCATCAGCCCCGGCGTCACAGTCCTCTTTGAGGGGGAGACGGGCCTCGTCGCCGAGGGCCCGCTGACGGCCGTCGGCACCCCGGCCCAGCCGATCACGTTTACCACCCGCCTGGCGCCGCCGCTGCCCGTCGCCTGGGACGGCATCACCCTCGTCGGCAGCGGCAACACGCTCCAACACTGCCGGATCAGCTACGGCTACTATGGCCTCTACCTCCACGCCGCCTCGGAGCGCAACGTCGTCGCCGACTGCCTGTTGCGGCTGAACGGCCACTGGGATGGGCCGGTGGGCGGCGCCATCCTGGGTTCCACCGACCACAGCCAGTTTTTGCGCAACCAGATCGAGAACAGCCCCTTCGGCATCCTCCTGGTGGAGTCGTCCAACAACGTCATCGCCGACAACAGCATCGCCTTTCTCGACGGCGTGGGCATCGGCCTGCAGGGGGCGCCGGGCGCGCCGGGCCTGGGCAACACGGTCGCGGACAACTTTGTGGGGCACGCCAAGGGCGAGGGGCTCTCGTTCCTCCACCAATCGAATCTGACCGTGACCGGCAACGTCGTCAACCTGGCGGCCAACGGGTCCGGTGGGGGACCGCTGCGGCGCGCCGACCCGAGAGCCGGTCCCCTGGCTGGGCTGCTGGCCGATCTGCCCGTGGCCGCGGGGTTGAGTGTGCGCAGCTCCGACGGCGTGGCGGTCTCGGGCAACCACGTGACCGAGAGCGGCTGGGGTGGCGCGCCCAGCTACCTGGCCGGCGTCTATGTCTCGGGCACGACCGGCTTGAGCTTTGACAACAACTCGGTCTATTTGAACCGCGGCGACGGCCTGGCCTACGCCGCGACGAACGACAGCACCCCGGTCCTGCACAACAACGGCTTCTGGGACAACGAGGATTTCGAGCTGGAGAGCTGGCACGCGGCGGCCCTGGACGTGAGCGGCAACTGGTGGGGCACCGAGGCGCCCGCGCCCGGCGTCCACCTCAGCGGCACGCTGCTCTACACGCCGTGGGTGACCCTTGCCCTGGCCGCCAGCCCGAGCACCCTGCCCGCCGACGGCGTGTCCGAGGCGGAGCTGACGGTGACGATGCTCGACGGCGCCGGCCACCACGCCCCCGACGGGATCGGCGTCGAGCTGGACGCCAGCCTGGGCGCGCTCTGGCCGGGTAGCGTGAGCCTGGCCTCCGGCCTGGTGACGGCCACGCTGACGGCGCCGCTGAGTCCCGGCACCGCCTGGCTGACGGCCACCGCCCCGCTCCCGCCGCCGGGCATGACGACCACGATCCCTCCGGGCCGCCAGGCCTTCGCCTCGGTCACTTTCGAGGCGCTCCAGGCCCAGACGCTGGCGCTGACCGCGGCCCCCAGGTTCATTCTGGCCGACGGCGTCTCGACCTCGACGCTGACGGCCGAGGTGCTGGACGCCCTGGGCTTGCCCGTCGCCGACGGCACGACGGTTACTTTTACGACGACGCTGGGCACGTTTGGCGGCGGATCGGCCACGACGACCCAGCCTACCAGCGGCGGCCTGGCCACGGCCACGCTGGCCTCCATCGTGACGCCGGGCACGGCCCTGGTCACGGCCTGCGCCGACGGAGTCTGCGACGTGGAGACCGTCCATTTTCGACCCCCCTGGGGCGGATTCGTCTACCTGCCCCTGGTCCTCAAGAACCATGCCCCGGCGCCGGTACCGGACTGCGAGGAGCGGATCGAAAATGGCGGCTTTGAGACCGACTCGGCCTGGATCGTGGGCGTCACGCCCCGGCCGGCACGCTACACGACGGTCCAGGCCCACAGCGGGGCGCGCTCGATGCTCCTGGGCCTCAAGCCGGGCGAAACCGACGTCCTGAGCTACTCGTCGGCGCGGCAGGCCATCACCCTGCCAGCCACCCTGGACAGCGCCACCCTGACCTTCTGGTTCCGGCCCGTCTCGGAGCTGGACGCCGGCGACCGCCAGGAAGCCCTCCTGCTGGACGAGGACGACCACCTGCTGGCCATCCTGATGCGCGCCAATCTCAGCGACACGACGTGGATCAATCAATCTTACGACCTGAGCGCCTACGCCGGGGAGACCGTCCAGGTTTACTTTAACGCCTACAACGACGGCGACGGCAACGGCGTGACCGGGTTCTACGTGGACGACGTATCGGTCGAGGTCTGCGCGGGGCCCGGCCCGGTTCCGACACCGACGCCGGGACCCACGCCGACGCCCATGCCCGGCCCGCCCGACTGCTACCCCGCCCTGTGGGCCACCGCCCCGACGGGCGACGCGCCCCACGGCCTGGCGCTCAACGCCGCCGCCAAGCGGCTCTACGTGGCGAACTATGCCGCCGACAGCTTGTCGGTGTTCGACGCCGAGACCTATGCGCTGCTGACCACCGTGCCGGTGGGCGACGGCCCCACCGTCGTGGCCTACAACGCGGCCAACGACCGCATCTATGTCGCCAACCGAAACGCCAACACCGTGAGCGTTTTGCGGGCCGGCGACTATGCCTTGATGGATACGATCCCTGTCGGTGCGCGGCCCAACGGCCTGGCGGTGAACGATACGACCAACCGCGTGTACGTGGCCAACTTTGGGGGCGGCACGGTGTCGGTCCTAGACGGCACGAGCAACAGCGTCGTCCAGACCATCCCCGTTGGCCTGGAGCCGGCCAGGGTGGCCGTGAACCCCATCACCAACAAGGCTTACGTCTCGATCCACGGCGAGGGCAAGGTGACGGTCATTGACGGTGCGGGGAACGCAACGCAGGTGGACATCCACAGCGGCGGCCCCTACGGCATCGCCGTGGACGCGTTGCGCAATTACGTCTACGTGGCGACCATCGACACCTATCGCATCGCGGTGGTGGACGGCAGCGATGATTCTTTCCTCGGCTGGGCGGCCATCACCCGCCTGCCCGGCGGGGAGCCGGTGCCGCTGCGCATGATCGCCGTCAACCCCCTCATCGGCACCTCGGGGCACGTCTTTGTCACGACTGTCGAGGAGGATCAGGGTTGGGACAAGTTCCTGCTGCTGCCCAAGGGCTGGGACGAGTACTTTGCCCGGGCCCACGCTCTCGACCTGGACGGGGCGCGGGAGGGCATGGTCTTTGACCCGGCCACGCTGCGGGTCTTGGTCACGTCGCGGGCCGACGACCTGCTGGCCGTCTACCTGGACGGCGAGCCCGCCTGCCCCAACAACTTTTCGGCGCTGGGCGGCTACCAGATCACGATCTGCGTGGCGGCCCCCGACGGGAGCTGCCGGCAGACCTTCACCCGCTGAGATCGGCGGGCGTTCACACAAAAAACCGGGGGATGGAAACCCATCCCCCGGTCTGTGTTTGCAGTAAATCGCGCTGAAGCGCGTACAAACGGGTCCCCCCAAGGGGTGCTAGATGTTCAACAGCTCCAAACCCATGCCCAGGTCCGGCAGTTCTTCCTCCTCTTCGTCCTTGCCAAAGTAGAGGTTGGCGTCCTCCTCGTCCAGGACGTCCACCGACAGGCCCAGGGATTGCAGCTCTTTGACCAGCACGCGGAACGACTCGGGCACGCCCGGCTCGACGATTTCCTCGCCCTTGACGATGGCCTCGTAGGTCTTGACCCGGCCGGTCACGTCGTCCGACTTGACGGTGAGCATCTCCTGCAATGTGTGGGCCGCGCCGTAGGCTTCCAGCGCCCAGACCTCCATCTCGCCGAAGCGCTGGCCGCCAAATTGGGCCTTGCCGCCCAAGGGCTGCTGCGTCACCAGCGAGTAAGGGCCGGTGGATCGGGCGTGGACCTTGTCCTCCACCAGGTGGGCCAGCTTGTTCATGGTGATGATGCCCACGGTAACCGGCTGGTCGAAGGGCTCGCCCGTCTTGCCGTCGTGGAGCGTCATCTTGCCCGTGACCGGCATTGGATACCCCGTGTGACGGCTCACCCGGATCGCCGCCATCGTCACCTCGTCCTCCTCCGGATCTGCATCCAGATCCTCGGGCCAGGCGCGATCCTGGCGCTCCCACTCCTCGTGCAGGTATCGAATCCACTCGCGCAGGCAGACGACTTTGGCCCGCTCGCGCCGTTGGATGCGCTCTTTCATGGGGCTCGGTTCCAGGTCAAAGGAGATGATCCGATCCAGGTCATACTCCCGTTCCTGCAACCACTCGGTCAAGACGACCTGGCGGGCGTAGGCGTGATCGCGGGCCAGCCGCTCCTCGTCGTAGCCCTTGCCCTCCAGCCAGTCGAGCATGTAGAGGATCAAGGCTTGCTCGCGCGTCACGTCCTCCGGCTCGATCTCCATCTCTTTGACCCAGACCCAGGCCCGCTCGGTCATGACGTCCCAGGCGCGGTCCATGAGCCAGGCTCGGGCCAGTTCGGCCTGGATCTCGAGCTCGTCGGCCCCATCAAAGACGGGGGAGATGGTCTTGAATCCCAGGCGGTCGGCAGCCCAACCCAGGTGGGTTTCCAGGACCTGGCCGATGTTCATCCGGGCTGGCACCCCCAGCGGGTTGAGGATCAGCTCCACCGGCGTGCCGTCGGGCAGGTAGGGCACGTCCTCGACGGGCACCACCTGGCTGATAACGCCCTTGTTGCCGTGACGGCCGGCCATCTTGTCCCCCTCGGTGATCTTGCGGCGCTGGGCGACCATGACCCGCACGGTCTGCTCCACGCCGGCCTGCATGTCGCGATGCTCCTCGCGGGTGAACTCTTTGACGTCTACGACGATGCCGTGCTCACCGTGAGGCAGACGCAGGCTCGAATCCTTCACCTCGCGGGCCTTTTCGCCAAAGATGGCCCGCAGCAGCTTTTCTTCCGGCGTGAGCTCCGTCTCGCCCTTGGGCGTGATCTTGCCCACCAGGATGTCGCCCGGCCCCACCTCGGCGCCGATGCGGATGACGCCTGACTCGTCCAGGTCCTTCAGCGCGTCTTCGCCCACGTTGGGGATGTCGCGCGTGATCTCTTCCGGTCCCAGCTTGGTGTCTCGCGCTTCGACCTCGTGCTTTTCGATGTGGATCGAGCTGAACTTGTCGTCGTGCACCACCTGCTCGCTGACCAGGACGGCGTCCTCGTAGTTGCCGCCCTCCCAGCTCAAAAAGGCAACCAGGACGTCCTGCCCCAGCGCCAGTTCCCCCAACTGGGTGGAGGACGAATCGGCCAGCACGTCACCGGCTTCGACCCGCTCGCCCTTGGAGACGATGGGCTTCTGGTCCAGGCAGGTGCTCTGGTTGGAGCGTTGGAAGCGGCGCAGCTTGTAGGTTCGCCGCCCATTTTCCCCCTGGACTACGATGGCCTCGCCCGTCACGCCGATCACTTCCCCCGCCTCCTCGGCGATGACGATCTGGCCCGAGTCGATGGCTACTTGCGACTCGATGCCGGTGCCGATCAGTGGCGCGTCGGGCTGGAGCAGGGGTACGGCCTGGCGCTGCATGTTGGAGCCCATCAGGGCGCGGTTGGCGTCGTCGTGCTCCAGGAAGGGGATCAGGGCCGCCGTGACGCCCACGATCTGCTTGGGCGACACGTCCATAAAGTCTATCTTTTCGACCGAATCTTCCAGGAATTCCTGCATACGCCGCACCGAGACCCGATCGCTCACGAACTGGCCCTGTTCGTCCAGCTCGGCGTTGGCCTGGGCGATGGTGTACTGGTCCTCCTCGTCGGCCGATAGGTAGCGGATCTCGTCGGTGGCCATGGGCCGGATCTTGATCTCGGGCAACTGGGAAAAGAGCGTGCTCAGGCGCTCGGCCATCTCTTCGGTGATGCGCGTGCCCGGTTCGGCGATGACCTCGCCCGTGTCCGGGTCTACCAGCCGCTCGCGGACCGTCTTGCCCACAGCCTTTTCCTTACGGTTGGGCACGATGTGGATCACTTTGCGATAGGGCGTCTCGATGAAGCCCAGGTCGTTGATGCGGCCGTAGGTGCCCAGCGAGCCGATGAGGCCGATGTTGGGCCCCTCCGGCGTCTCGATGGGGCAGATGCGGCCATAGTGCGAGTGGTGCACGTCGCGCACGTCAAAGCCGGCCCGCTCGCGGCGCAGCCCGCCCGGACCCAGGGCGCTGAGGCGCCGCTTGTGGGTCAACTCGTCCAGCGGGTTGGTCTGCTGCATGAACTGCGAGAGCTGGCTGCCACCAAAGAACTCGCGCACCGAGGCCACGACGGGCCGCACGTTGATGAGTGAGATGGGCGTCATCTGCTCCGGCTCGCGGATGCTCATCCGCTCGCGGACGACCCGCTCCATGCGCAGCAGGCCGATGCGCAACTGGTTCTGGATCAATTCGCCCATCGTCTTGACGCGGCGGTTGCCCAGGTGGTCGATATCGTCTGGGCCCTCAATGCCGTTGTTGACCTGGATGATGCGTTTGACAACCTGGACCAGGTCCTCGGGCGTGAGGGTGCGTTTCTCCAGCGGTATGTCGAGCCCCAGGCGCCGGTTCAGCTTGTGGCGTCCCACCCGGGCCAGGTCGTAGCGGCGGGCCTCAAAGAGCAGCGAGTTCAAAAAGCTCTCGGCATTGTCCTGGGTGGGCGGATCACCAGGCCGTAGTTTCTTATAGAACTCGATCACCGCGTCTTTTTGGGTCTTTTCGGTGTCCCGTTCGATGGTAGACTCGATGTAGGGATGATCGGGCATGATGTCCACCATGTCAAAGAGCTCGTACAGCTCCTCGTCGGTGCCAAAGCCCACCGCCCGCAGCAGGATCGTCACCGGCAACTTGCGCTTGCGGTCCACCTTGACGGTGATGACGTCGCGCTTTGACGTCTCGAACTCGAGCCAGGCGCCCCGGTTGGGGATCAGCTTGGCACCACACAGCTCCCGCCCCGTGATCCGGTCCTCCTCGACCGTGAAATAGACGCCCGGCGAGCGGATCAACTGGCTGACCACGACCCGCTCGGCGCCGTTGATGATGAACGTTCCGTTCTCGGTCATCAACGGGAAATCGCCCATGAACACGTCCTGCGTCGTCCACTCGTCGCTCTCCTTGTTCCACAGGGCGACGCGGACGTAGAGGGGCACCGCGTAGGTAATGTCCCGGTCGAGACATTCCTGCTCGGTGTATTTGGGCTCCTCGAAACGATAGTCCAGGCCTAACTTTTCGTTGATCTCTTGGTTCAGGCCCGGTAAGTGCAGTTCCAGGTTTTCGTTAAAGCTCTCAATCGGCGAGATCTCGTCGAACAGCTCCCGCAAGCCTTCCTCTTGAAACCATTTGTAGGATTTCAATTGGACCTGGATCAGGTGCGGGAGCGTCAGCACATCGGGGATGCGGGCATAAGATTTTCGCAGTGGTCGCTTGGGCATTCGTATTCTTCACTCCTTGGCAATTTGCCTGTTCGTTAGCGCAGGCCTTCCATCCGCGCCGTCACACGGGTCGTGTGGCGCGGAGAGACACCGTCGTCGTTACGCCTGTTACGGGATGCAAAGGGGGTTCGAGTCCGCCTTTGGCAAGGCGTTTGGATGGTGCTCATGTTTAGACTCAACATATCCAGGCGCATAGGTAATGCGCGGCCTTGATGGACCGCGAATAGACATTATATTCATCATATCCCAACTTGTCAAATCTTTGCTCAGGGTTGGCGCAGGCGTCGATTTAGGGCGCAGACCTGACAGGTTGCTGCACCACCTAACCCGGTCAGAGCCGGAACCAAAAGGGCCAATGCCGCCCCAAAATCCTTGCTCAATGTGCCAGGATTTCGTTGGTTAGGCCCTATCGCAGCAACCTGTCAGGTCTCACCTTTGACATAGGAGGGGGCATCGAGTACAATAGTCCGGCAAGCACAAGACCCGCAGCACCACGAGGAGCCGAACCCATGACAACCGACGCCCAATACCATCCCACCATCAAGGAGCTTCCGAGCAGCGAGCGTCCCCGCGAGCGCCTGCTGCACTATGGGGCTGGCGCCCTGTCCAACGCCGAGTTGCTGGCCATCATCTTGCGCACCGGCACCCGCGATGAGAACGTGATCCGCGTGGCCCAACGGCTCCTGGCCGCCTTTGACGGCTTGGCCGGGCTGATGCAGGCCAACGCCGCAGAGCTGATGGCCGAGAAGGGCCTGGG
The DNA here is from genome assembly GCA_964387775.1 of uncultured Anaerolineaceae bacterium. Lineage (GTDB taxonomy): Bacteria > Chloroflexota > Anaerolineae > JAAYZQ01 > JAAYZQ01 > CAYLZO01. The sequence goes on from CAYLZO010000137.1 coordinate 8,689, forward strand.
GCCGGCCAAAACGGCCCAGATCAAGGCCGCGCTGGAACTGGGCCGCCGGATGCTCGTTGAATCGCCTGACGAACGGCCCCAGATCCGCTCCCCCGCCGACGCCGCCAACCTGGTCATGACCGAGATGGGCCTGCTGGAACAGGAGCACCTGCGCACGATGCTCCTCGACACCAAGAACCGCGTGCTGGCCACCCCGACGATCTACATCGGGTCGCTCAACACCAGCCTGATCCGCGTCGGCGAGCTCTTTCGCGAGGCGATCCGGGCCAACAGCGCCTCGCTCATCGTCCTGCACAATCACCCCTCCGGCGACCCAACACCCAGCCCCGAGGACGTGGCCGTCACCCGCCAGATCGTCGAGGCCGGCCAACTGCTGGACGTCGAGGTGCTCGACCATCTGATCATCGGCCAGCAGCGGTTCGTGAGCCTCAAAGAGCGCGGCCTGGGGTTTGGCTAGTCGAGCATGGCCGAGACTGCGGCTCTTTTCGATTTCGACGGCACCCTCTACACCGGCCACATCTGGCAGGACCTGGTGGCCCACCACCGGGCGGCCCGGCGTCACCGCCACTGGGTCGCCGCCTACGTCGCGCGCAACATGGCCCTTTACCCGTTCTACAAACTGGGCCTGATGAGCCAGACCACGTTCTACGGCAATTGGGGCCAGACGATGGGTTGGCTCCTCCGCAAATGGTCCCCGGCCGAGGCGCAGGCGCTCTTTGAGAGGCTGACGGAGAATCAGATCCTGCCCAATCTTGACCCGGCTGGACCAACACCGAGCGCAAGGCCATCTCGTCGCGCTGGTATCGGGCACCTTTGCCCCCTGGCTGGAGGTGGTCGCCCGGCGGCTGGACGTGCCCCACGCCATCGGCACGCCGCTGGAAGCGCGCAAGGGCCGCTACACGGGGCGCATCGTCCCACCCCTCTGCCAGGGAGCGGGCAAGCCGGCGCGCCTCAGCACCTACCTGGCCGAGCGGGACCTGGACGTGGATTTGGGGGCCAGCTATGCCTACGCCGACGGCGGTACCGACCTGCCACTGCTGTACCTCGTCGGGCACCCCTTCGTCGTCCATCCCGACGATGCCTTGCGGGCCGAAGCCCAGGCCCGAAGCTGGCCGATCCTGGAGGGCGCAAAGTGACAGGGCGACGGAGAGAATTGTTCCTGACCAACGCGCTGGCCCTGGGCGTGCTGCTCGTCGTGTTGCTGGCCGGCTGGTGGGACGCCGCCGCCTTTGGGCTCGTCGTCCTGGCCTTTATGGACGTGCTGGTCATCCTCCGCGAGCGACTGGCCCGATACGCCGGGGGCGAAGAAGAACGAGAGGAGAAATGAAGCGATGACGGACGATTGGCCCGAGATCACCTACGAGCAGGCGAAAGCCGCCTACGAGGCCGGACACAAACTCCACCGGGGCGACCGCATCTTCCTGGTGCGCCCTGTGCCACGCGACGCCGTCGAGGGGCCGGTTTTCTGGGTCACCGATGAGCGGACCTTGGGCGACCACGGCCTGCTCCTTTACCCCAGCGGGCGTGTCGAAGCCAAGTAGCCCGCCCGTCAGGCCCAAGTCCGACTGCGGTCGGTTAGCGCCGTTGCGCCGCCGGGGGGAGTATGATACAATGGGGGCGCTGGCTGGTCGAGAAATCTTTAGGAGGCGCGATGTCTGAACGATTGGTCGTGTTGATGACAACTGGCTCGCAGGAAGAGGCCGAAAAGATCGCCCAGGCCCTGGTCAAAGAGATGCTGGCGGCCTGTGTGAACATCGTGCCGGGTATCACCTCGGTCTATCGCTGGGAGGACGAGGTGCAGCAGGACCGGGAGTGGCTGCTCGTGGCCAAAACCCGGCGCGAGGTGCTGAACGACCTCGTGCGACGCGTGCGGCGGCTGCACAGTTACGACGTGCCCGAGGTCATCGCCCTGCCCCTGGAGGGTGGCAGCGACGCCTACCTGCGCTGGATCGACAGTGAAGTCCAGGGCGGCTGGCACGCAGTGGACTAGAGGCTCATACGACACCGGAGAACCACAGCGTGTCAGCGACGCGGCAATGGCTCTGGTCTGGATTCGACAGCGAAGGTATCGAAGGCCGGATCGCCCAAGCCCAATGGGATAGTCACGTAGCCAATCGACCTGAAATCGAAGGGGCGCTGGCGTTGACTATCCAGGCTCCACGCGCGCCAGAGGTGGTAGAACTCGACAGATCCAGAACGAGGGATGAGCCAAGACACTGGTTTCGTCTTGTATCTGTCTCAGGAGAGGGGCAGTGGGAAGGGTATTGGCTGCGCGTCAGTGTGAAATGGGTGTTGCAGCCGTCGGGCAAGTGGATCAAGTTCTACCAGAGTTGCTGGTACGAGAGGAAATAGAAGCATGCAGATTCAGTCCCTGGGGTATGACCCCGAAGCCGACGAATTGGATCTATTAATCGACAACGCGTCGCCGGTCGCGGCCGAGTCAGTGCCCGTGGGAGAAGGGATCTTGATCCGACGAGATCCAGATTCAGGTCAGGTCGTGGGCGCCACGATCCGAGGCTATTCTCATTTTCGCCGCAAAGTCCGGCTCGGTTTGGCCCTCGACTCGAATTTAGCGAGTGTACGAGGATACGCCGCCGAGTTCCAAGCCATCGTCCAGTGGCAGAAGAACCTGGAAAGACTATCCCAGCAGTTGATGGCTAACCTGGGGATCCCAGAGCGGCAGCAAGAGCTCCTGAACACACTGTTTGAGCCACGACCGATTGCGGCTGCTGCGAGAGAAGCGTCGGAATCTTACCAAGCTGAGTAAAGGATGGGGACAATCCCCCAATAGCTAGAAAGCTAGAAAGAGATGATATCATGCGAGACCTGATCCGGCAGATCGTAGGAGGCTACAAGTCGCTCAAGTTGGAGGGCCAAGACGAGGGCTACGTCCTGTTCCGAGGGGAGGAAGCCGACACCCGGCAGCCGGTGTTGATCAAGATCCTGCCCCGGCTGCTCGGCGACGATCCCCAGATTGCGGCCGAGTTCCGCAAGCTGTCGCAGGCCATCCGGGCCCTGAACCATCCCAACATCGCCGCCGCCCAGACCGTGGGCGAGCAAGCGGGCCTGCCCTACGTCGTCACCCGGGCCATCGAGCGAGCCCAGCCCCTGGCCGAAAGACTGGACCAGCCCTGGGCCGTGGACGCCGCCGCCGACGTGGTCATGCAGATCGGCCAGGCGCTGGAGCACGCCTACAACAAGGGCGTCGTCCACGGCGCGCTCACGCCCGACAACGTGCTGGTGCGGCCCGACGGCCGGGTGACCGTGACCGATTTCGGCCTGAGCGAATTGCTCGACATGGTGGGCGCCCAGGTCAAAGAGGAAGCCTCGCCCTTTCTGGCCCCCGAGCGGCAAGCCGGCGCCCAGGCCGATCCCCGCGCCGACGTCTACTCCCTGGCCTCCCTGCTCTACAGCTTGCTGACCAAGCGCACGCCGCAGGTGGTCAAGGGCGAGGTGCTGCCGCCCAGCCGCTTTAATCCCGACGTCCCCGCCGAGATGGACCAGGTGATCGTCAAAGCCCTGGCCCCCAGGCCCGCCGACCGCTACCCCGACGTCAAATCCTTCCTGGCCGCGTTCGGCGCCGTCAGCCTGGTACCGGCCGCGGAAACGGCTCGCCCGGAGGCGGATGACGACCGGTGCCCCCGCTGCGGCACCCCGAACCAGACCGACCGCTTTTGCCGCAACTGCGGCCAAGGTCTGGAGCGAGGGGAATCCCAGGGGGCGGTACCGAGCCGCTCCAGGCGACTGAGGGCCGAACCTTCCCCCAGCAGCCGAACCCGGCCCGAACCCTTGCGGGACCGGGCCATAGAGCCGCTCAGGCGCACGCGGGAGGTGGTCGCCCCGCCGCCGCCCGCCGAGGCCATGCTCGACGAGCCCATCCAGATCACGCGCATCGACGTAGGCCAGATCGAAATCGGCAGGGGCATCGACGTGCAGCCGACGACCATCGCCCAGCCGATGATGGTCGCCTCTGGAGAGATAAGGGGCGATTTCCCCGAGCCCCTGGCGATGCCCCAGGTCGATCTAAGAGACCTGTGGCCCGAGGCGAGCGACGAGCCCATGATCGCCATGCCCGAGCCGCCGGCCATGCCCGACATCGATTGGGCCGAGGTCGCGCCGCCGATGCCCGAGGTGCCCGTCATCGAGGACATCTATGTGGAAGAGGATTGACCTGACGCAACTGGCAGGGAGGGCGCTTGATCCACCTCGCTGACCTGCTGGCAGCCACCGGCGGCACGGTCCACGGAGCTGTTTTTGCCGAGACCTTTGCCGATTTCTGCTACGACACCCGCTCGCTAAACCGAGGCGAGCTCTTCCTGGCCGTCGTCACCGACAAGGGCGACGGCCACGATTACGTCCTGGAGGCAGCTCGCAAGGGAGCGGCGGGCGTCCTCTGCCAGCGGCCCTTTGACCTGGCCGCTCACGGCGTGACCTGCCTCGTCGTGGACGACAGCCGCCAGGCCCTGCTCGACTGGGCGCGGTACATTCTGCGCAAGCTCAACCCCCGCGTGGTAGGCATCACCGGCTCCAGCGGCAAGACGACGACCAAAGAGCTGACCGCCGCCGTCGTGCAAGGTACCGCTGTCGTCCCGGTGGCCCAGCGCTACGCCGTCTTTCGCAACTATGGCAACTACAACGACCGCTACGGCCTGCCCATCGCCCTCGGCCGCCTGCGGCCCGAGCACGAGGTCGCCGTGCTGGAGATGGCGTGCGACGGCGTGGACGAGATCCGCGAGCTGGCCGCGCTGGCCGGCCCCCAGATCGGCGTCGTAACGGCCGTCAACGAGACCCACCTGGCCTACCTCGGCTCGCTGGACGCCATCGCCACGGAAAAGGGCCGCCTGGTCGAGGCTCTGCCCCCGGCCAACGCGGGCGGGATCGCGATCCTCAACTACGACGACCCCCGGGTGCGGGCCATGGCCGGGCGGACCCCGGCGCACGTCATCACCTACGGCCTGGACCCCGACGCCGACCTGGTGGCCGGGGCGGTGGAAGCCGGCCCCGAGGGCACTGCCTTCACCGTCTTTGTCAAGGATTTCTTTCCCATCCCCGGCCGGCGCGCCCGGCGCAAGCTGCGGGTGCGCCTCCAACTGCTGGGCCGGCACAGCGTCTACGCCGCGCTGGCGGCCGTCGCCGTGGGCCTGGCCCTGGACGTGCCCCTGGAGGCAGCCCTGGCCGCGCTGGCCGGGGTCCAGCCTCTGCCGGGGCGGCTCAATCCGCTGCCGGGCCAGGGCGGTAGCCTGCTCCTCGACGA
>CAYLZO010000138.1:0-13891 GCA_964387775.1 uncultured Anaerolineaceae bacterium
GCGTAGAAGGAGGTGCCGTTGGCCGTGACGTCTAGTGTGTTGAGGTAGCCGTCGGCCTGGGCGATGCCCTCCACGGGGAAGGGCGTCGTCGTTACCACGGCGCCGTGGGTGGGGGTGTAGACGAGCGAGTAGGGGCTGGGCGCCGCCAGCGAGGCGTCGCGCCGGGGCAGCCGCGAGCGGGTGACGGTCGTGCATCGGCCCCGCGTGTCGCACACGGTGTTGGTGTACTGCCAGGGCGTCGGCTCGTTGAGGCTACAGCCGGCGATGATCTCGTAGAGGCGCTGGGTGTCGGTCGTCGTCTCGCGGTACCAGTCCGAGACCTCGTGGTAGTAGGTGCGCTGCCAGTCGCCCTCGGGACAGGGGCAGCCCTCCAGGCTGTCCTCGTCGAGGTTCATGTCCCAGACATAGCAGCGGTAGTAGGTGGGGCCAAAGTACCAGGGGCCCTCGGCCTCGAAGAGGGGATCGTTGCGCGGAGCCAGGGTATCGATCTCACCCACCCAGGCGTTCTGGTCACCGGCGCTGTCGTTGCGGTTGCCGACCACGTCGGTGCCACGCAGGAGGATCTCATAGTGGCCCTCCAGGTCGGCGGGGACGGGATGGGTCCAGGTGGTGGTCACGACGCCGGCGCCCGAGGCGGCCAGCGTCGCCGCCTCCCAGTCGAGGTCGTCAGAGCCGGCGGGGCGGAAGGCGATCTCTAGCCCGGCCAGGCCGTAGGCCACCGAGCCGGGGTCGGTGACGACGCCGCTGAGCAGGAGGGTCGTGTCGGTGATGAGGGTGGTGAGGGGGCCGGTGTAGCGCAGGTCGGCCACGGGCGGGCTGTTGTCCAGCTCGACCCGGGGCGACGTGACAAAGTGCCCCACGTTCTCCACCTCGTCCAGCGTCCGCAGGTGGAGGGTGTAGACGCCGGTGGGCTCGGGGATGGCCTCGCGCTGGTTGTCGAATACGGGCAGAAGGTAGTCGAGGGTCCAGACGCCGCCGGTTCCCAGGGTGGCCGTCTGCCAGCCGGAGCCGGCGACGTCGCCCTGGCCCTCCAGCAGGGCGGCCAGGGCCACGAGCCCGCTGCCCGGCTCGCTGCCGGCGGGTGGATCGGCCACGGTGCCGCTCAGGCCCACCTGCCAGCGTTCGTCGGCGTTGAGGGTGGCCCGCTGCGGCGGCGGATCGGCGGCCGGCTGGGGCGGGGTGCGGTCCAGGACGACGGTGATGGCCCCCGGCGCCCCGGCGTTGCCGGCGTTGCCGGCCACGTCGGTGGCCCGGCTGCGCAGCGTGTGGGCGCCTTCGGCCAAGGCGCTCGTGTCCCAGGCGTAGGACCAGCTTTCGGCCCCCTCGGCCCGGCGCCAGGGGCCGCCGCCTGCGCTGACGTCCACGTGGCCGACGTGGGTGTTGTCCGCGGCCTCGCCGCCGACGACGAGGGTGCCGGTCACGGCCAGGTACTGCCCGTCGGAAAGGGAGGTGATGGCCGAGGTCGGCGGGTCGCTGTCGATAGTGACCGTGTCCTCGATCTGCTGCTGGCTCGTACCCAGGATCGTGGTAGTCTCGTGGAGGGCCAGCCGGTCGACGTAGAGGCTGCCCTGGCCCGCAAAGGCGCGGGGCAGGGCACACTCTGTGACCGAGTCGTCCAGGACCTTGACCTTCCGGTAGAGGCGCTCGATCTCGGCCGCCGGCAGGGCCTGGGTCCAGACGGCGACCTCGTCCAGGCGGCCGTCAAAGTGGTGTAAATCGCCCGGCGCCCGGCCGAGCAGCAGTTTGCCGGTGCCCTGGTAGTCGGCGGCGGCCGTGTCCTGGGCCACGGGCTGGCCGTCGCGGTAGAGAACCCGCTGGTTGGTGTCGGCGTCGTAGGTGCAGGCCCAGTGGCGCCATTCGCCGACGTCAGAGTAGGTGGCCGGCGTATCCAGGTCGTCGTTGAAAAAAGCGCAGGTGAAGGTGCCATCGGCCCGGTAGCCGACGTGCAGGCCCCGGTCCGGGCTGAAGACGCCCTGGCCCAGGGCGACGTCAAAGGTGCCGGCGCTGTTTCGCCTGGCCCAAAAGGCGGTGGTGAAGGAGGAGTTGACCAGGGGCACGTTGTGGTTGAGGACGCGGACCCGCACGTTGTCGAGCCCCCACGATTCGTTGCTCAGGGTTTCGAGGTTCAAGCCCTCGAACTTGAGCTGGAGCGTGTCGGCGACGTGCTCCACGGTGCCGGTGATGTGATAGACCGAGTCGGGGTCGTAGCCCAGGGTGCCGATCTCGTCGGCGTGATCGCGCCAGTCGTTGGCCGCGGCCCAGACACGGGCCGAACCTACGGTACTTTGTGTGATGTCACAGGGACCCATCTTGCCATCGCAGCCCATGCTGCTTCCCCCATAGTTGGTATGCCAGTAGAACTGGGCGGCTGTGTCCGACTCGGGGGTGATGCTCTCCACTTCAGCGATGTAGGGGGGACCGATGTCGGGATTATCTGTGTTAAAGAACCAGGTGCGATACGCGCCGCTGCCCGTCTGTTTTCCATAGACCGTGACGCCCGAAGGCGCCCACGAGCCGCCGGGATAGAACTGGTAGAAGTAGGGCGGGTCAAAGTTGGTAAAGGTGGTGCTCAGTTGCTCGGCGTCGTCGGCCCACCATTTCCAGTAGTCGGGACCGTTTCCGCCGGCCGTGCGGTTGCCGTCCCAGGAGCCAATGACGTACAGGTCAAAGCGGACCTCCACCTCGTCGTGGGGGGGCAGGCTGGCCAGGTCGAGCGTCACCGGCGTATTGCCAAAGCGGCCCAGGAAGGTGCGATTGTCCGCGGGCGTGGTCTCGCGCAGGGGATGGCTCCAGCCGTCGCCCACAGCGTCCTCAAAGTCGTAGACATACTCGTCGACGACGCGGGGCTGGTTGGCGACGGCGACGTACTCGTCGCCGCCGTCGAGCTCGGCGCTGGCGTAGGCCATGCCGCCCCCGCCCATCCGCGGGCAGGCGTCGCCCTCGCAGTTGGCCGTGTAGCCGTTGTGGGCGGCGTCGACAAAGGTCGTGGCCCCCTCCGGCTCGTCCAGGGGATAGACGACCAGGGCGGCGCGGTAGCGGTCGCGCACCTCGCCGTCGGAGAGGGCGCGGGGATAGAGGGTCAGCTCGTCGATGGTCCCCGCCAGGTAGCGGTCCTGGGCGTCCTTCGAGTAGCCGACGTGCAGGCGGTCCTGCCCGACAAAGTCGGACCGGGCCTTGGAGCCCTCGGCCTGGAGCGCGCCGTCCACGTAGAGGCGCTGTCCGCCGACGCTCCCGCCGTAGGTGTGGGCCAGGAAGTGCCAGTTGCCGTCGGCATAGTTGGCGCCCGACGAGCAGAGGATTTCGGTGTCCCAGATGCGGGTGCAGACGTCGCCCCGGTTGAGGTAGAGGTGGCGGTCGTGCTCGTAGGCGCCGGGGTCGCCGTTGCTGACCTGGTAGAGGCCGCAGCTCTGGCACGTGGTCTTGAACCAGAGGGTCAGGCCGTAGGCCTCTTCGGAGGCGTCGAGCATGATGGTCACATAGTCGTCGTCGCCGTCAAAGGTGACGGCGTTGCCCGCTTTGCCGCCGACGCCGGACCTGGGGCAGGTATCGGCACTTGGCGGGGTCGAGGGATCACAGGTGCCGTCGTGGCCGAAACCGGAGCTGTCGGCAAAGGTGGTGGCGCCGGTCTCCTCGTCAAAGAGCAGGCGGGCGGCCGGGCGGGGCGCGGCGCAGGCCAGGTCGAGGGCGGCGAGGGGGTTCAGAGCCGCGTCGGGCGATTGTCGCTCGCCGCGTAGGCTGCCGTCCATACCCACGGCCTGGTAGCCCGTCGCCTGGCTGTCCCGGTCGAGGTAGGCGACGACCCAGCCGCCGTTGATGGGGTCGTTACTGACGGCCAGGTCGAGGGCGCCGCTGCTGCTCCCCAGGCCGGCGATGGTGAACTCGGCGCCGAACTGTCCGTTGGCCAGGATGCGGCCGCGCAGGGACGCCTCGCCGCCCTCCTGGACGCGGTAGGCGACCAGGGCGCGGCGGCTGAGGGCGTCGTAGGCCAGGCGGGGGGTGGAGATTGGATATTGGATATTGGGGATTGGGTATTGGGTGGTGGTATCATTTTGGATGGCGGCGGCGCGGAGTTGGTTGTCGCGGGTCCAGGCGACCTGGTAGCCGTCGTAGGCCCAGGTGACGTCCACGTCGTCGCCCAGCGGCCCGTCGTCGACCAGGAGGCTGTCGCCCGGCGTGCCGTCGGCGGCATAGTGCCGGGCCAGGAGGTCGCGGCCCGCAGCCGTGTCCCAGATCCAGGCGATCAGAAAGTCGCTGCCGTCGCTGGCGATGCGGCCGCTGTAGATCTGCTCACCAGGGTCGAGGTGCAGGTTACTGCCCGGGCCGAGCGTGCCGTCGGCCAGCACAAACTGCCATTGGAAGAGGTCGTGGTCCTCCCAGGGCCGGGCCGAGATGACCAGACAGGTCCCCTCGTCGTTGCAGGCGACGTCCAGCGGCCGGCTGTACTGGACGTCGTCCCCGCCGCCAAAGACGAGGATGCCCGCGCCAGCGGGACCGTCGGCGGCGGCGGGGTAGACGTAGACCCGGCCGCCCTCGGCCACGGCGGCGACGTAGGGCGTCGCCCAGCCATCCACGGCGGTCATGGCCACCGCTTCGGGGGCCGCGCCGCTGGCGGTGGCCGCGCCGTCGCCCTGGGCCGGGTCCCAGGCCCAGACGGAGGGGGTGTGCAGGTGGGCGTCCATCTCGGTGGCCAGGTTCACGTCCTGGGTGGTCGCCCCGCCGGGCACGCTCAACTCCGAGGCCAGGGACTGGCTCGCTTCGCGGGGCAGGTCGAAGGTCATGTCCAGGGGGCCGCCGATCAGCAGGCCGGTCGAGAGGACCGTGTTGCCCCGCACCCAGAGGTCGGGGTTGAGGTTGTTCTGCACGGTGGTGGTATAGACCAGGCTCTGGCCGGGGTAGAGCACCTGGTCCCCGTCGTCCATCTCGGTGTAGAGGCCGACGGGGCTGTTGTTCCAGACGCGGGGGTGGTAGCGGTTGGCCAGGGGATCGCAGCCGGGGCAGGTGTGGAGCGATCGCTCAAAGAGGTCGTCCATGCCGTCGCCGTCCCAGTCGGCGTCGAGGGGGTCGCTGTAGACGCGCAGGCTGCGGGTGCCGGTGCTGTCCTCCCAGTAGGTAAAGGTCCAGCCGTCCAGGGCCTCCGACGGGTCGCTGATGGTGTCGCCGTCGGTGTCCCAGTGGGCGGGGTTGGTGCCGAGCCGGGCCTCGTCGCCGTCGGGCAGGCCGTCGGTATCGGTATCGGGCAGCCAGGGGCTAAAGAGGCGGCCGCCCTCGCCGTCGGGCCGGGCGCGCACGCGCAGCTCCCAGGCGTCGGACAGGCCGTCGCCGTCGGTGTCCCAGGTCGTGTCGTCGGGGTCGTTGCCGCCAAAGTTGACGGAAAGCAAGCCATCGCCGTCGGCGTCGCGCACGCGCAGGCCGTCGGCCCACGAGGCGACGTCCACGAACTCGTCAAAGGTGCGGGGCAGCACGTCGAGGGTCATGATCTGGCTCAGGTCGTTGGCGGTGGTGTCCCCCACGGACTTGCCCAAGCAAACGGGCATATAGATGACCCACCAGCACTCGGAGACGGGCAGCTCAAAGTCGGTCAGCAGGTAGAGGGGCACAGTGTGGGCGCGGTTGATGCCGGCCTGGATGACGACGCCGTCGGTCGCAACGTCGTTGACCTTGGATGTGGTCAGCATCCGCGACCCTTTGTAATCGTGGTGGAAGCGGGCCAGGCCCCAGTCATCCTCCCGGTTCCAACGGATCGAGCCGGGGGCGCGGCTGGCGGTCAGGGCGTAGGCCAGGCTCGACTCCTTGATCTGATCGGCGGAATAGCCGCCCGTTTCGACGTAGAACCGGGTGCGAAAGCTGTCCGGGTCCTTGTGGGTCACGGTGGTCGTTACGGTCGTGGCCAACTCGAGCTCGGCGCCATCGACCAGCCCTACCTCGGGGCGGACCAAAGCCATCTCAAAGGCGCCCAGGTCGACGTCCACCTCGACCGAGATATCGACGTTGACCAAGATGTTGGTGGCAACCTTGGTCAGCCAGCCGCTGATCGACCAGTCGATGCCCAGCAATCCCAGGATGGTGTCAATGAGGATGAGGATCGAGACGAGGATCGAGCCGATGGTCGTCAGGGCGATGACGAACAACAGCACGGTCACGATGGTCGAGGCGATGGTCTGGGCCAGCATCAGGGAAAAGGCCACGCTTCCGGCGGCAACGTCGTATTTGACGACGTTGTAGATGAACACGCCCCAGGTGATGCCCACGGCGATGATCACGGCCGCCCACCAGAGCTTCAGGTCCACGCCTGTGAGGCGTTCGGTCAGCACCTTGTTGGTCGCCTGCAAGGCTTTCAGGCCGTGGGCCATTGCTACTTTGATGCCCCGCACGACCGTTAGCAGGGGCATGACGACGCTCGACGCCAAGAGGACGAGCCCGACGACGACGGCCAGCCCGATGCGCAGCCCCCTGGTGTCGCTCTCGGTTTGAGAGAGGTAGAGGGCGCTGACGAGGATGGTAGTCAGGGTGGCGATCATGCCCACGATGGCAAAGCCCAGCTTGACCTTGGTAAAGGTATCCTTGAGCCATTTGCGGCACTCGTGTTTGATAAACTTCCAGCTATAAGCCCTGGTCCACGAAACCCCCGGGCTGGCAAGATTGGCCAGGGCCCGGAGCACGCCGGTTTTGACGAGGGCCTTTTCGACGATAAAGAGACCACCCTTGCGGCCGGCCGTGGCCAGCGCTGACCACAGCGGCCCGTCGGGGCTCCAGGAGAGCTGCGCCTGGATCTCCTCGTCCAGTTGGACGACGGCCGTGGCGCCCCGGTAGAGCGAGACGTAAAATACTTGCATGAGGACGGTTGCCCCGTCGCGCACCTGGCCGGCGTCGAGCTCGTCGTTGAATTCATCCTGGAATTCCGCGTCGTAGCGGGTCTGAAGCTCCAGCCAATAGTCCTCGAGGGGGTAGGCGGTCCAGGCGCCGTCCGCGTACTTGTAGGGCGCCCAGTTCAGGCCGGCCCGGGTCTGGACCGGGACCTCGTCCGGGGCCAGGTCGACGGTGAGCTGCTGCCCGTCGGCCGACCAGGTCAGGGTCGAGGCGCCGACGCGGCCGGCGTCCAAGTTCTGGCCCCGGTAGCGCTGCTCGTGGGCAAAGAGGAGCGTGGGGCTGATGGGCTCGCTCTCGGTCCAGTGGGGCGAGAAATGATCGTTCAGGATCTGCTCGGACCTCTCGGACACGATGGTCTTGAGCGCCAGGTCCATCGTGGAAAAGGTCTCGGTCATCACGCTCAGGGTGTCGCTGATGCCCCACGTCTCGGTGATGGTGGCGCCCCCGTTGGTCTCGTGGTTCCACCGGCCATAGATCTCGGCCACGGTGACGTCGCGCTCGCCGTCGCTGGAGGTGCATTCGTCGTCGCCGGGGTCGTCGGTGCCCTTGTCGTCCCAGACCTCGCAGTCGCTACCGGCCAGGAAGGAGCGGTCCAGGCCGTAGGCCAGGTAGGTCAGGGGGGCGTCGTTGCGCAGGTCGGCGTCCGCCACGGGGTCTTCAAAGACGTAGGCGTATTCGGTGCCGTGCTCCTCGTGCACGTCGAGGCCCGTCAGCCTCCAGTCGTCGTCGTAGGTGTGGAGGATGCGGGTCTGGTTCATCTCACCGTACTCGACGCAGGCGCCGTCCTCGTAGGCCCGGCAGACGTCGACCAGGGCGTGGACGACCCACACCAGGCGCACCAGGTGGGCGTTGCCCCACGATTCGTCAGGCTCGTAGAGCATCTTGCCCGCAAAGGCCACCCGCTCGTCGCCGGGGCTGTCGGTGACGAGTTGCAGCGGCACGTAGGCGGCCTGGTCCCCGCCGTCCTCGCTCAGGTCCTGGACGATGACGCCGTAGGGCTCCAGGTCGTCCTGGGAGGGCAGATTGGCGGGGCTCCCGCTGATCTCGATTTCGAGCATGGGGATCAGCTTGACGTCGCCGTTGTCGTTGGGCGAGCGGGAGAGGCTGTCGTCCACGCCAAAAAACGTCGCGCCGTCGGCGTCCTGGATCTGGCCCTGCCGGTCGTCGTCGGGCCAATCCCAGACGTTCAGGGCGTACCACAGGTGCTCGGGGTCGGTGGGCCGCAGTTGAAACTCGACAAAGGTGGGCGCGCCGGGGGTCAGGTCGTCCAGCAACAACCGGAAGGGCGCGTCGATGGTGTAGGTCGTGTCCCCCGCAAAGTAGGGCGAGAGGTCCACGTCGTCGGGCACGCCGTCGCCGTCGTTGTCCCGGTCAAAGAGGTCGGGCGTGCCGTCGCCGTCGAGGTCGGGCGGGACCTCGCCCTCCTGGCGGCCGGTGTTCCACTCGGGGCCGTCGGCCAGGCCGTCGCGGTTGGTGTCCATCTCTAGCGGGTCGGTGTACCACATCTCGCCGTTGTACGAGAAGCCGCTCACCTCGTCGTTGTCCGAGATGGTGTCGTTGTCGCTGTCCTCCCAGTCGGGGTCGGTGCCCAGGGCGCACTCGGCGCCGTTGGGCAGGCCGTCGTCGTCGTTGTCGGCGGGGTCGTCGGGGTCGCAGCTTGGTTGGGTGGTGTCCGATTGGCCGTTTTCGACTGTGACGAACGGGGCGTTGGAGATTGGGGATTGGGGATTGGGGATTGGGGATTGGGGGTTGGCGTGGGGATCGAAGGCAGGGCGGGTCAGGAGGGCCTGGAGGTCGCGCTGCATCTGGCTTTCCTGCTGCAAGGCGGCCTGGGCCTCGGCGCGGTCCGCCTGTCGCTCCAGGAAGGCGGCGGCCTGCTGGCTCTGGAGCAGGGGCGTGACCAGCATGGCGGCCACGAGGAGGACGGCCACGGCGGCGTAGAGCCTGCGCGAGCGGCGGTGGGTCACCAGCAGCAGCCCGAAGGCGAGGCTGAGGAGCAGCAGCGATCCACGGCCCACGACGCCGGCCCGGTCCGAGCCGAGTGGCGCTGTACCGGCAGCCGATTCTTCCCCGTCCCAAGCAGCCGTCGCCCCCCCAAAATCGGAGAACTCGACGGTCACGGTGGCCGTGTTCTCCAGGGTCTCCTCGTCGGGCGGGAAGCGGAGGTGGAGGATCTGGCGTTGGGGCAGGCCGTCGGCGCCGACCCACAGTTCACCCTCGCCGCCCATCTCGGCGTATTCCTGGGGCAGGTCGAGGCTTACGCCCGGCGGCAGCTCACCCTGGGCGGCCAGGTGGGCCTGCAACTGGTCACGCACGTAGGCCGCGTAGCGGGGGCCGTCGATGTTGAAGGCATAACGGGTAGATTGGTAGCTTGGTAGCTTGGTAGATTGGGGATCAGCACCTCCTAGTTTCCCTGCTTCCCAATTTCCCAATCTACCAGTTTCCCCATTTCCCAACTCCCGGATGTTCTTCGCGGCGGCGAGGAAGGCCATAAAGTCGCCCTGGGGGGCAAAGGCGCCGGCAAAGTTGGGGATCTCTTGCCAGTCCTGTCCACCCTGGCGGGCGTAGGCGCGGTCGCCCTCGACGCGGACCTCGACGCCGGTGCCGGGCTCCAGCACGCTGCCGCCCTTTGACCAGAGGGTCAGGTGCAGCCGATTTCCGGGCAGGTCGGCCTGGCCCTCCAGGTAGAGGCGCTGCGCCTTGCTCCCCCGGCCCACGGTGAGGATGCTGGGCCGGGGCGTCACCGTCTGCCGGATGTCGGCCGTGAAGCGGTAGGTCCCGGCGCGGCGGGCCTGCGCCCAGGCGTCGGCCGGTCCGCCGGACTCCTGCGCCGAGGTGAGGGGCGGCTGCGCCAAAAGCGCTATGGCCAGCAGGCAGGCGATCACGCATATCGTGATCGCAGCGGGGCCGCATCGTCGGCTTGACAAAGACGGGGCAAAGACGTTCATTGTCGGCTCCTTTTCACCATTGAGCTGAACCATTGTGAGCATCTCTACGGTTCGCCAGAGATGTTCTCCTGTCCTTCTGGGGCGTCGAGGAAGGCAAAGAGGCCCGCCAGGTTGGGGAAGTGGCGGCGCTCGCCGCTCAACACGTCTTGCAGCAACGCACGACGCTCGCCGCCGGGGCCTTCGCGCCACAGGCGCAGCAGAAACGACTGGCACAGCGCGTCGTCGGGCGGACACGGGCCTGGCTCTCGGTTCATGGTTTCCCCCTCTCGCTCCTGCTGGCCAGTGTAGCACACCATCGTGAAATCATCGTGAAATGGCGCACCGAGCACGGGGAATTGGTCCAACTCTGCGCCTGTCAAATCGGATCAAGACCCCCCAAGTCTTTGTGCATCGACGTGGAATCAGCGTGAAAAGCCACGGCGGCGGGGATTGTGCAAACCGACCGGCTGTGCTATACTGGAGATCGTGCTGTGGCTTTTCAAAACTCGGGGACAAAAGATGACACACACAACCGAGCCGACGGGCGCCAGCATCATGCTTTCCCTGGCGCTTCTGGGACCTTTTTGCATCACGAGAGAAGCTGAGACCGTCGTCGATCTGCGCACCGAAAAGGAACGGGCCTTGCTGGCCTTCCTGGCCGTCGAAGCGGACCGCCCCCACCGACGCGAGGCGCTGGCCGAACTGCTCTGGCCCGAGCGGCCGGAGGGCGTGGCCCGCACCAGCCTGCGCCAGGCGCTGACCGGGCTGCGACACGCCATCGGCGGCGAATATCTGCTCACCACGCGCCACACCGTGCAGTTCGACGCGACGGCTCCGCACTGGCTCGACGTAGCCATCTTTGGCGCCCACGTCGAGGCCACCCAAACCCACGCCCACCCGGACCCTGCCTCGTGCCCCATCTGCATGGGCCGCCGACAACAGGCCGTGGGTCTCTACCGGGACGATTTCCTGGCTGACCTGGTGGTGGACGACAGCCTGGCTTTCCAGGAGTGGGTTACGCTCCACCGCGAGCGGCTCTTTCGCCAGCAGATCAAATCGTTGGAGCAGTTGGCCTGCTACCGGCGGTCGCTGGGCGACGTGGAACGGGCGCGCCGCTACGCCCGCCGCTGGGTGGCCCTGGACCCCCTGTCCGAGCGCGCCCACCGGCAGTTGATGGCCCTGCTGGCCCTGAGCGGCCAGCGCCTCGCGGCGCTGCAGCAGTTCGAGACCTGCCGCCGCATCCTGGCGGCAGAGTTGGACATTGAACCGGCGCCCGAGACGATGGCGCTCTACGAGCAGATCCGGGGCGGCCAGGCGGCGCGGCTCGTGCCACGCAGGCCGGTTTCGCGGGCCTACAAGCTGCCCCAGCCCCTGACCCCCTTCGTCGGGCGGGAAAACGAGCTGGCCTACGTCACCCGGCTCCTGGTCAACCCGGAGTGCAGGCTGCTCACCGTGGTCGGACCGGGGGGCGTGGGCAAGACGCGCCTGGCATTGCGGGCCGCCGAAATGCTCTATGGGCAGGATCTCTTGCCCGACGGCGTGTGGTTCATCCCCCTGGAGTCGGTCTCGACGCCGGACTTGCTGCCGATCAGCGTGGCCCGGGCGCTGGGGCTGAACATCGAGGGCAAGCGGGAGCCCCTGGCTCAACTGCTGGCCTTCCTCGAAGCGCGGACGGCGCTGCTGGTGATGGACAACTTTGAGCATCTCCTCGGCCCGGATCCGTGCCAGGGGACCGATTTGCTGCTGGCGGTCTTGCGGGCAGCGCCCGGCGTCAAGATCCTGATCACATCGAGGGAGCGACTTGCCTGTCAGGCCGAGTTTCTGCTGCGCCTGGCGGGGCTGCCCTATCCCGATTCGAGATCCCCGAATTTTGATTTGCGAGGGGAAGACATCCGGGCTTTCGGGGCGGTAGATCTATTTTTCGAGCGGGCGGGGCGGATTCGGCCCGACCTGGTGGCTACGGAGGAGTTGCTGGCCTCCGTGGCGCGCATCTGTCACCTGGTCGAGGGGCTGCCACTGGGCATCGAGTTGGCAGCGGCTGGCTTGGCTGTCGAGGCTTGCGCCGACATCGCCCGGCAGATCGAGGCCAATCTCGATGCCCTGTCCGCGTCGCTGCGCGACCTGCCCCGGCGACAGCGGAGCCTGCGCGCCGTCTTTGAGCACTCTTGGCGGCTGCTGGACGGGGCGGAGCAGGCGCTCTTTCGTCGCCTCTCTGTGTTTCGCGGGGGCTTTGGCGTCGAGGCGGCCCAGGCCGTGACCGACGAGGCCGGGGCGGCTTTGAACTCCTTGGAGGACAAGTCGCTGTTGCGCCGGGATGCAGAGACCGGGCGTTACGATCTGCACCCCCTCGTGCGGCAGTACGCCGCCGAAAAGTTGGCCGCGGACGCCGCCGACGAGGCCGACGCCCACGGCCGGCATGCCCGCTTCTACTTCTCTTTTCTGGAGGGCCAGGCGGGACGGCTCCGGGGCAAAGATCCGCAACGCGCCCTGGATGAGATCGGGGTAGAGCTTGCCAACGTGCGCACGGCCTGGGCGTGGGCCGTCGACCAGGGGTGGGATGCAGAGCTGGAGGCCGGCCTCGGAGGACTGGTGGATTATTACCGGCTCGCCGGGTTGTACCAGGAAGGCGCGGCGGTCTTTCAGGCTGCCGTACAGCGGTTGTCGAGCCGGGAGAACCCCGCCAGCAGGCGTCTCGTTGCCCGGCTATGCATCGAGCGCGCGCACCTGTTGTTCCAGCAGGGCCGGCTCGACGAGGCAGCCTCGACGGCACAGACCGCCCTGGAAACCGCTCGCGAGATCGCGGATCGAGTCTCTGAAGCCGGCGCGCTGGCCGTTCTGGGCAATGTCGGCTTTGCCCAGGGGGGCTATCAGAAGTCAAAGCTGCACTTGGAACGCGCTTTATCGCTGCTGGAGCCGAGCGAGCCGACGCGAGAAGATACCTCTTCTGCTCAAGGAATCAAGGCCGAGATTCTGAGCACGCTGGGCAACTGCCACAAACACCTTCGAGACTGGGCAGCGGCAGGTACCTGTTTTGACCAGGCCCTGGCCTGCGCCGTAGAGGCCGGGGACCACCGCGCTCAGGCCATGATCCTCAATAACCAGGGCATCCTTTGCGCCATGCACACCGGGGACTTGGGCCGGGCCCGGGACTACTTCCAGCGGTCGTTGCAGGCTTCCCCGGTCAAGGATAACCTGGCCCTGGGCAATCTGGCCACGGCGCACTTGAAGCTGGGCGCCTACGACGAGGCCAAAGCCTGCTACGAGCGAGCCATCGAGATCTGCCGCGAGATCGGCGCCCGCCAGTCCGAGCTGTGGCCGCTGGGCAACCTGGGCTTGCTGCACCACTACCTGGGCGACGACGAGACGGCCCAAGCCTACGTCGGACAGGCCCTGCGGCTCGCTCAGGAGATCGGGGATGTGCCGGCTCAGGGCGTCATGTGGCTCAAGCTGGGCCACGTCCAGGCCGCGCTGGGGAACCGAGACGAGGCGGCCCACGCCTACGAGCAGTCCGCCGCGCTGCTGCGAGAGTTGGGACAACACCTCCGGGCGGGTGAAGCCCTTGCCGGCCTGGCCCGCCTGGCCCTGGCCCGGGGAGAGGCAGAACAAGCCCAGGCGCACATTGAGGGCATTGTGGATCATCTGGAAGCCGGCGGCACGCTGGATACGATGATTTCCCCTTTCCAGGTATATCTGACTTGCTACCGTGCCCTGGAGGCCAACGGTGATGCCCGTGCCCGTGGCATCCTGGAGGTAGCACACAGTCGCTTGCAGGAACAAGCCGCCAGGATTGCAGACCCGGAACAACAGCGCGACTTTCTGAAGAACGTCGCCGCCCACCGCCAGCTTTTGGAGGCATTCGAACGGGTCACCGGGAAGGTGGCCTGTCAGGAAGGCCAATGAACTGGCGTCGTTGTGCCCGGCAGCCATTCGGATGATCCGGCAGATGTCCATGGCAAAACACCTGCCTGTTTTTTCGCCTGGACACGTCCAGAAATCAATGAAGCAAAATCATCTCTGGCTTCACAATACCAACTCCCGTTTGCTATCCGTACAAAACTTGCGTATAATAATCTGCGCCACACCTGGCCTTTCGAGCT
>CAYLZO010000139.1:0-13879 GCA_964387775.1 uncultured Anaerolineaceae bacterium
CGACTACGCGAACCTGCCCGCTCGAACCCGGGCCGTCCTGAAGCACTGGACGGTGACCATCGCGGGGTATCACCTGTACGCGTGGCGGGGACTTCGGGACCGGGTCAATGCCCTTCAGCGGCTGTACGATCAGACGATCCGGCACCTTCGCAGTTTGGGCCGCGACGCGGTGGTTCCGGGACTGGTGCGACGGGACGGAGTCCGTTCGGGAAGCGGTTCGCACCGGACCCGACCCACCGACACCCTCGATCACGTTCGATCGGACGGGTGGGACTGGTAACCCCGTAAGGATAACGAATTAGCCTTACCCGGCGAGGGGAGCACGACCGACCATGTCAACGAATCCGTGGACCCAAATTGTCGAGAGGATCTGGTACTGGCTGGAGGAAGGCGCCGACGGTTGGCGCCTCGACGTGGCCGGCGACGTGCACCCCAGCTTCTGGCAGGACTGGCGGCCCTACATCCGCACCGCCAACCCCCAGGCCATCACCATCGCCGAGGAGTGGGGCGACGCCAGCCGCTTTGTGCTGGGCGACCAGCTCGACAGCAGCATGAACTATCGCTTCCGCAACGCCGTCATCGGCCTGCTGCGCGACGCCGACTGGCAGGACACCAACAGTTTTATCCGCAACGTCAGCATCCGCGAGTTCGACAGCCTGATGCACGGCATCGAGGAGGACTATCCGCCCGAGGCCTTTTACGCCATGATGAACCTGGTCGGCAGCCACGACACCAACCGGGTGCTCGTGCCCCTCGATCTGGCCGACACGGACAGCGACCCGACGGCCACCGACTGGAGCCAGGGCAAGGCCCGCTTGCAGGTGCTGGCCCTCATCCAGATGACGGTGCCCGGCGCGCCGACGGTCTATTACGGCGACGAGGTCGGCCTGATCGGCTACGGCGACGAGAACGGCGGCGGCGTGTTCTACGCCGACCCCTACAACCGCCAGCCCTACCCCTGGACCGACGAGCCGGGCTACGGCGACCTGCCCGCCTGGCGCCAGCAGGACGCGGGCCTCCACGCCCACTACAGCGCCCTGACCGCCATCCGCAACGGCAACCCGGCCCTGCGTACCGGCTCCTTCGACACGCTGCTGACCGACGATGCCAACAGCACCTACGCCTACGGCCGCAAACTCGCTGAAGACGCCGCCATCGTGGCCGTCAACCTGGGTCCGGCCCAGACGATCACCATCGACGTGGCCGGCTACCTGCCCGACGGCACCGCTCTCACCGACGAGCTGAACGGCGACGCGGCCTACACCGTCAGCAGCGGCCAGATCGTGCTGTCCAGCGTGCCGTCGATGTGGGGCGCGGTCCTGACCGTCGACGCCGGACAGGACCTGACCCCGCCCGCCGCCCCGGCCAACCTGGCTGCCGGAGAGGGCGACGGCGAGGTCTATCTCACCTGGGGCCCTTCGGCTACGCTCAGGACAGGCCCTTCGGCTACGCTCAGGACAGGCCCTTCGGCTGCGCTCAGGACAGGCCCTTCGGCTACGCTCAGGACAGGCCCTTCGGCTGCGCTCAGGACAGGCCCTTCGGCTGCGCTCAGGACAGGCGCGGCCAGCTATAACGTCTACCGCAGCTACGTCTCGGGCGGCGGCTACACACGGATCGCCACCGCCACGGTCGCGACGGCCTTTACCGACACGACCGTGACCAACGGCCAGTGGTTCTACTACGTCGTCACCGCCCTCGACGCCCCCGGCAACGAGAGCGAGCGCTCCGGCGAGGCGGCCGCCCTGCCTCACGCCCCCATCGGCTGGGCCGGAGACCTGGAGCCGCCGGCCCTCACCCACACCATCGGCCTGACGTCCACGCCGCCCATCTCGGCCCAGGTCTGGATCGACGGCGTGACCAACGCGGCCGGCCAGGGGGCGGGCGTCGTCGCCGAGCTGGGCTTTGGCCCCACCGGCACCCTGACCAACACCTGGGACTGGGCGCCCATGGCCTACGCCGCCGACGTGGGGAATAACGACCAGTACACGGCCACCCTCACCCCCGAGATGACGGGCACGCTTCAATACCTGGCCCGTTTCAGCACCACCGGCGGCCGCGAGTGGACCTACGCAACCACCGCCGGCGCCGAGCGGGGCGAGCTCACCGTCCAGCCTTCGACCGACACGACGCCGCCCGCCACGCCCCAAAACCTGGCCGTGACCGACTGGTCGGCGACCTGGATCGCGCTGAACTGGGACCCTTCGACGGTGCTCAGGGCAGGCCCGGCGGACGACCCGACCCTGTACGCCTACGACGTCTATCGCTCCGAGCTGACCCGCCAGGCCTGGACCCAGGTCGGCCGGGTGCTCGCCCCCGACACGACCTTCACCGACGACGACGTGACGACCGGCCAGACCTACGCCTACGCCATCCAGGCGGTGGACAGCAGCTTCAACAAGTCCGGCCTCTCCAACCAGGTGCAGGCCACGGCCGAGAGCAAGCTGGTGGCCGTCACCTTCCAGGCCGTCGTGCCCGACTATACCCCGGCCGGCGCCACCGTGTACGTCGTGGGCGACGCGCCCGAGCTGTGCGGCTGGTGCAACCCGCAAACGGTGGCTATGGAGCAAACCGGCGCCGTCACCTGGACCAAGATCCTGACCCTGACCGACGGCCAGGCCATCCAGTACAAGTACACGCGGGGCAACTGGGACGTTAACGAGTGGTGGGGGCCGATTGTAAGCATCTTTAACCGCCACGCCACGGTCGATTATGGCGCCGACGGCAGCCAGGTCCTGGCCGACACCATCCACTACTGGCGCGACCCGCTGGTCATCGAGCACGAGCCGGTCGCCGACGCCACCGAGGTCTCGACCGGCGTCGTCATCAGCGTCACCCTCAGCCGCTACCTCGACCCGGCGACGATCACGGCCGACGACCTGACCCTCAGCGACCGCAGCCTCGACATCGGCTACTTCCACCACACCGAGATGACGGCCACCACGATCTTGCTCACGCCGACGGCGGCCCTCGACACGGGCACCTTCTACACCGTGACGCTCCAGACCGGGCTGACCGGCCTCGGTTCGGACAACGAGGGCGTGCCCTTGCAACAGCCCTACGACTGGCGCTTCCACACTGCCGGCCCGGCGCTGCGCACCCTCTACCTGCCCCTCATGCTCCGGGCGTGGCCGCCCCGGCCCTATCAGCCCGCCCTCGACCCCATCCAGGGCGCCGAGGACGGCGACTATGACGTGAGCTGGCAGGAGCTACCCACGCCCCGGGCCGACACCTACACCCTTCAGGAAGCCCAGGACGCCGACTTTACGGTCGGGCTGCGGGAGGTATGCACCACGGCGGGGCAGAGTTGCCACCTGAGCGGCCAGCCGGCGGGCACCTACTACTATCGCGTGCGGGGGCAGAACGTCTACGGCGTCAGCCCCTGGAGCACAACCGAAATGGCCGTCGTGCCCGATCTCAAGAGCCGGGTGACGGACGTTGCCCTGACCCTGCCCCAGCCGCTGGGCAAGATGGTCAACAGTTGGTGCACGTGGGGCTGGTGCTCCATCTCGCCGCGTCTCTACCACGCGCCCTTGCCCGACGACCGCACCCTGGTGGGCTGGACCGACGCCAGCGGCACCGGGCACGTCAGCGTCGTCGGCGCCGGCGGCAGCCTGGACCAAACCTACGACTATGCGGCCAAGTCGCTGCGCGGCCTGGTGGCCCACGACGATGGTTCCTTTGCCATCCTGCTGTGGGACCCCGGAGCCAAGATCATGTGGCTGTCCAGGCGCAGCGCCACCGGCGGCGAGACGTGGACTACCAACATCGACGGCGACATGACCAGTTTTAACCCCAACATCGGCGACAGCCGGCTGGCCTACGGCGACGGCACCTACGCCGCCTACTTTGCCGTCCACGGCGACTCGGGCTGGCCCGCCGGACACGAGGGCGATCAACTGACCTACGTGGACGACAGCGGCGTGATTCAATCGGGGGGCTGGGACTGGGGCTGCTCCCACTCGATGGCCGAGTTGGTCAGCTATCACCCCACGTTCGACGCCTTTGCGCCTACCTGTTCTAGCGACTGTTACGCCAGCAAGGGCATCCTGCTCAACGACAACCAGGTGGTCTATGCCAGCGACGGCAACTGCGGGGGGTTGGTCTCGGCCCAACTGGGCCAGATCGCGCTGAGCGACGACGCCTGGAAGATCGTCTTTAACGCGATGGAACGCCCTGGCTTTGTAGGCCGGGGCATCGGCCTGGCGACCGTGGACGGCGCCTTTCAAAGCAGCTACGTCTGGTTGACCAACACCGACGGCCAGCACGAGCGCGATCCGGTGCTGGCCCGCCTGGGCACCAGCCTGCAATCCGACCGTTACCTGGTCGGCTGGCACACGACTGACGACGGCGGCTACTGGCTCGGCGTGATCGACGGGGCCGGTAATTTCGTCGAGGGGCCAGACGAGGTGTCTTCCGCCGGGATCGCGTGGGGCAACCGCGACGATTCGTTCCGCACCCGCGCCGATGGGAGCGTGTCTTGGGTACAGGCCGCCCCTTCCAGCACAACCCTGCACCTCTTTCGCTTTGCAGCGCCCACTCGCTGACCGGATGGCGGTTGAAAGCCAGCGACTCTGCCGGCCGGTTGGGGACAGCCCAACCGGCCGGCGCTCGTTCGTCCCCCTACCCCTCGTAGCGCTCGATCAACGTCACCGCCAAAGGTAAAACCTGTCAGGCCTGCGGCTAGATTTAGAATTGCTGGGGTAGTGCACGCGCCGCTTGGCACGTGTTCGCAGATGTGATAGAATGACCGGGGAGCCAGCCAGATTCAGTACACAACAGACGGGAAGGAGCGATCATGGCCCGAGTTGTTTTCATGGGAACCCCCGACTTTGCCGTGCCCTCGCTGGAGGCGCTGGACGACGCGCACGACGTGGTCGGCGTCGTCACCCAGCCGGACCGGCGGGCGGGGCGGGGCCGCAAGCTGACGGCGCCGCCGGTCAAAGAGACGGCCCTGGCGCGGGGACTGCCGGTGGTCCAGCCCCGCTCGCTCCGGACGCCGGAGACGATGGCCCGGCTCACCGAGTGGCAGCCGGACGTCATCGCCGTCGCCGCCTTTGGCCAGATCCTCCACGAGGAGGTGCTGGCCCTGCCGCCCCACGGCTGCCTCAACGTCCACGCCTCGCTGCTGCCCAAGTACCGGGGTGCCGCGCCCATCTCGGCCGCCATCCTGGACGGCGAGGCGGTGACCGGCGTGACCGTCATGCTCATGGACGAGGGGCTGGACACGGGGCCGATCCTGGCCCAGGCCCGGCAGCCCATCGCCGACGACGACACGACAGCGTCGCTGACGGAGAAACTGGCCGAACTGGGCGCCGAGCTGCTCGTCGAAACGCTGCCCGGCTGGCTGGCCGGCCAGGTGCAGGCCCGCCCCCAGGACGACTCGGAAGCGACCTACTGCCGCCAACTGACCAAAAAAGACGGCCGGCTCGATTGGACGCAGCCGGCCGCCTACTTGGACCGCCAGGTCCGAGCCTGCCACCCCTGGCCCGGCACCTACACGTACTGGCAGGACCAGCGGCTCAAAGTTCAGCGCGTCGAGCCCCGGCCCGAGGCCGAGGGCGAGCCGGGCCAGGTCGTCGAAACAGAGTCGGGCATCGGCGTGGTGGCGGGTGAGGGGCTGCTGGAGCTGGTCGAGGTTCAGCCGGCGGGCAAGCGGCCCATGCCGGCCAAAGCCTTTGCCCGCGGCCAGCGGGACCTCGTCGGCGGGCGGCTGGGCCGGTAGCACTCCTGCGGGGACGCCCTGGTGTGCAAGGCAATGTCGGACGCTATTGAACATTTGCCTTAATTGTGATACAATGGAGTCATGCGATTCTCTCGTTGACGTGGCTTTGGGTAGTTCCCCTACTTGACAGGGGCACTATCTGGCTTTGGAACAAGGAGGAGATCCATGGCAACAAAGGGCGAGATTCTAATCATCGACGACGACCCGGACCTCTGCGCGGCGATGGCGGCGGCGCTGGAGGCAAATGGTTTTGCCGTGCGCTGCGCCCACCACGGCAGCCTGGGCTTGCAGATGATGCGCGAGACGCGTCCCGACCTGGTCTTTCTCGACATCATCATGCGCATGCCCACCGAAGGGGTATGGGTCAGCGAAGAGATCGCGGCCGATCCCGAGTTGCGGAAAGTGCCGGTGGTCATGCTCACCTCCATTGTGGACTCGGAGTACGCCGGACATTTTCCCACCGACCAGCCCCTCCACGCCCACCTCTTTCTGGACAAACCCGCTCCCCTGAGCAAAATCCTGGAGTTGGCCAACCGCTTCGCGGGCACGCCCGCGGCGAGCGCTGTAGCCTGAGCCAATCCAGCAACCGGGGACCCGGCGATGGAGGAGCAGATCCCCTTTGAAACTGAGCTGATCGAACGGATCGGTTGGCTCATCCGGCTGCGCTGGCTGGCCGTCTTGGGCACCGGCCTGGCCCTGGCCCTGGGCGGGCTCCTCTATCCCGGCGAGTTGGCCTTGCTGCCTCTAATTCTCATCACACTGGCCATTGCCCTCTACAACGTCCAGTTCCTGCTCTATGCGCGCACCCTCGAGTTGGGCGAGGCCGGCAGCGCCCGGCTGCGGCACGCCACTCGGTTCGCCTACGTCCAGATCGTGCTCGACCTGGTGGCCCTGGCAGCCCTCATCCATTTTTCAGGCGGCGTGGAGAACCCCCTGGCCCTCTTTTTCGTCTTTCACACCATCATCGCCAGCATCCTCTTGTCGAGGCGTGTCAGCTTTGTGATGGCCACGCTGGGCGCGCTGCTCTTCGCGGCCGTCGCCGGACTGGAATACACCGGCCTGCTGGCCCATCACCATCTGCCCCTCCTGGGGCCGACGGAACTATACCGGCGCGTCCCCTACGTGCTGACCGTCGTGGGCGGGATGACCCTCACCCTGTGGCTGGTGGCCTACATGACCTCGTCCATCACGGTCCGTCTGCGCCGCCGTGACCGCGAGTTGTTGGACAGCCATCGCACCACGCTGGCCAAGAGCCGCGAGCTGGAGGTCGTCAACGAGCGGCTGCGGCGGCTCGACGCCGAGCGGACCCGGTTCCTGACGTTGGTCACCCACGAGTTGCGGGCGCCGATCAACACCATTCACACCTGCGTGGAGCTGGCCCTGGCCGGCTATGCCTCGCCCGAGCGCGTCCGCAACATCCTGGAGCGGGTCAAGCGCCGCACCGCCGAGCTGTCCGAGTTGATCAGCGACCTGCTGCGCCTGGCCCGCGCCCGCGAAGAGGCGACACGGGACGAGCAGGTGAGCCTGGTCCAGCCGGCGGAGGTGCTGCGAAGTGTGGTGCAGCTCATGAAAACCGAAGCCGACGGCAAGGACCTATTCTTGAGCGTGGACGTGGACCCCGACCTGCCTCCGGTGCGGGCCAACCCTGACCGCTTCAAGCTGCTGTGGACCAACCTGTTGAGCAATGCCATCAAGTACACCGAACCGGGGGGCATCGTCGCCGTGGCCCTCAAGCAGACGCCCGGGCACCTCGTCGGCACGGTGCGCGACACCGGCATCGGCGTCCCGCCCGAGGATCAGAAGCGGATCTTTGAGGAATTCTACCGTTCAGAGAACGCGCAGGCCTTGTCGCCGGTGGGCACGGGGGTCGGCCTGTCCATCGTGCAGCGCATCGTCGAAAACTGGGGGGGCAGCATCTCGGTGGAATCGGAGCCGGGGCTGGGCAGCAAGTTCACCTTTCTCCTACCCCGGGCGGATCTGTAACCCCGGTCGCCTGGGCCTCGCACACCGTCCGCGTGTGGCGCAGCCGCGAGGCAATGACCTCGGCCAGTTGTTTCATCACCACGAATCCCAAATGCGCGTCGCGATCAAAGAGGGCGTTCAGGTCCTCGGCGTGGAGGACGATCACGGTGGTTGGGGTCAGCGCCCGGGCCGAGGCCGTAAAGCGCCGCTGCTTGACCAGCGACGACCAGCCAAAGATGCGCCCCGGCTCGACCTCCTCGATGGTCGCCTCGCCGCCGGGCCCCAGCGCCGAGCGCAGGCGGATATGCACCTGGACGCAGCCCTGGCGGAGGATGAACAGCCGGTCGGCCACCTCCCGCTCGGCGCAGATTAGCTCGCCGGGCTCGTACGATTCCTCGGCGGCGAGGGCGGCGATCTGGGCCAGATCGCCGTCGCTCAGCCCGACGAACAGTTCACAAGTGCGCAATGCCTCGATCTCGACCAAAGTGGCATTCTCCTTGGGCGACGTGGGGCAAGTTTGAAACTTGCCTCCGGGCTCTTCCCCGGTGGGTGAGTTGGGCAAGTTTGAAACTTGCCCTACACGAAACTCTCCAGGAAGCGGGCTACCTGGGTGTAGGCAAAGACCGGGCCGTCCAGGCAGACAAAGGTCTCGCCCATGTTGCAGCGCCCGCACTTGCCGATGCCGCACTTCATCTTGGCCTCCAGGGTCATGATCATCTGCTCGTCGGCAAAGCCCAGCTTTTTGAGGGCCAGGACGACGAACTTGATCATGATCGGCGGGCCGCAGATAATGGCCGCCGCATTGTCCGGCGAGGGGGCCACCGCCTCCAACAGCTCGGTGATGAGGCCCACGTTGCCGCCCCACTGAGCGTCCGCCTCGTCCACGGTCAGATGCAGTTCGGTGTCGGGCGCATTGCGCCAGGCCTCGTATTCGTCGGTAAAGACCAGCAGCGAGGGGCTGCGCGCCGCCCAGAGGATGGTCAGCCGGCCATAGTCGGCCCGGTTGTCGAGGATGGAGTGGATGACGGGCCGCAGCGGCGCCCCGCCGATGCCGCCGCCCAGCACGACGAGGTCCCGGCCCCGAAGCTCGTCCAGGGGAAAGCTGTTGCCCAGCGGCCCGCGCGCGCCGACCACGGCCCCCGGCTCCAGAGCGTGCAGAGCGTCCGTGACCGTGCCGACGCGGCTGATGGCAAACTCCAGCGCCGAGGTCCGCGCCACGGTCGAGGCGATGCCAAAAGGCGCCTCGCCCACGCCAAAGGCCGACACAAAGGCGAACTGCCCCGGCTCGTAGTCAAAGCGCCCGCCGTTCAGCTCTACCTGGAAGAGCTTGATGTCGTCCGCCAGGTCCTTGACCCCCACCAGCGTGCCCAACAGCGGCCGCATCGGATTGTCCCGAATACTCATCGTCTCAACCGTTTCCTTTTGATATTGGATATTGGGTATTGATGTCTCGCCTAGCCAATATCCAATCTCTAATCCCCAATATCCATCTTTGTCACGTCGGCCAGCATCTCGGCGATGTCGATACCGACCGGGCAAACCTCGATGCACCGCCCGCAGCCGACGCAGGCCACCGCCCCGAAATCCTGGGGCGAGTAGCAGAACTTGCAGTAGTAGCGGTTGCGCAGGCGTTGGGCCGTGGTCGGCCGGGGGTTGTGCCCGCCGGCGATGCGCCGGTAGGCGGCGGCCAGGCAGCTATCCCAGGCCCGCAGCCGTTGGATGAAGGCATAGCCGGCGTCCGCTGCTACGGTATCGTCGCGCACGTCGAAGCAGCGGCAGGTGGGGCAGACGTAGGTGCAGGCGTGGCAGCTCAGGCAGCGCTCGGCCAGGCGCCGCCAGTAGGCGTCGTCGAACCGCGCGCTCCAGGCTTCCGGCGGCAAGACAGGCACCTGCTCGCCCGCCGCCTCGGACTTGGGCGCAGCCTGGCCCGTTTCCTCAGCCTCCAGCCCCTCCAGCAGCGCCATCCCCTTCTCCGTACTATCCAATACCCAATACGTCATCCCGAACTCGTCGAGGGAGCCAGTATCCCCTTCATACAGCATCACGTCCACCGCCGACGCATCGTCCGGGCCGCTGTCCAGGCTGGTGCAGAAACAGTCGTCCCACAGCCGGGGGCAGGCCAGGCCAACGAGGGTCGTTTTCTCGCGGCGCTCGGCATAGTAGGCGTCGGCCGGCGGGCGGTCCAGCAGTAGGGCGTCGAGGGCGCGCAGGGCACGGGCGTCGCAGGGCCGCACGCCAAAGAGCACCTGCTCGCGGGCCAGCTCCGGCTCGGCGAGGGTCATCTCGTCGCCGCGCTGCTCCACCTCCAGGATGACCTGGGTGTCGGGCAGGAGCCAGCCCTTGGGCGACAGGGCCGTCCGCTCAAAGTCAAAGACGATCTCGGCGCTGGAGGCCACGGGCCGGTAGAGGAGTTCCTCCCCCAGGCGACGCGGGGCGATGAGCGTGCGCTGCTCGGCCAGCGCATCGAGCCAGCTTGCCAACGCT
Source organism: uncultured Anaerolineaceae bacterium (assembly GCA_964387775.1). Taxonomy (GTDB): domain Bacteria; phylum Chloroflexota; class Anaerolineae; order JAAYZQ01; family JAAYZQ01; genus CAYLZO01. The sequence continues at coordinate 10,169 of CAYLZO010000139.1, forward strand.
TCTCGGCTGGTGCGTTTCATAGCGGCAACTCCTCGTCCTTGCGAAAGGTCGCCAGCGGCGGCGGGACGTCGGGATCGCCGCCGGCAACGTAGCCGAACAGTGACTCCACCTCCCGAGCGATCTTGCGATTCAGCAGGCTCAGCGGGATGTGCATCGGGCAGGCGCTGTCGCAGGCGTGGCACTCGACGCAGCGGCCGGCCAGGTGGTAGGCGCGCATGACGTGGAAAAACGCCTTCTGCGGCACGCCGTGGGCGATGCTGACCCAGGGCGGATCGACCTGCTCGGCCAGGCACTCGAAGCAGTAGCAGCCGGGACAGGCCTGGCGGCAGGCGTAGCAGCGGATGCAGCGCTCGAATTCCTGGGTCCAGAAGGCCAGCCGCTCGGCCGGCGTCAGGGCTTCCAATTCGGCAACGCTTTGCCCTGAGGCACTCGAAGGAGCTGGCCCTGAGGCACTCGAAGGGTCGGCCCAATCGTCGTCCGCTACGTTCACTTTAGGTGGCTCGCCGACGAGCGCGTCGTAGAACACCGGCACCCGCTCTTTGCAGCGCCGGCAGTGCGCCGCTACGCCTTCGCCATCCAGCATCCCCGGACAGGCCACGCCGATGACGAACACTTGCTCGCGGGCCACCTGCCCCTCGTGGATGAGCACGTTCAGCATCCGCACGTCGCACGGCCGGGCGACGACGGCCACGCGCTCAGGGCCGGCCTTGTCGCGCAGGTAAATGGTCAGGTTGTGGTGGCAGCTCTGGTCCCACACCAGCCGCTCGGCGTCCGCGGCCTCGTAGACAAAGGCGGGCCGGACGCGGCCCTTGGGGCTTCGCTCGTGGCCGAGGACACAGACTACCTCGCCCAGGCTCAACAGCTCCCGGGCCTGCACCCGGATGCCTTCTTGAATCTCCTGGCTCATCCCCCCCCTCCTGATACCCGATTCCCTGATTCCCCGATTCCCCGATTCCCAAATCCCGCCCACGGCCCCAGCCCCCGCACCTGCTCCGTCAACTCGCCGACCACCTGGGCGAAGCGCTGCCCCTCGGCGGCCGACACCCAGTCGATGCGCAGCCGCCCGGCCTCGACGCCCACGAAATCGAGAAAGCGGTGCATCAGCGCGTAACGGCGCCGGGCGTGATAGTTGCCGTCGCTGTAGTGACAGTCGCCGGGATGGCAGCCGGCCACCAGCACCCCGTCGGCCCCCTCCTGGAAGGCCTTGAGCACGTAGAGGGGGTCCACCCGCCCCGAGCAGGGCACGCGGATGATGCGGATGTTGGCCGGGTAGGGGATGCGGCTGGTGCCGGTCATGTCCGCGCCGGCGTAGCTGCACCAATTGCACAGAAAGCCGACGATCTTGGGCTCAAATATCTCACTCATGGGTGCATCCTTCGTCGCTCGCGGTTCGTCGCAGGGCAAGCAATGCTTCCAGTTCACGAATCAACAGCATATCCTTGGGGCGTCCGGCTGCTCGCTTGGCCTTCAACAAACCCTCCAGCGTCAGGACGTGACAAACAAAGCCAAAAAGCTCCATCGGCTCCGAGTAGGCCAGCACTTCCTCGTAGGTTCCCAGTCCAGCGACCTCGCCTATCAGGTCCAGGTCGCCGGCGGTCGTGGACAGAGTGAAGCTCAGGCCCGCCCGGATGGTCGCTGCATCTAGAGCAAAGGGCAGGTCCGGCGGAGCACCCCGCAGATAAGGTTGAAAGGGGATCAGTGCCCCGGCCAGCCGCTCACAGTTTTGGGTGCTCCGCTCGTAGCAGATGTCCAGGTCGACAGTCGTGTAGGCGCTGCCTTGGGCTACGGCTGCCACCCCGCCGATGACAACAAACTCTACGCGGTTTTGGTGTAGTGCTGCCAGAAGTTGCTCAAGATTGGTCACGTGCTCGTTCTCCCGCAGCCCGTATCGCTTTCAGGAAGGCCAACGCTTCCTGATGTCGCCTCAGTCGCTCCGTTGGCGTCCAAGTCAAGCGCTCGCGGAGCAAGCTCAGGTCTACACCAAATGCCTCTGCTTCCTGCAGCAGATGCCCCCCACCTGTACTCTGTTCTTCCGGAACCTCAAGGTCTCTCATCACCCAGGCTCCCAAGCATCCCCGATAGCCGCTGGACGTGCTGCTTTTCCTCCTGGATGATGCGCTCGACGACCTCCCGGTCGGCGCCCTTGACCACGGCCTGGAGCTCGTGGAAAAAGAGCATCGCCTCTTTCTCAAAGTCGAGGGCGGCGCGCAAGGCCGCCTGTTCGTCCGCCGCCCGGGCCGCCAGGTTCAGCGCGCTCTCTGGTTGGGCGAAAAAACTCTGCCGGAGCAGGGCGTCGGTGTAGCCCTGGAACTCGTCCCACTGCTCCGGCGACAGGGCGAATTCCACCCCACCCCGGCCCATCTGCTCAAAGGCGCGGCGGTGGTACTGCTCCTGCACCGCCAGGTCCTCGAACAGGGCCTTGATGCCGGCCGTCGTCGCCTTTTTCGCCGCCGCGTTGTAGAACGCCTCGCCGCTCTCTTCCAAGCGCGTGGCGATTTCGATGATCTCGTTTCCGGTCAGCAGTGCCATTCCGTCTCTCCTCTGGGTCGAATTCGCTCAAGCGGGGACCAGTTCCGTCGGCCGCAGCAGGGCCGCCAACTGGCCCAGCAACTGCCGGTCGGTAAAGCCGTGCAGGGCGATGGCCCCGCCCCGGCAACCGGCCACGCACAGGCCGCAGCCCTTGCACAGCGCCGGATTGATTCTGGAGGAATGCCTGCGGCTATCGGCCACTCGCCGCCCCCGCACCGTGACCATTTCCGCCGCGCCAAAGGGGCAGACCTCGACGCACAGGCCGCAAGCCACACACCTCATCGCCAGCACCTCGGCCGTCATCGGCTCGATCTCGACCTGGCCGCGGTTGAGCAGGCCCACGGCCTGGGCCGCCGCGCCGCTGGCCTGGGCCACCGTGTCGGGGATGTCCTTGGGTCCCTGGCAGACGCCGGCCAAAAAGACGCCCTCGGTCGCCGTCTCGACCGGGCGCAGCTTGGGATGGGCCTCCAGGAAAAAGCCGTCGTCGCTGCGGGTGACGTGAAAGAGCTGCGACAGCTCCTCGACGTCGGCCTGGGGCACCATGGCCGTGGCCAGGACCACCATGTCCACCGGGATCTCGACCACCTCGCCCAGCAGCGTCTCCTCGGCGCGGACCAGCAACCGGCCGCTCGGGGAGCTTTCGACCTCGGCGCCCTTGCCCCGGATGAAAACGATGCCCTCCTCCTGCACCCGCTCGTAAAACTCGGCGTAGCCCTTGCCGTAGGCCGTGATGTCGAAATAGAACTCGTAGACCTGGGCCTGGGTCTTTTCGCGGAGCAGGTGGGCCAGCTTCATCGAGTACATGCAGCACACCCGCGAGCAGTAGGCGTTGTGCTGCCGGTCGCGGCTGCCGATGCAGTGCAGAATGGCCACAGCCTTCGGCTGCTGGCCATTCTTCATTAGCACCTCGCCGCCCGTCGGCCCGCCGGCGCTGACCAGCCGCTCGACCTCCAGCGCGGTGTAGACGTTTTCGTAGCGGCCATAGCCGTATTGGGGCATCGTCCGGGCGTCGTACAGCTCAAAGCCCGTGGCCAGCACCACCGTCCCGACCTCGATCTCTTCCACCTGCTCCTGCATGCTGTGGTCCACGGCGCCCGCCTCGCAGGCCCACACGCAGCGGTAACACTCGGCGCAGACGCCGCAATCGAGGCAGCGGGCCGCCTCGGCGCGGGCCTGCTCCTC
>CAYLZO010000140.1:0-13604 GCA_964387775.1 uncultured Anaerolineaceae bacterium
GCGAAGCTACGATGGCCGCCATCGGCGAAGCTACGATGGCCGCCATCGGCGAAGCTACGATGGCCGCCATCGGCGAAGCCAGAGTGGTCGTCCTTGGGCGGGAAGAGCCGGCCCAGGAGGCGCACCGGCGGCCCAAAGAAACGCGCCAGCGGATGCTCGCCGGTGCCGATGCCGATGTAGAGGTAGGGCCAGCGGGCATAGACGTAGCCGTGTAGCCAGTCAAAGAACGAGTAGTCGGGCGTGCGCCGGGCCTCTCGGACAAAGGCTCGGGTCGAAGCTTTGATCAGCCGGGGTGTGGCTTTTTCTCTCTTCATGCGCTACCCTCCCTTGGAGACGGCGTAGCCCATCCGTCGCAGCTCCTGTTCGTCTTTACGCCACTTTTTCTTGACCTTGACCCACAACTCCAGGTAGACGCGGGTGCCGAGGAACTCCTCGATCTCGCGGCGGGCGTCGGCGCCGATGCGCTTGATCATCTTGCCGCCGCGGCCCAAGACGATGCCCTTCTGTGAGCCGCGCTCGACAAAGACGTTGGCGCTGATGTAGGTCAAGTCCTCGCTGCGCTCCTTGAACTGGTCCACGACGACGGCGATGGCGTGGGGCACCTCTTGGTGCAGGTAGCGCAGTACCTGCTCGCGGATCAGCTCGGCGACGATAAAGCGCACCTGCTGGTCGGTGACCTGCTCCTCGGGGTAGTAGCGAGGGCCGGGCGGCAGCCGCTCGACGATCTGCGCCAGCAGGCGTTCGCGGTTGTCGCCGTGGAGCGCCGAGAGCAGAATCCACGCGTCGAACTGGCCCAGAGTCCGGTAGGCCTCGACGTGGGCCTCCAGGTGCTCGGGCGGGACGAGGTCGGCCTTGTTGAGGGCCAGGAGGACGGGCACGTCGCCGGCCTGCTGGCGGAGGAGATCGGCGATCTGGCAGTCCTCGTTGCCGGGCAGCCGGGAGGCATCCACCAGAAAGAGCACCACGTCGGCGTCGGGGATGGCCCGCATGGCGGTTTCGACCATGTACTCGCCCAGCTTGTGCAGCGGATCGTGGATGCCGGGCGTGTCGACAAAGACGATCTGGGCGTCAAAGGGATCGCCCTCCGCCTGCTCCAACGTGAGGATGCCCAGCAGCCGGTTGCGCGTCGTCTGCGGCTTGGGCGAGACGATGGCGATCTTTTGGCCCAGGTAGGCGTTCATCAGCGTCGATTTGCCCACGTTGGGCTTGCCCACCACTGCCACGAACCCGGAGCGATGGTCGGGGGGGAGATCTTCAGGGATCAGCAAGTGCTCCCAGTCATCTTCGCTCATACAGTCTCCTGTCTATTCCGTAATACGTGATACGTGATGCGCAAGCTACTATGTCACGAAACACGCATCACGCATCACGCTTCACGCAATACGCTTCACGCAATACGCTTCACGCAACCCCAACCTTGAACGGATTAAAATCGGTATCCACGTCGTACACGTCCTGATTCTCCACCCGCTTGAGAAAGTTGACCAGGCGGTAGGTGAGGGGCGTGGCGGCCGCCTCGACGCCGGTCTTGAAGAGGTAGTTGGAGACGATGATGCTCAGGACCAGCTCCGGCGGCCAGACGCCCAGGAAGGCGATGAGCACGAAAAGCGTGGTGTCCACCAGCTCGCCGACCAGCGTCGAGCCGATGGTCCGGACCCAGAGCCAGCGGCCCTCGGTGCGGACCTTTAGCTTGGCCATGATGTAGGCGTTGGAGAACTCGCCGGCAAAATAGGCCACCAGCGAGGCGAGGATGATCCGCCCGGAGGCCAACGTGCCCAGCACGGCGTCAAAGGCGTCGGAGCCCACCTCGGCCACCCACTGGGGGTCGCCGGGCAGCCAGCGGACGACGCCCAGCGTCAGGCTGAGCAGGGCGGCAGAGGCAAAGCCGATCCAGATCACCCGGCGGCTGCGCCGGTAGCCATAGACCTCGACCAGCACGTCGCCAAAGATGTAGCTGACGGGAAAGAGCAGCGTCCCGGCGTCAAAGGTCAGGACCGGTAGCCCCAGGTTGACGATCTTGGCTGCCGAGGCCACGTTGCTGATCAGCAGCACGGCCACAAAGAGGGCCATGATAAGATCAAAATACTTGTAACGTCGCGGTTTGGGTTGGGTTACGTCGCGCACGGGTCTCCCCTCTCGCTTCAGATTGCCCTCGATTATACACCACAGAGCGCGGTCTCGGCAAATGGGGATAGGGGAGGCTTGGCTGGCAGGGAGGGCGCTACCGGCTCACAGAGATGGTGTCTACCGGGAGATGGTCACTCACAGGGCGCCCATTGACCGCCACCGGCAGCCGCTCGCCCGTGGCCGGATCGTAGAGCCCGGCGATGAGCGCGTATTCGCCGGGCACCAGGTCGCCGGGCAGGAGTGCGCCGTGGCGATCGATGACGAGCTTGCCCACAGTCCACGTCGTGGTCGGCAGCGCCCCGCCCACCGGCTCGCCGTCACGCTGGGCGACGAGTTGGCCGGCGTCACCGAGCAAGTGGACGAACACCTTCAGGTTCTCTGCTACCGGCCGGCGGGCCTGCCAGAAGAGGGTCAGCGGCACCACGTCCCCGGGGGTGAAGGCTTCGCCGGCCACGTCGGTGCCGATCAGCTCGATGGACTCGCCCAGGCGCGCCCCCGAGAGGTCAGTAGCTTGCTGGGGCGGGGGCAGAGGCGTCGTGCCGTAGAGCGCCAATTGCAGGCGGCCAAACCAGCGGTCCTCGGCGCGGTAGGCGTGGCGGTTGAGCCAGGCCTCTGTCTCGCCGTCCGGGCCATCGAGCAGGAGAAAGACGCGGCGGTGCTCGCGGCTGAGGCGCGACAGCTCGGTGCGGAGGGCCGCACCCTCGGACAGCAGGTGGATCTTGGCCTCGACCCCGCCCTGGCGGCTCAGGGGCGTGAGCAGGCACGGGGGAATGAGGAGCAACGCGTCGTCGGCGTCCGAGGCCGCGGCCAGGAATTCGGTGGCCTGGGCCACGTATTCACCGGGGAGGGCCGGGTCGGGCCAGTGGCGCAGCCGGTAGAGGTAGGCGATGCCGCCGTCGGGCAGGGGGTAGAAGGTCTCCAGGATGAAGGCGTCGCTGAAGAGCAGGGGCGGCGCTTCCAGGATGCGCTCGATGGCGGCCTGGGCCTCGGCGTCGATGTCCTCGTTCTGGCGCTTGAGCAGCAGATACTCGTAGCCATAGAGCCGGGCCAGCGGGTCGCCGCCCTCGTAGTTGGGGGCCAGGTCGGCGATCTCGACGGCCGGGTAGCGGGCCAGCGTCTCGTACAGGAAACTGCCGGCGTTGATCTGGGGCGTGTGGGCCAGCACGCCCAGCCGCACCGACTCGCGGCCCATCTCCTGCCGCTTGGCATCCAGGCGGGCCAGCACGTTGGATTGGATGTGGTAGCCGGGGTCGGTCTCGCCGGCGTCGGGCAGCTCGATGTGATCGCCCCGGGCAAAGAGCCCGGCGTGGCCCAGCACGTCGGACCAGAATTGGGTCGCCTGGGCCGGGGCGTTGAACTCGGCGTAAGAGACGACGGCAAATTGGACCAGGCCCCAGGCCACGGCCAACAAGAGCAAGGCCCGGCCCAGCCGGCGCCAGGGCATGAGCACCAGGCCGGCGGCCAGGATCAGGCCCAGGGCCGGCAGCACCGGGGCAAAGGCCCGGGCTTCCTTGTAGATGGAGAGGGTCAGCAGAACGTAGGCGGCCAGGGGCCAGAGCGCCAGCACCCACCAGCCGGTGTCGGCCTGCCACAGGATGCGCCCGGGATGGCGGCGGCGAAACAGCCAGGCGACGAGGCCCAGGACGGCCACGGCCAGCAACACAGAGAGGACCAGGCCGAGCCCCTCGTTGACCGGGTGCCGGATGTAGTAGGTGTAGGTGTAGATGCTCGTCAGGTCGAGGCTGCGCCCGCGCGGATCGCCGACGCCGTAGCCGTAGAGCAGCAAGCGGCGGATGACCTCGACGCGGGGCAGGTACCAGAGGGAGGCCAGCGCCGCGCCCAGACCCAGCGCCGAGAGGCAGTTGACGCCGGGATCGTGGGGCTCGCGCAGGAGCAAGTAGACGGTCGCCCCGACGAGCAGGGTCCGGGCCGGGTAGAGCCACAGGCCCAGGGTCAGGTCCTCGACCTGGCTGCGGTTGGGAAAGTACCAGAGGGCGGCCAGGGCCAGGCCCAGGCCGCCGGCGATGAGCAGGTCGGGAAAGTCTAGGCGCAGGCCGCCCCGCATCCGCGCCCCCAGCGAGCGGAGCGCCCCGGAGCGCAGGATGGCGACGAGGACGGGTACGGCGACAAAGACGACGTAGGTTCGCTTGGTGAGCAGGCCCAGGCCCAGGGCCAGGCCAAAGCCCAGGGCCGCGCCCCGCCGCCGGAAGCCGTCGCTGGCGACCAAAAGGTAGAGGGTCAGGGTGACGAGAGCGGCCAGGGCGAACTCGATGTAGAACGAGCGCGACATGGCGTAGAGCAGTGGCAGCAGGGCCACCAGGACCGCGCCCCAGGTGCCCAGGCGTGCTCCTCCCAGGTGGCGGCCCAGGCCATAGACCGAGGCCAGCAGGACGAGCCAGTAGGCGACGTTGACCATGGTCGCCACGTCGGGCGAGGTGCCAAAGGCCCAATAGAGGGGCACGGTCGAGGCGAAAAAGAGGGGCGGGCGGATGGGGTCCTGGACAGAGGCTTGAAAGAGCCCCTGCCAGCTCAAGGGCGTCAGGGTGGCGTGGTAGGCCAGCGAGCGCCCCAGGTGGGCGGGCCGGTCCCAGCCCGGGATGACCTCGTTCTTGGTCAGCCAGATCCAGTTGTTGGCGGCGTGAAAGGCCACCAGGGCGAGAATCAGAAGCCAGGGCGCCAAGCGGGCCAGCAGCCCGCGCTGCCCCTTCGCTTTCGGCATTGTGTCCCTTTCGTCGGCAGGCCGCCCCATTATAGACGAACGGCGGGGATTGTCAACTGGCTGGTGCCGAGAGGGACACTTGTCTGCCGCAGCACCCTTGCAGTTTCTCATTTCCTCTGGTACAATGCACCCAGATCGGCCCGCTGTGGATGGAGCCTTACAGACTTGATGCCGATCCTGCGCGACAATAATGATAATATTGGAACTCCTGGCTGCTCGCTAACGTCTGAGGTAGTGTGGGTGTCTGTGATCGTGTGAGGACGTCCCGACACGATCGTTTACCAGAAAACCACGACCACCGTCTGGAAAGGGATGGCACAGAGAGAGATGCAACCACAATCGGTGCGGCCGCGCCGCCGCCCGGCCGCCAATCTAGAGGAGCCGATCCCGCGCGATTGGGAGGCACCCCAGCCATCCCCCGCCCGGCCCGCTCGCCGCCGCCGGGTCGCCTGGGAATTGACCCTGGTGCTCTTGTCCATCGCCATCATCTCTGCCGGCGTGGCCACGCTCTTGATCGTGGAGCTGTGGCTGGCCGACCGGGTGCTGCCCGGCGTCTATGCCTGGGACGTGGACCTGGGCGGGCTGACCCGCCAGGAGGCCATCGACCACCTGGCGGCCGAGTTCGACTATCCGGACGACCGGCATCCCACCCTCACCCACGGCGAGCAGACCTGGCCGGTGAGCCCGGCCGACCTGGGCACCCAATTGGACGTCGAGGCGACGGTGGACACAGCCCTGCAGATGGGCCACCGGGGGGACGTGGCGACGCGACTCCGGGAGCAACTCGACGTGCTGCTCGACGGCACACTGGTCATGCCCAGCTTCACCTTTGACCCCGGCGCCGGCTCCATGTTCCTGAGCACCGTCGCCCGCGAGGTGAACCGCCCGCTGCGTAACGCTACCCTCTCGCTGGGCGAGGGGCTCGACGTGCAGGTCGTGCCCGGCCAGGTGGGACGGGAGGTGGACCAGGAAGCGACCTGGCAGGACCTCACCCAGCGGGTGGCCCAACTGGGCGGGGGGCAAGTGGCCCTGGTCGTCCGCGAGAGCGAGCCGCTGCTCACCGATCTGAGCGCGACCCGGGCGCAGGTAGAGAGCGTCCTGAGTGGCCCCGTCGTCCTGACCGCCCCCGAATTCGAGCCGTGGACCATCGAGCGGGCGACGCTGGCCAGTTGGCTGATTTTGAAGCCGACGACGGACGCCGAGGGGCAAGCCACCCTGGCGGTCAGCCTCGACTCGGGGCAGGTGTGGCGCTTTGCCGAGGAAATTGCCGACCAGGTGGCCCGCGAGCCGGTGGACGCCGAGTTCCGCTGGGACGCGGCGGCTGGCGGCATCGTGCCCGTCGTCGAAAGCGTGCCGGGCCAGACGCTGGACGTGACCACCACGGTGAGCATTGTCCAGAGCGCGGCCCAGGCCACCGGGGACGGGCGGACGGTCGCCCTGCCCCTGGTCGGCGTCCGCCCCACCCTGACCACCGAGGACGCCGCCAGCCTGGGCATCGTCGAGTTGATCGGCGAGGGGGTCACGAGCTTTGCCGGATCGTCGGCGTCGCGGGTGCAGAACATCGTGGTCGGAGCGGCCCAGTTCGACGGGCTGCTCATCGCGCCGGGCGAGACCTTTTCCTTCAACCACTACCTGGGCGAGGTCACGGCCGAGAAGGGCTACGAGGAGAGCATCATCATCTGGGGCAATACGACGCGGGCCGACGTGGGTGGCGGCCTGTGCCAGGTGTCGTCTACGGCCTTTCGGGCCGCCTTCTGGTCCGGGGTGCCCATCGCCGAGCGCTATCCCCACGCCTTTCGGGTGAGCTATTACGAGCCACCCAAGGGCCTCGACGCTACGATCTATTCGCCCAGCGTGGACCTCAAGTGGGTCAACGACACGGGGCACCACATTCTCATCCACACCCACGTGGACAAGGCGAGCCACACGCTGACCTTTCGCTTCTACGGCACGAATCCGGGGCGCACGGTGGAGATTGATGGCCCTTACGAGGAGAATCCGATGCCCCACGGCCCGCCCGTCTACCGCGACGACCCGACCCTGCCCAAAGGACAGAAGAAACAGATCGAGTGGCCCAAGGATGGCCTGGATGTAACCGTTTATCGCATCATCAAGGAGAACGGCGTCGAGGTCGCGAGGGACACCTTCTTTAGCCGCTACCGGCCCTGGCAGGCGGTCTATTTGGTGGGCACGAAGGAAGAGTAGGCTCGGCCGGATCTGGGTTTGGAGAAAAAGCGCCCCATCTGCGCAGATGGGGCGCTTTTTGCTATCGTTTTCTAGCAGTGAGTGGGTCTCAGCCGAGCTTCGCCGTCCGGCGGCGGACGACCAGGCCGGTCCCGACCAGGCCCACGCCGACGATGGCCAGACCACCGACGACGAGCGGCGCCGGCAGGTTGATGCCGGTGTCCGGTGGCAGTCCCTTTTCCCATTCGCTGAACTGGGGGCACTCCCAGGCTTCGATTTCCTCGTTAAATTGGAGTATCCGGGTCCGGTACATCCAGGTACCCTTGGGGTCGCCCGCGCAGTCACAGCACATCTCAAAGAGCGTATCGCCCTCCTGAGCGCCGGCATTGGGCATCTCGCGGCCGCAGATGATCTGCTCGACGTCTATGGCCGCCGCGACGCACGCGTCGCTGCCGCTGTCGCAGTCTTTGCAGTCGGGATTGTTCAGGATCCAGGGCTGGCAGCCGGTGCCGTACTTGGGTCCCAGGCGGTCAAAGTCGCGGTTGACGACGACGTAGAAGGGCGGCGCTGTTTGAGCGCAGGTCTTGGAGGCCTCGGGGTCGTCGGGGCAGGGGCCGCCACTGGCGTAGGACGCCACCGGCGCCAGGAGTGCCAACAACACGAACATCAGCAAGGTAATTCGTAGAATGGAACGCATCGGAACACCTCCTTGTTTTTCTGGATCTTGATAAGGCAAACGTACCGTCTTGTGTGGATAGATCCCTCCTTTCTCCGCGACCCAAACCTCAGGGGCTGTTCTTTTGCTCCTCGGCCTGATAAAGCTCGTTGAGGTGGCGCCGAATACGGACACGAGTTGCTTCGTCACGGGCCGTGGCCAGGGCTCGCTCAAAGGCGAAAATGGCGTCGGCCGGTCGAGCCAGCGATTTGTGGGCCAGGCCCAGGTAAAAGTAGGCCTGGCAAAAATCGTCATTCAGGGTGACTGCCTGTTGCAGGTGGGCCAATGCCTCGTCCGGTTGCTGCTCGTCCAGCGCGATGGCCCCCAGGATGGCGTGGGCCGGCGCCAGATCTGGATCAAGCGCCAGGGCCTCGCGGGCCAGCTCTGCCGCCTCTGCCGGTTGATCGCTTTCGTAGTAGGCGATGGCCATGTTGGCCAGCGTGCTGGCCTCGGTCTCGCCCAGGGCCAGCGCGGCCTGGTAATGATCGACTGCTTCTTCGTAGGCGCCGATGGCTTGCAGGCTAAAGCCCAGGTTGTGCTCGACGGTGGCCACGCCCGGCTCCAGCTCCAGGGCCCGCTCAAAATCGGTGATGGCCTGCTCGTGGTCGCCCTGGCGGGCGTGGATCAGGCCCAGGTTGTTGTGGATTTCGGGCGACTCGGGCACCAGGTCCCGGGCGGCCTCAAAGGTCTGCTCCGCCGGGCCGATCTTTTCCTGCTCGAAATAGAGCGTCCCCAGGGCCAGAAGTGGATTGGCGTCCGCCGGCGCCAGGTTCGCACCCAGGCTCCAGGCTCCCTCGGCACAGCCCTCGTGCCCCTCTTGGGCGCACCATTGGCCCAAACTCATGGGCACCACGGCCACGGCCCGGCGCACCGGGGACAGGCTGAATAACACGAGAAGGACCACGCAGGCGGCCACGAACCCAACGGTGCCCCAGCCGAGTCGGCGGAGCCGGGTGGCGCGTGTCTCCCGCCGCTGGGCTACCTCCACCGCTTCGAGCGCATCGCGGTAGACGAACCAGATCTCACAGGGGGTCAAGGCTTGCAGGGTCGCTCGGGAGCGCCTTCCCTCGGCCAGCATCCTTTCCCCAAAGGTGCTGCCTGGCAGCAGCATGACCCGCGCTGAGGCTGCGCGACGCGGCCCAGGCTGGACGGCTACCTGGCCTCGCACGACCAAGCCCAGACAGCCGGCGTGCACACCGCTGGGCACAATGATCTCGCCTGGGAGATAGCTGTGAATGTACACGTGCCGGGCCAAGCGGTGGACCGAGTTGGCTTCCAGTCCACGAGGGACAAAGAGCGCGCTTAGCCTCTGGCGAATGATACGATGCGCCTCAGCCGGACTCAGTCCCTCGTCTTCGACCTGACCTGTAATTTGGGCCAGTTTTTGTCGCTGTCCGCGCTCCGCCATCGCCCTCCCGACCCCGTTCCTGGCATCAGTTTACCATATTCCCCGCAAGATGTCAATAACGCCAGGTTGACGCTAAAGCAAGATAGGAGTATAATTCTTGTCATGGAACTCGATGGGCAAATGTGGAAAACCAAGTTTGCTGGATTCTCGATGCCGGTCGTCCGGCGTGCCCGTCTGGGGAGGCTGGTGTCCAGCCTGCTACTGTCCATGGGCGCGGTCTTGTTGTTGGCCGCCCTCACCTATGCAGCCTACGCCGTGGTGAACACCTGGCTCATGGCCCAAAACCGATACCTGGTTTCCAACGGCATCGCGCCCCTCGGGGTGCCGGCCATGACGCTGACCCCCTCGGCCACGCCCACGGCCACGCCGAGGCCCACCGGCACGCCCACGCCCACATCCATCCCCTCGCCCACGCCCACGCCAACGCGCAGGCCCCCCTCGCCGCCGGTCCAGATCCGCATCCCGGCCCTCGGCGTCAAGCGCTCCATCATCGCGCTGCCCCGCAAGCGCGACCGGCGCACCGGTGCCTGGACCTGGAATACCCAGCGCCTCTTTCGCTCCGGCCGCAGCGATCTGGTGGGGCATTGGGAGGGTTCGGCCCACCCGGGCCAGGAGGGCAATACGATCCTGGTCGGCCACAACTATGGCTACGGCTACAACGGCGTCTTTGTCGGGCTGCCGCGCCTCAGGGCCGGGCACAAGATCCACGTGGTCAACAGAGCGGGGCAAACCTTTACCTACCGCGTCACCAAGGTCAAAAAAGTCCGCTGGCGACGGCAGACCCTGGGCGAACTGACGCTGCACCTGAGCTTTCTCGCCCCCGGCGGCTCTGAACGCCTGACCCTGGTGAGTTGCGCCGGGGCCAACATCGAGCCCTTCCCCGAGCGGGTTTACGTCGTGGCTGAACCGGTGAAATAGCGATTCGACCCGGATATTGACAAAGCCCGCCCCATTTGTTATACTCCGTGCCGACGACTCGCGTCCAGCGAGGCACGCGGGGGCCAACGGTCCACCCGATTTTGGCTCCCGTTTTGTTATTCCATTGCAGCAACGGGAATAGGGTGGGGTGAACCCCCACCCTGTCCCACCGCCTGCCATCACAAGGAGGAGAACAGATGACGACCAAAAAAGACATCGCACGCCGCGTGGCGGACGAAGGGATCGAGTTCGTGAACCTCCAGTTCACGGACATCGTCGGCATTGTCAAGACGGTCACCATCCCCGTGCGCGAGCTGGAGGTGGCCCTCGATCGCGGCATCTGGTTCGACGGCTCTTCGGTGGAGGGCTTTGCCCGCATCGCCGAGAGCGATATGTACCTGGTGCCCGACCTGGAGACCTACGCCGCGATCCCCTGGGAGCAGAGCACTAGCCCGGCAGCCCGGCTCATTTGTGACGTCTACACGCCCGACGGCCAGCCCTTTACCGGAGATCCACGCAACGTGCTCAAGCGGGCCTTGCGCGAGGCGGAAAAGATGGGCCTCGCCTTTTATACGGGCCCGGAACCAGAGTTTTTCCTCTTTCGACCTGACGGCAACGGCCAGCCCATCCCTCGCCCCCACGACCAGGGCGGCTACTTTGACCTTTCGACCGACCGGGGCGTCGAGGTTCGCAAGGAGATGGCCAAGGCGCTGGCGGCCTTTGGCATCCGCGTCGAGGCCAGCCACCACGAGGTAGCCTTTGGCCAGCACGAGATCGACTTCCAGTACACCGACGCCCTCCGCGCGGCCGACAACGTGGGCACCTTCAAGGTCACGCTCAAGGAGGTCGCCCGCCGCCACGGCTTGCACGCCACCTTTATGCCCAAGCCCATCGCCCGGATCAACGGCTCGGGCATGCACGTCCACCAGAGCCTGGTCCGGACCGACACGGGCAAGAATGCCTTTGCGGACGCGAACGACGAGTACGGCCTTTCGACCCTGGCCCGGCAATTCGTCGCCGGGCAACTGGCCCACGCCCGGAGCATGTGCGCCATTTTGGCGCCCCTGGTCAATTCTTACAAGCGGCTGGTGCCCGGCTATGAGGCGCCGGTGTACGTCAGTTGGGGCCGCATCAACCGCTCGGCCCTGATCCGCGTGCCCCAGGTCCAGCCCGACCGCCCCGAGTCGACCCGCCTGGAGCTTCGCTGCCCCGATCCGAGCTGCAATCCCTACCTGGCCTTTGCCGTCATGCTCCGCGCCGGGTTGGCCGGCATCCAGAGGGAGTTGGAGCCGCCGTCCATCTCGAACGAGGACCTCTACCACCTGGACGACCAGGGGCGCGTGGCCCGGGGCCTGGAGACGCTTCCCGGATCTCTGGGAGAGGCGCTGGTGGAGCTGGAACAGGACGAGTTGATGCGCGAGATCCTGGGTGACCACATCTTTGACCGCTTTATCGAGGCCAAGCGCATCGAATGGCTGGAATACTCCATCCAGGTCAGCGCCTGGGAGCTGGAGCGCTACTTGGCCGTCCACTAGCAAGAACTAGGAGCTGCGGGTTTTCCCGGCCCTTTCTTTTTTGGGGCTCTCGGTGTATAATAGAAAAGGATTTTATGGACAGCGTTTTGCCCTTTTGGTTCCGGCTCTGGCCGGGTTAGGAAGGTAATTGGAGCGTGCATCCGTTGATTGACTGGAGCGACCTGCCACTCTTTCCGCTGAACACGGTGTTGTTCCCGGGCATGGTCCTCCCCTTACACATCTTTGAAGACCGCTACAAACTGATGATCCGCCGTTGCCTGGAGGAGGAACGGCCCTTCGGCGTAGTGCTCATCCGCGAGGGAAAAGAGGTCGGCGGGGGGGCTGTGCCCCACAACGTCGGCACGACGGCGGTGATTGCCAATGCCAGCCGGCTCAAAGAGGGCCGGATGAGTATCATCACCATCGGCGACGAGCGGTTCCGGCTGCACGCCGTCCGCCACGACCGGCCCTACCTCTCGGGCCGGGCCGAGCCCTGGCCGCTGGTCGGCGCCGAGACCGAGCGGGCGCAGGAGCAAGTGGAATCTGTGCGGGCACTTTTCCGTCAATACTTGAGCCTGCTGACCCAGGCCCAGGGGGACAAGATCGAGCTGGAAGAGGTGCCCGCAGAGCCGCGCCTTCTGGCGCTCGTCATCGCCATTGCCCTACAGCTACCCATGCCCCAGAAACAACGCCTGCTGGCCCAGCCGACGGTGGCGCACATGCTCTGGGCCGAACGGGTGATGATGCGGCGGGAACAACTCATTTTGAATCACATCATCCAGACCCAGACGGAGCAGTGGGAGGGAGGCTTTAGCGGCTATCTGGCCAAGAACTGAGGATCGGTGGAGGGTGAATGGCGGATTGGGAGTGAAGAACAGGCGATGAGCACAGAAAGCAACGAGCGATACCTGACGGCCGACTTGCCCGGCATCGGCGGGACCATCAAGGAGCGGGTCGAGGATTTCGTGGTGGAAGAGCTGCCCCTGTATCCGCCCGGCGGCGAGGGGGAGCACACGTTTTTTGAGATCCAAAAGACCGGCCTATCCACCTTTGCGGCGGTGAGGGCCATCGCCCGCGCCCTGGACGTGCCGGCCAAGCGCATCGGCTACGCCGGGCTCAAGGACGCCCAGGCCATCACCTGCCAGACGCTCTCGATCCACGACACATCGCCCGAAGCGGTGACGGCGCTGGACCTGCCGGACATCCGCGTGATGTGGGCCGAACGGCACAACAACAAGCTGCGCATCGGGCACCTGCGAGGCAATCGCTTCACCATCCGCATTCGAAACGTGGACGAGGCCGCGTTGCCCGCCTGCCGGGCCATCCTCGACGTGCTGAAGGAACGGGGCGTGCCCAACTACTACGGCCCCCAACGTTTCGGGATTCGGGGCGACTCGGGACAGCTGGGGCGGTTGGTGGTGGCTCAAGACGTCCAGGGTTTCGTCCAAGCCCTTCTGGGAAATCCCCACCCTGCCGAGGGCGCGCCCGTCCAGGAGGCCCGCTCCAGGTTTGAGTCGGGGCAGTGGCAGGAGGCCCTCCCCCTCTTGCCCGCAAACATGGCCGAGGAACGGCGTGCTCTCCAGACGCTGCTCCGCACAGAGGGCGACTACCGGCGGGCCTACCGGGCCGTATCGAAGCGGCTCAAGGTTTTTCTCCTGTCGGCCTACCAATCGGAGCTCTTTAACCGGGTGCTCGACGCCCGGTTGCAGACGCTGGACCGTGTCTACGTGGGGGACCTGGCCGTCAAGCACCCCGGCCGGGCCGTCTTTTGCGTCGAGGACGCGGCTGTCGAGCAGCCCCGGGCCGACCGCTTTGAGATCAGCCCCACGGGGCCGATCTATGGCTACAAGATGATCGAACCCTTCGGCCAGCAAAGGGAACTGGAAGCCGAGGTTCTGGCCGACGAGGGTTTCGAGGTTAAGATGGGCGTGGCTGGCATGCCCTCTGCCTTCTACGCAACGTACAGCGTCGGCGCGGGACAGCCGGTTATCGGTGTGCTCGGCGAGTACGATGCCCTTC
>CAYLZO010000140.1:13614-13876 GCA_964387775.1 uncultured Anaerolineaceae bacterium
ACGAGGGCCTGACCCCCGAAGACTTTCGCGTCGGCCGGGGGATCAAGGCCAAGGGCACCCGCCGGGCGCTGCGCTTCCAGGTTCACGAACCGGAATTGTGGTACGACGAGGGCATCATGCTCCGTTTTTGGCTATCGCGGGGCTGCTATGCCACCACGGTTCTGGGCGAGATCACCAAGACGCCCATACGGGAGGAGCGAAACGAAGAGGAAGGCGAGGCTACAGAACTCTAACAAAGTTTTAATGTTCAGCTCTGAATTTC
>CAYLZO010000141.1:0-13785 GCA_964387775.1 uncultured Anaerolineaceae bacterium
CGGCAACGATTCAATTTCGTCGGTGGCGACGGAACTGAATGCGCAATTCCCGTCGTCCCCGCCTCAAGTAAAAATCCTTATCAGGATTCAGCCTGGTCAGAGAAACCGGTTGTCAAATTCTGAGGGGAAACACTTGATAAGCCGCCTGGCCGCAACCCGGGCGGCTTTTCCTTTTCCCCTCACCGCGATCTTCAATTGGCAAGGTGCTACAATGGAAGCATTTTACTTGAACTGCTCCAAATTGTCAAACCACGACAGACCTTGATCACCCGCAACCAATATGGTAGAGCAAAGGAATCGCAAGCCCCCGGCAGCTTTGGGCTGCTGCCGGAGGCTTTTTTCGGCAAGAACGTGTACACACAAGATGAGCTACCCGGGACGCCGGGTGGCCCGTGCTGAGAATGAGACGGCTATGGTACGATGCTCTCGGCAATGGTGATCAGGCCGGCATCCGCTTGTTATAGCGGTGAGCCGACTGCTTCTTCAGAGAATAGAAAGTCGTGGGCGGTTTTCAGCCAGGCGGGAACGTCGATCCCTTGTGGGCACTTGCCCAGGCACTGGCCGCAGGTCGTGCACCGGTCCGCCCGCTGTTCTTCCTGGATCCAATTGTTGTAGATGACGCGCGCCCTCTGTTCGTCCTCGTACATGACCGCTTCGGCGTACACCTCGAACACAGCGGGAATGTTCACCCCGCCGGGACAGGGCATGCAGTAGCGGCAGGCTGTGCAGGGTACCGGGCACAATCGCCGGTATTGCACGCGCACGCGCTCGATGACGGCCAGTTCCTCCCGGCTCAGCAATCCCGGCCGGGCACGATCGGCGGAGGCGACGTTCTCGACCACCTGCTCCAGCGTGTTCATGCCGCTCAGCACGACCGAGACGGCAGGCTGGCTCCAAAGCCATTGGAGCGCCCAGTCGGCCGGCGTGCGCACCTGCGTGATTCCGTCCCGTGCTGCCTCGTCCCACAGCGCCTGAATCGCCGGCGGGACGCGGTTGACGAGTTGCCCGCCGCGCAGCGGCTCCATGATGACCACGGCCAGGCCCTTGCCGGCCGCGTATTCCAGGCCGCGAAGCCCGGCCTGGTACTCGACGTCCATGTAGTTGAGCTGGATCTGGCACAGGCTCCATAGATCGGTGGCGTCGACGATCTCTTGGAATACCTCGTACTCGTCGTGAAAAGAAAAGCCGAGGTGGCCGATGCGCCCGTCGGATAGGGCGCGCTCGGCCCAGCGCAACACCCCGAGGTCGCGCACCTTGGACCACCAGTCGTTGCGCAGGCCGTGCAACAGGTAAAAGTTGACGTGATCCACCTGTAGCCTGGCCATCTGCTCAGCCAGGTAGCGGTCGAAATCATCCGCCGCCTCGACCAGCCACACCGGCATCTTGGTCGCAATCCGCACCCGCTGGCGATATCCCTCCTGCAGGATGCGCCCCAGCGCCGACTCGCTCGCGCCTTCGTGGTACGGGTAGGCCGTGTCGACGTAGTTCAGGCCATGGTCGATGGCGTAGCGGATCAGGCGCGTGGCCTCCGGCTCGTCGATCCGTCCCCAGTCCTCGTCGATCCGCGGCAGGCGCATGGCGCCAAAGCCAAGGGCGGAGGCTTTCCAGTCCAGTCTTCCAAAGTTCCGATATTGCATGGCTCCCCCCGGGTTGCTAGCGTGCCACCCACTTGACGGCATCGAAGGCGATCGGGCAGGATAGGTACAGTTCAAAGGTCGCGTCGGCCAGCGAGACATAGTCTTGCCGGCTTCCCCGGAACCAGTAGGTGCCCAGCGACACCCAATACCCGCCGTTGGCGGATTGGTCCACAGAGCACAGGCTGTAGCCGCCCTGATGGGAAACCCAGTAGCGGGCGTGTGCGGTCGTGGCGTGGCGCGCGGGCACGTAGACAAACACCTCGTAGCGACCCGGCGCCAGCTCCGGGTACCAGCGCGCCCAGTTGTAGTTGGGGCGCACCCGGTCGTTGTTCCAGGTCCACAACAGGTCGCCGTCGTGCCCGCCAGTAGCGGCGTGCCAGGTGGTGGCAGCGCCCCCTTTGGCAAAGCCCGGATCGCCGTCGTCCACGATCACCGTGCCCGGCGGGGCATCCTCCAATCGAGTCCAACGCAGGCGGGCCACGGCGACGCCGGTGTGCTCGTAGGTTTCCATATGGACCTCCACCTCGCCCGGCACGTAGACCGTGCCCGAGTGCGATTGCGCCCACTGGTCGCGCCAGCGGTCGATGACCACTTGCCCATCGACCCACAGGCGCACCCCGTCATCGGTCGTCGCCGTGAAGCGGTAGAGGCCCGGTTCAAAGTCGACGGTGCGTGTCCAGGACGCGGAAAAATTGTCAGAGGGAAGTCGGGCATCGGGCGAGCCATAGCCCCAGTCAAAATCGATGGACGGGTCGGTGCGGGTGAGCACGGGCGCGCCGCCCAGCCAGCGGTTGTCAAAGTACTCGGCCTGCCATTCGCCAGGCAGGACCGAGGCTTGCGTCCACGACACTTTGGCCGCAGCCACGCCCGTGTTCTCGTAATAGGTGACGATAACTTCGTGCTCCCCCTCTGCCAGCGCGATCTCGCTCGTGAACGTCCGAACCGGGTGATCGAACCATTCATCGATAACCGGCTGGCCGTCTACGTAGAGCCGGAGGCCGTCGTCGCTGGTCGCCGTAAAGCGATAGGTTCCGGCTGCAAAATCAGCCGTGCACTGCCAGCGCACCGAGAAATGGTCACTGACCATGCCCGGCGCCGGTGCGCCGTAGCCCCAGTCAAAGTCGATCTTGGGATCTTGGCGCCTTACCACCGGCGCCGCCTGGTAGCCGCGCGTGTCGTCAAAGTAGGTGGCCTTCCACGAAGTGCAGGCAAAAGGGGCCGTGTCCAAAGACAGAGCCACATCTCCAAGGGCCGAAGCCGGCCTCAGAAACATGCAGGCTAGACACAGGCCAATCAGGAGGAAAGGGATCGATTTTCGCATGTGTGCACCTCCTCACTTTTCCGCTTTCGTCCTGCGGCCAAAGCCATTCTGCCCCCAGGCCGCCCACAGAAACAGGGCGCCGACGAACAGGAAAGGGACCGCGTAGACAAGTGGAACCACGAAATGCGGGTCTACGCCATATGTGCGCAAGGCGGAGTAGGCTGCCACCCCGAGGCAAATTGCACCGACGAGCACGGCAATCCCGCCGGCTCGCTCCCACCGCCATGCAGCAAAGCAGCTCACCATCGTCAGCGCCAGCGACACGAACACGGGAATGGCTGCGATTACGCCTTGTGGCTTGTCCTCAGTGGTCAGGGCAAGAACCAGGATGAGCAGAAACACGCTGTTGATGGCCAGGCTCGATAGGCGCGCGATCCAGCGGATGACCATGCTCCAATGGCTCATTGCAGGTTGAACGTCTTTCATCAGAAACCTCCTCGGCTTTTGTTGTTTCCGTCACTCGCCCAGGCTGGCCTCGACAAAGTACCAGGTCCCCTCCCGCAGAGCGTGGAACCAGACGGCGTCTGGGCTGGCCTCGACGTTGTGGATCGACGCCTCGCAGCATTGATTGTGGAATACCGCCTCGTAGGCGTCCGGCAGCACCTGGTCGCCATAGGAGATCCGCACCCGGCCGTTCTGCTCAAAGAAGTAGAGCGACTGCGCCCCGACCCGCGCAAAGCCAAAGGCTGCGTCGTAGCCCAGCGCCTGCCCGATGTCCCGGCCATCTATGATCAGGTGGTCGTCGACTTCCAGCGCCCAGTGGCTGTCCCAGGTGGTAAAGGAGCGCAGGGGCATGTACGCGCCGACGGCGACGGCGGTGCCGGTGTACATGGCCTGAGCGCCCAACTCAACCTGATAGGTGATGGTCGGGAACCCACTGGCGGTAACGCGCGCCAGGGCATCGCCCACGTAGGCCGGTGGCAGCAATCCGCCTGACTCCGGATCCCAGGCTTCAACCTGGCCGTCGCGCACCAGCACCAGGGCAGGCCGGGCGCCGGGCGCGCTCTCCGCAACCAGCACAAACTCGGTGCCCGAGGCGTTGACGGAGACCCGCCAGATGGATACCAGGCCGGCCAACAGCGGCTCGTCCTCGCCCTTCCGGTAGACGTCATAAAAGGCCCTGTTCCCTTCCGGGTCGAGCCGGGACTCGATCCGGTAGCCAAAGGGCGCCAAGGCTGCGTTGCGCTGCGCCAAGGAGCGCCTGGCGGAGCGGTTGCGCAGGGCCTGGATGCGGGCCAGGATTTCGTCGCCGAGGTGATCGTTGTACTCGAAGCGTCCCGGCCCCATCACCTCGGCAGCGACGATGGGCGATTCGCGAACCACCAGAGGTTCGGCGCCGGTAGCGGTGGCTCCCTGTTGTGCCGGCAAGGTGCCTACCGGCCCAGGCGTAGGTGCCGCCGTGGATGTGTACGGTACGCGTATGGGCACCCAATCCGCTGCCAATATCACGGCCCCGCTGAGGATCAAAACCGCAGCCACGGCCAGGGCTCCGCCTAGCAGGACAAGGCGAACACCCATCTTTCGTTTCTCTGCCATCTCGTTTCCTCCCGATTTCACTTTTTCTCCAGGCCCAACAGGGGCAGCCCCAGGTCCCGGATCTTGTTCAGCAAGCCGTGCAGGGCCGCCTGGTCGCGGACCGGGCCGGCCAGCAGCGTCTCTCCGCTGTCCAGGGGCTTGACCTCCAGACCGCCCAACCACGCCGACCAGCCCTCGTCGAGCACGCCTTGCACCCGGATCTCGTAGAACGCGGCTTCATCACGCTTGTCAGCTTTGGGCATGGGCGGACCTCCCGATGCTCAGCCGGTCACGTCAAACAGTTGGTCACGCACGTTGTCGGGCAGATCCTCGGCCAGGTGCAGGACCAGCGCTGCCCGACCGCCGTACACCTCGATGGCCAGGTTGCCCAGAAGGTCGCGGTAGCGCAAGGTCAATGTGGTCGCGTCCGGCTCGACGACCCGGACGCGCACCGTCGATTTATCCTCTTTGACCAGGCTCAGATCGCCAAAGTATCCGGTGGAGGCTTCGTAGGTCCGGTCTGACCCGTAAGCCGGCGCGTACATGCCGATCCGCGATTGATGGAGGCCGGACCCAAAGGCATAGGTGAAGAGCAATTCGGCGCTGCCGTCCTGGTCCAGGTCGCCGATCTCCAGAGAGAGCAGGCCGCCACCCCCGGTCGCCTCGCCGAGGCGCAGGACGCGGTCGCTCCTGATCAGAAAGGACTCGTGGACGAAAGGTCCATCTGTAATCCGGAACAGTTGCACCCGCAAACTTTCCCACACCTCCGGTATCGACAACTCCTGCAGCGGGAGACGGGTATCCGGGTTGAGTTGAGGATGCTGGCTCTGCAGATGGTCGCGTATCATTTCTGTGGCTTCAGCCGGCGTCCGGCGCACAGGCAACGCGGACGCGCCTTCTATCCTCAAGCTGACCGTGTTGCAAGGGGTTTCGACCGGACCCAGGTCATCCACTGACGCGGCAAACTCGCTCTCGGTTTTCGCCACGTGGGAGATCCGGGGCGAGAGGAATTCGATAGTGTATTCCCCTGCCTGGGAAAAGTCATAGGCCGTTGCCAGATCGACCTCGGCCGAGACCGAAGCCCCCGGCTCCAGCCGGACATAGTTTTCCGGCAGCGGGTCGCCGCGCATGACGAGCGGGCCTTCGTAGGGGATGGCCTCTCCGTCGCACTCGACCTGAAAGATCTCGCCAAAAATCCCTTCCAGGGGCGTGTACCAGATGAGGACGTACAACCGCTCCGGCGAGTGGTTGGTCAGGGTGAACGTAACGCGCACCGCCTCGCCGTTGGGCAAAGAAGATGGCGCCTCCAGGGTGGCGCTCAGCCCGCCCGGGGCGGGATCGACTGCCGGCGGGGTCGGCCCACAGGCGCCGAGCAGCCAGGCCATCGACAGGATGGCGCAGAACAAACCGATTCGAGTCAACCTTTTCATGATTGTGACCTCCCTTTGACAAGGATCAGGCCGTCACCGTTCGAGCGGGGGACGGCTCAGCTCCCGAAAATACTCGTCCAACGTGTGGGTGCCAAATCTTTCTGGATTCCGCGCCAGGGCGCGGATCCAATGCCCCCGCTGTTTGAATTCCCGGACGAAAGCGCCCCAGGTAACCGGTGGCGCTGGCAACTAACACCTTCATGTCCCCACTCCTGAACTCACTTTCTTGCCGGCGCGTGAGAGGGTGGCGGGCTTGGACCAAATCACAATGGCCACTGCCCAGATCATGACGAACGTGCTCACTACTGCAGCCGCGATGCCGGTCTTGCAGGAAACGCAGCCGGTTACAAAATTAAAAGTACCGTGCCACACGGCTAACAACAAGATGCTGCCCCCGGTGCTGTTGTACAGCCAGGTGAAGGTGATCGCGCCAGCCAATAGGCCCAGGAGGAATCCGACGAGGATGGTCGCGTCGTACAGGTAAAAGAACATGGGCAGGTGCCACAGCGCCCAGCAACCCCACAGGATGATCGTAGCTGAAAGGGCACTGCGCCCCTTTTGCAGGCGGGGCAAAGCAAACCCACGCCAGCCTGTTTCTTCGCCGAGACCAAAGGTCAGAAACCACACCAGCAGAGCACCGGCGCCCAGATTCGGCAGAAAGTCGATCTGCCCCAGCGCGGCCAGGTCAGGCCACTGTCCCTGAACAAATCGCGAGACGACGGCGACCAGGGCGTACAAGACCAGCGGCGCAAAGGCCACCAGCCACCACACCGGTCGCACACGCCATTTGAACATCTGCCCCCACAGCCCCCGCAAGCCCTCGCGGCCGGTGATGAGCCCGGTCACGATGATGGCCGCCAGCATGGGGCCATAGGCCGCCAGGTAGTGAAGGGACCAGGGGATGGGGGCCGAGATCAGGCCCCGGGCTCGAAGGGCGAGGGGAATCTCCACCGCCCAGGAAAGGCCATAGGCCAGGACAAAGAACATAAGGAGCGATTGTCCGTTTGCTGATTTGCATCTATCTGTAGTCATGTACGCTTCTCCGTCTGCGCAGAGATCCAGCCAATGGATTGCGCAAAGTTTCGGACCACCTGGTTATAGGCCTCCGGCTGGTCGAGATTGCAGGCGTGACCCGCACCGGGTATAATCTGTGCCTGCCCCTCTCGCAGCGTTGCTAGGAATCGTGCTTCACCGCGGCGCGATGCCCGGTCTCGTTCACCGTTTAGAATCAGACATGGTCCGGGGTATTCGGCCAACAGGGCGGCAAAATCCTTGTCAGCCATTTCTGAAAATGAAGGGCCGAGCGCTCCAGGATAAACGCCAGCCTGCAACTGTGCCTCGGCGACATCGGCCAGCGCTGACGGAAACATGCGCCGCGTTTTCTGTTCGGCTCGAGCATGGCTCTGCTTCAGCCAGCCGCGCCGCATCAACCCACTCGCGATCCTGAGATATAGACCCAACGCGCCCTGGAAATTGAGGCTACACCCTGACAGCACAAGTCCTGCCACCAAGTCAGGATGAGAATGGGCGAGTTCAATCGAGACGTAACCACCCAGGGAAAGACCCGCGACAAGTGCTGGCCCCTCCACTTCACTGCGGATGATCTCGGCCAGGCCTTGCACGGCAGCGTCGAAGGTAAAGGGAACATGGAATAGTGTGCCGTGGCCGGGTAGATCCGAGGCAATCACGCGATAGCCATCCGAGAGGCCGCGCAACTGCGGCAACCACATCTTGCGCGTGACGACGGAACCATGCACCAGCAACATTGCCGGCGCATCCGGCGACCCGAAGGCATCAAATTGCGGTGCTGCGCACTCGGCTCGATTCACCATCGATAGCTTCCTTCCATGGTATCCAGAAGGCCGACATGGGCCTCAAGGATCCGCACCTGGGTCGCCAGCAGTGCGCCAGGTTCGCCTGGCTTGCCCCGTGATTGGATCTTCATACCTGCGCGTAGGTCGCACAGCAGGATCGCCTCTCCATTGACGGAGAGCAGCTCACTTTCTTCTGTCAGGGCGACGACCGTGAACCCGTCGACCGGTTCTGCCAGGGTGATGATGCGCGCGCTGGGCGAAACATCCAGGACCGTGCCTTCAATCGTGATATCGGGCTCAGCCTGCTCAGCAGGGATGGTGATCGCCAGCGTATAGTCGGCGCCGATGCCGCCTCGTGCCTGCACGCTGATCAAATAGTCCTGGGTGACGGGCAAGATGCCGTCGAATACACCCCCCGGCGGCCCGGCGCGCCCGCTCAGCAGCACCTGGCCGTCGGCGCCCGAGATGACCATGCCGACCTGGCCCGTCGTGGCATGCGGCGCGACGATCATCCGCTGGCCGCCAAGGGCGCGCAGCACATAGTGGCGCATCTGGCCTTCCTCCAGGCTGCCGGCGACCGTCGCCGAGGTGGCGCCTGCCGCAAAGCGGACGCGGACGGGGATGAGCACGCTCAACCGGTAGTCGGTGGCGCCCACGTCGGACACCAGTTCGACGTAGTAGTCCTGCGTGCTAGGCACGACGGTGCGGACGTGGGCCTCGCCCATGGGCTTGACCACGACGCTGTCGGCGCCGACGATGGAAAAGCGCAGGCCCGGGCCCGTCGCGCCGACGGCGGCGTTCACCTCGACGAACTGGCCCGCGGCCACGCCCATGACATAGCGGGCGCGACTACCGTCTGGCAGGTAGCCCTCGATCTCTGCCTGTGTGGCGCCCCGCTCAAAGAGGATGCGCTCCACGGCGGGGGCCGGCGATGGTGTGGGGCTGGGCGGGAGCGGTGTGGCTGTGGGTGCGGGTGGACGCCGCGTCGCCGGTGACGTAGGTGTGGCTGTCAGAGTGGGCGTAAGCGCCGGCGCGGCAGTGGCGGTGGCGGTGATGGTGGCCGTAGGCGAGGGCGTGACCGCCGGCATCCCTTGCAGGAACGCTGCCAGGTCCGGGTCGCTCCTGGCAAAAGTGAGGATGCCCTCGTGATCCAGGGGCACGGCCGATAGGTCGCGATGGAGCTGCCGGACCGCCGTCGTGCCCCCTTGAGTGGTGACGAGGAATAGGTTGCCGGCTTCCAGGTCATAACGGTTCCCTCCGAGATGGACCTCGCCCGTCGTGCCGTCCCGCGTCTGCACCTCCCAGGCCAGGCTGCGCCCATCGGCGGAACAAGCGGCGCCGCGCTCGATGGACAGCCGGCCGCTGGCGAACCCGGCGCTGTCGGCCGTGCGCTCGCCGGCCAAGTCGTGCCAGATCATAACTTCCAACGCGAGGTCCCCCCGCGCCCCCTCTGCCCAGCGCAAAAAGAGATAGCCCCCCTGGGCGACGGAGCCCATCGCCTTGCTCGCACCCGGCGGGGTGGAGCCAGCGCCGCAGGCAGCAACCCCGGTGGTTAGCAGCGCGACCAGGAGCGCCAGGCGTATCCTTCGGATGATCATTTTGCTCGTCTGCTTCATACCAACACGTCCTCCAACCAATCGAATGCGATCTGGTTCATCAAACTCAAGTTGTTGGTGACACAATGGGCATCAGCGCCCTCATCGACCTCGGTAATCCGCATGGTCTTTTCACCCGGCAGGCGTTCATAGAGCAGGCGCCCCTGACGCAGGACTTCTTCCCCTTCCCCTTGGCCGACGATGAGCAGCGTCGGGCAGGTGATTCGTTCTTCCAACCCGACGATGGTGAATCCCTTCAGAGCAGAGAATATCTGCGAGGGCCTTGCCACGCCCAGGATCCAATAGTAGGTTTCGAGCGCAAAACGGATCAGTGGGTTCACCCTGGCAGCCCACAGGAGCAAGGGATCGAGCAACCGGGAGTTCAGGGTCCGGATCCAGGCCGGCAGACCTTTGTGCTGGGCTGCGGAAAAGTCAAGGTAGGGTGGATTGGCGATGCAGGCCGCGATGCGCTTTTCGTGGGCCGCGGTGCGCAGCGCCAGGTAGCCACCCAAGCTCAAGCCGTAGAGGGCGAGTTTTTCGCCATCCACATCTGGTCTACCAAGCGCATAATCAACGACTGTTTCTATGGGCGCGTCATAGTCGTGGCGAAAGACCAAGCCGGGGTTGGTGTGAAGCGCACCGCGTTGGCCCGGCCCTTCGATGAGAAGGGCGTGGAACCCCCTGCGGCGGGCGCCTTCGCCCATGTAGAAAAAGAGCTCCTCGCCAGAGCTATCGCCGCCGCCAACCACAATCACAGTAGGGCGCTTTGGGCCGTCAGCAATCGCGGGAATGAAATAACCGGGCAACGAGGTTCCTTCAAAGGGAATGCTGATCGACTCAAAAGGCGGAGCAAACAATGCTCCAGCTTGCCGAAAGCAGGCGCGACTTTTCTCCCACATCTGTCGATGGCGCGGATCACCCGGGCGGAGAAGCAATTCGGCGCTGCGATAGTAGTTGGCAGCACGCAGAAACGCTTCCCGGGCGCTCACAGCGTGGCCGTTTCCCAGGCTGGTCCCGGCTTGAGCCTCAACGCGTTGGGCCAGTCGCCGCCAGGCGTCCGTCCAGCTTGCGAAATCCCCCTCCTTGATTTGTTCAGCAGCCCAGAA
Organism: uncultured Anaerolineaceae bacterium; assembly: GCA_964387775.1. Lineage (GTDB taxonomy): Bacteria > Chloroflexota > Anaerolineae > JAAYZQ01 > JAAYZQ01 > CAYLZO01. The sequence continues at coordinate 10,419 of CAYLZO010000141.1, forward strand.
ACACTCACCCAATTCGGCGCCACCATAGGTTTGATGGGCCAGGGTACGCATGAACTGGGAATCAAAGAACTCGTTGCGAAATACGCCCAGACGTTGCTCGCTAAAGCAGGTCTCTTGTGCCATACTTTGTCTCCACTCGTCAACCATTAGCCTCAGCAACAGGGTTTCGAGACCCCTGCCTGCCGTTCACAGGCTCATGATACCCGAAAAAAGGGTGGAGCGTCTTCCACCGAAGGTTGAATTTAGGGGGTGGAGATGGGGGTGGATCTGACTGCCGTTACAACAGTCCCAGTTCTTGCGCCCGGGCGACCGCCTGGGTCCGGTTCTTTACCTCGAGTTTGCCATAGAGGTGGTTGATATGTGACTTGACCGTGCTTACGGCTACAACCAACTGCTGGGCAATCTCGCGGTTCGACAGGCCGCCGGCGATGAGGCGCAGGACTTCCAATTCGCGCTCGGTCAGGGGTTCGACGAGGCCCTGTACCGAAGGCGATGTCACTTGGGGGCTCTCGCCGAAAGCCGCCAGCAACCGGCTGACATACCTCGGCGCGATACCGTGCGTTTCGGCACCACCGCCACGCTCAGCCAGAGCGTCGCGCCCTTTCCGCTGCGCTTCAAGGATCTGCGTCAGCAGATGGGCCATCGGCTCACCCTCGTCGACAAAGGTGCGTACGTAGCCTTCTGGCTCGGCCAAAGACAGAGCGTGTTCCAGCGCGGACAATGCCCGGCCATCCTCTCCCTGCGCCTGGAATGCCAGTGCCTGGAGTGCCTGGACCTTGATCACGTGTGCCGTCCGGCCCGCTGTCTGGGCCGCCCCCGACAGAGACGCCAGCAAGCGCAGCGCTTCATTGAGCCGGTCCTGGGCGATCAGCGTCCGGGCCACGGCTGCCTGTTCGACCTCGCCGGCCGCGTCGAGTTCATCCGCCGGTTGGAGCTGACGCTTTTGCGCCCAGCGCGCCGCCGCCAGCAGGTCGCCCTGCGCCAGCCACAGCCGGACCCGCAACTCGGCAGCCAGGGCCGTCACCAGGGCATAGTCGCTCCCCTGCCCCAACCGCTCCGCTTGTTCGATGTGCTCCAGGGCGCCGTCGCGGTCACCCTGCGCCTCGCAGACCCGCGCCAGGAGGGCATGGCCGAACACCTGGTAGGCGATGAATCCGCCCAGCTTGCTCAACCGGACCCCCTCCAGGGCATGCTGCCCGGCGGCATCCAGATCGTTCCACTCATAGAGCACGCCGGCCCTGCCCACGTAGGCCATGCCGGCAAAGGGCACGGGGCGGCGGCCCACACCCTGCCCCAGTTCGAGCGCCTCCTGGTAGGTGTTCATCGCCTGGTGCAGCGCCGCCTGCATCTCGTAGGCGCGGCCCAGGATGGCCAGGGCGGTCAGGGTCTGGAACGACTGGCTCGCGGCGCGGCTGAGGGCGACCGCCTCGGTGAGGGCCTGGATGGCGGCGGCCGGGTCGCCGCGCCAGTGATAGGCAACGCCCAGGTTTTGGGCGACAATGGCCCGCACGACCAGGTCCTCGGCGGGCAGCAGGGCCAACGCTTGCTGCGAGAGCTCAACGGCCTGGGGCAGGTCGCCGCGCACCCCGGCGATGTAGGCGTGGACGGCGGTCGCTTCGCCGTGAAGGCGATTACTGTCGAGCTCGCGCAGGCAACGCTCCGCGCCGTGCAGGTCGCCCGACTTGGCCAGGGCCCAGGCGTGCAACACGCCCAGTTGGGGATTGGCCCGCACGACGGGGCGCGGCAGGAGCGCGATCCAGCCGAAGATCGTCGTCATCTCGCCACGGGTGAAGGTGGCCCAGCCCGCCTCCTGGATCAGGTGCGCCGCCCGTTCAAAATCGGCGCAGGTCAGGGCGTGGCCGATCGCTTCGGCGATCAGTCCTTCCTGCTCGTACCACGCGCTGGCCCGCCGGTGTAGCTCGGGCACCAGGTCTCCCATCTCTCGCTCCAGTCGCTGGCGCAAGATGTCGGCAAAGAGATGATGGTAACGATACCAGCGCCGCTGCTCGTCCAGGGGTACAAGGAACAGATTAGCTGCTTCCAGGTGTTCCAGGACAGCCTGGGAATCGGGGAAGCGGGGGATCGGGGAATCAGACGCGACGTCCAGGTCCTTGATTTCCTGATTCCCGGTCACTGCGTCACACAGCGAGCCGGTCAGCCGGTCGAGGATGGACGTCTGCAATAGAAATACCTGGATTTCCCGGGGCTGCCGGTTGAGAACTTCTTCGGTCAGGTAGTCGAGCACGTAGCGCTGGCTGCCGCTGAATGCCCGGACAAAGTCCGCAACGTTCTCCTGCCCTTGCAGCGAGAGCGTCCCTTGCAAAGCAAGGGCGGCCAATTGCAGACCCACGATCCAACCTTCGGTTCGCTGTTCGAGCGCTGCGACGTGCTCGGCTGAGAGGGCCAGCGCCATTGTGTCGTTGAAATACGCCTCGGCTTCGCCGGGCGTGAAGCGCAGGTCGGCCGCGTGGAGTTCGGTCATCTGTCCCCGGCCGCGCAGCCGGGCCAGGGGCAAGGGTGGGTCCGCGCGAGTGGCCATGACGAGGTGCATTCCCCGCTCAGAGGGTGGCAGGTGGTCGAGCAGAAACGACATCGCTTTGTGGATAGAGGATGCTTCGATCACGTGATAATCGTCGAGGACGAGGATGAAAGGCTCGGTGGTCGCGGCAATGTCGTTGATCAGGGTGGTGAGCAGGGGTTCCGGCTGGGATGCGCCGCGAGGCGCCTGCAACATCGCCTGGGCTGATTGGCCGATCTGCGGATCGACCCTCTGCAGGGCGGCGATCAGGTAGACCAGGAAACGCGCCAGGTCATTGTCTCCCCCGTCCAGCGAGAGCCAGGCGGCTGGCCTGTCGGTCTGCTGGAGCCAGTCACTCAGCAGCGTCGTCTTGCCGAACCCGGCCGGGGCAGAGATCAGCGTCATCCGTCGGCCCAGGTGCAGCCCCTCCCCCAGTTGCCGAACCAGGTGTGGGCGCGGCACCAACCCCGGGCCCGTCGGTGGCCTATAGAGCTTTGTGGTCAAGAGCGGCGTGGACGTCGCCCCATGCGCTGGCTTCTCTGGCATGGGGCTATCATACCACATCTCGTCCGGGCCTGCAACACACAACGGACCAGCCTGTAGTAGGCTGGTCCGTTGTCAAAGCGATTCGCCAGCGGATCGAACCCGGCCAATCATGCAAAGCTCAGGGGGCACGTTCTGCATCGGCTACATGTCTGTTTCCTCAGGCTGCTCGTCTGCCTCTTCCGCAGACCCGACCCGGCCCAGAAAGCGTTCGATCTCCTGTTTGATGAACTGGGCCTGGTTCCAGTCAGGAATGGCGCCGATCAGTTTTGTCTTTTCGCCAAAGCGGTCCACCATGTACAGCGC
>CAYLZO010000142.1:0-11651 GCA_964387775.1 uncultured Anaerolineaceae bacterium
CTGGCCGCAGCCATCACCGGGCGGACGGCCCGCTATGGCCTCCACCTGGACGAAAATCGCCGGGCGACGGCGGTCGTGGACGTGCAGTGCTCCATCGACTCCGAGGCGGACCTGGGGGCGCTGGGCTACCTGGTGGGGCGGCGGGTCAAGAACGGCGTGCCCTACTTCCGGTTTGGGAACCGGGGAATCGGGGAATCGGGGAATCGGGATTTGAAGACGGTGGGGGCGGCGATGGCGGCCAGTGGGGCGGTGGCGGCGGCGATGGCGGCCAGTGGGGCGGTGGCGCTCTACCACGTCGAGGGGGTGACGCCGGAAGCGTCGGCGGGGGACGTGCTGGCGCCCGGCGCCGAGCGGCTGGTGATCGACGATCTGGCGCCCGGCTACGCGGCGCTGAGCGGCCCCTCCGATGCTACGCAAATAGACCTGGTCAGCATCGGCTGCCCCCACGCCTCGCTGGCCGAGATCGGGGCGGTGGCCGATTACCTAGAGGGCCGGCGGCTGGCAGCGGCGCTGTGGGTCACCACGGCGCGGGCCACGCGCCAGGCGGCCGAGGCGGCGGGGCTGGTGGCCCGCATCGAGGCCGCCGGGGGCCGCGTCGTGGCCGACACCTGCCTGGTCGTCGCCCCGGTCGCCGAGCTGGGCTTTCGCACGATGGCCACCAACTCGGCCAAGATGGCCTTCTACACACCCTCACACAGCGGGCTGGCGGTCCGCTTTGGGCCGCTGGACCAGTGCCTGGAGGCGGCCATCCACGGAGCGTGGCAAGATGCAAGAACCAGCACCTGATACCCGATTCCCCGATTCCCTGGAGGGCCGCGTCATCAAGGCCGGCACCGCCGAGGGCCTGGCCCTGGTCTCGCCCGAGCCCATCGGCTTCCTGGGCGGCGTGGACCCGGAGACAGGCGTCGTGGTCGAGGCGGGGCATCCGCTGGCGGGCCAGTGCGTGAGCGGGCGGGTTCTCGTCTTTCCCACGGGCAAGGGCAGCACGGTGGGCTCCTACACGCTCTACCGCATGGCCCGGGCGGGCACGGCCCCGGCGGCCATCGTCAACGCCGAGAGCGAGGCCATCGTCGCCGTGGGGGCCATCATCGGCGAGATTCCGATGGTGGACCAGGTGGACATCGGCCGGATCGAGACGGGGGATTGGGTGCGGGTGGAGGGGGAGTGGGTTGTGGTGAGGCGTGGGGCGTGATGCGTGAGTTGGTGTTTGTCAAGCTGGGGGGCTCGGTGATTACGGACAAGGCGCGGGCCGAGACGGCGCGGCCGGGTGTGATCGCCCGGCTGGCGGGGGAAGTAGCCGGGGCGCTGGCAGCGCGGCCCGAGTTGGGGCTGGTGCTGGGCCACGGCAGCGGCTCGTTTGGACACGTAGCGGCCAATCGTTACGGCACGCGCCGGGGGGTCAAGACGGAAGAAGAGTGGCGCGGCTTTGCCGAGGTGGCGGCGGTGGCGGCGCGACTGAATCGCCGGGTGGCCGATGCCTTTCTGGCGGCGGGCGTGCCGGTCTGGTCGCTCCAGCCGTCGGCGTCGGCGCGCTGCCGGGGTGGCGAGCTGGTCGCCCTGGAGACGCGGCCGGTGGCCGAGGCGCTGCGGCGCGGCCTGGTGCCCCTGGTCTACGGCGACGTGGCCCTGGACGACGAGTTGGGCGGTACGATTATCTCCACCGAGCAGATTTTCGCCTACCTGACCCGGCGGCTGCGGCCCGCCCGCCTGATCCTCGTCGGCGTGGTGGACGGCGTATTCGATGGCGATCCCCTGCGCGATTCCGGCGCCCGGCACGTGCCCGAGATTGGGCCGGCCAACTGGGAGTCCGTGCGCTCGGCGCTGGGCGGCTCGCACGCCACCGACGTGACGGGCGGGATGCTGGCCAAGGTCGAGGCGATGGTGGACCTGGTCCGCGAGATGCCGGGCTTGCGGGTGCGCCTTCTCTCCGGGGAGCGCCCCGGCGACCTGGAAAACGCGTTGCTCCAGCCCGAGGCAGCGGGCGGGACGGTGATCCACTGGACGTAGACTCGGGGCTTTCGTAACGCAGCTAACTTGCTCCAAGGCCCAAAAGGTGCTATGATAGGCCACGCGGGCCAGGAGGGGAGCGTCTGATGAGCAAGGCGACGGCGGTGGCCAATCCCAACATTGCCTTTATCAAGTATTGGGGCCGGCGCGACGAGGCGCTGAACCTGCCGGCCAATCCCTCGCTGTCGATGAACCTGGCGGCGCTGACCACGGCGACGACGGTCGAGTTCCGGCCCGGGCTGCCGTCGGACGGGGTGACGATTAACAACCAAACGGCTTTGGGCCAGGCGCTGGCGCGGGTGACGGCCCACCTGGACCGGGTGCGGGCGCTGGCCGGGCTCGAGGCGCGGGTCTGGGTGACGAGCCGCAACGATTTTCCGGCCGGAACGGGCCTGGCCTCGTCGGCGTCGGCCTTTGCGGCGCTGACGCTGGCGGCGACCCGGGCGGCGGGGCTCGACCTGGACGAAGGGGCGCTGTCGCGCCTGGCGCGGTCTGGCTCGGGCTCGGCGTGCCGCTCGGTGCCCGGGGGGTTCTGCCTGTGGCAGGGTGACACGGACGAGACGTCCTTCGCCCGGCAGGTAGCGCCGCCGGAGCATTGGGACCTGCGCGACGTGGTGGCCATCGTGGCCTACCAGCACAAGGCGGTCGGCTCGTACGACGGCCACGCTCTGGCGCCGACCAGCCCCTTCCACACTGCGCGGCTGGCGGCCGTGCCGGAGCGGCTGGCGGCTGCCCGCCAGGCCATCGAAGCCCGCGACCTGGCGGCCCTGGGGCTGCAGGCCGAGGCCGATGCCCTGGCTATGCACGGCGTGATGATGACGTCGCAGCCGTCGCTGCTCTACTGGCGGGGCGCGACGGTGGACGTGTTGCGCGCCGTCCGGGCCTGGCGCCGGGAAGGGCTCGGTGTCTACTTTACGCTGGATGCCGGACCCAACGTGCATTGCCTGTGCGAGGCGCACGACGCGGCAGCGGTCGAGGATGGCCTGCGGAACGTCCCGGGCGTGCAGGATGTCATCGTCAGCGGCCTAGGTGGTGGGGTGCGGCTCGTCGAATGGCATCTGTTCTAGCAGGCTGTCGGAGAGGGCCTTTGGGGTTCGTAGTAGGCGCTTCGCCACAGGCGTGCCTCCGGCAAGCGCCAAAGAAGCGCGCTGAAGCGCGCGCTACAAACGAGGCTCTCCGACAAGCTCTAGGCAGGCCGATACGCATTACGCAACACGCATTACGCAACACGCAATACGGACTTGGAGGAAAATCTGTGGAATACAGCGATAAAGTGATGGACCATTTCATGAACCCCCGCAACGTGGGGATCATTGAGGATGCCGACGGCAAGGGCCGGGTGGGGAATCCGACCTGCGGTGACCTGATGGAGATGACGGTCAAGATCGACGAGGATACGATCTCGGACATCAAGTTTCGGACCTTTGGCTGCGGGGCGGCCATTGCCACCAGCTCGATGGCCACCGAGATGATCAAGGGCAGAACGATTGACGAGGCCCTCGAGATCTCGAATCGGGCCATCGCCGACGCCTTGGACGGGCTGCCGCCCATCAAGATGCACTGCTCGGTGCTGGCCGCCGAGGCGCTGCGGGCCACCCTGGCCGACTACTACGAGCGCCAGGGCGAGCTGGACAAAGCGGCTGAACTGGCCGATGAAGAGGTCGAGGAGCCGCAGGACGTGGAAGAGGCCCACGAGCCGCTCAAGTGGCAGGATTTTGCGCGGATGGTGCGGGCGCTCAACAGTGCCTATCCCGACGTCCACCCCCTGGATCTGACGACGACCAAGCTCTTCAAGATGATCCTCAAGCTGCCCGGCTTTGAAGACGACCCCCACGCAGCCGGCGAGGAGCAGTTGGAGAAACTGCAAATGGCCTGGCACGAAATTCGCTCGGGCTAGGAAACGGGGCTGTGATGAGTGTCTTTATAACCGTTATTTCGTTGCTTTTTGCCCTGAGCATCATGGTCTTTGTCCATGAGCTGGGACACCTGCTGGCCGCCAAACGGGCCAACATCGTCGTCGAGGAGTTTGGCTTTGGCTATCCGCCGCGCCTCTGGACCTTTTGGCGGAACAAGGGCCGGATCGTGATTGACGGGCAGGAGATCGTCATCCCGCGTAGCTTTGAGCTGCCGGAGGACTTGCAGGCTCGCGACCGGGTCGTGTACGAAACCGAGACGGACGAGGATGGCCGCGAGGTGCTGACCCACATCGAGGCGGCGGACCCGGATACCCCCGAGGCAGCAGACGCCGGTGAGGTAGAGCTGCTCGATCCGGGGACGATCTATTCGGTCAACGCCATCCCCTTTGGCGGCTTTGCCAAGATGTTGGGCGAAGAGGACCCTACCTTCCCCGGGAGTTTTGCCAGCAAGGGCAAGCTGAGGCGCATCATCGTCCTGGTGGCCGGGGCAGGAATGAATCTGCTGACGGCCGTGGCCTTTTTTTCCGCGGCGCTCATGCTGGGTGCGCCCGCCGTCGCCGATCCTGAGAACGCCATGGTCAACGCCGTGGCTGAGGGCTCGCCGGCGGAGGCAGCCGGTTTGCAGCCGGGGGACGTGATCCTCCGGGCCAATGGCACCGAGATCCTCGAGATATCTGACATCCAAGAGTTCACGCAGGCGCACCTGGGCGAAGAGGTGGTCCTGACCGTCGAGCGGGACGGCCAGTTGATCGAGATCGAGATCGTCCCGCGCCCGGACCCGCCGGCCAACGAGGGGGCGATGGGCATCTTGCTCAGCCCACGGACGACAATTCGGAAATACCCGTGGCACGAAGCCATCTGGTCGGGCGTGAAGGAAACGGTGATGCTGGCCGGCTTTATCTTTATGGTGCCGGTCCAGGTGGTCCGGGGCCTCATCCCGGCCGGGATGGCGCGGCCGGTCGGCCCGGTGGGCGTGGGCCAGTTGGTGGGTGATGCAGTGCAGTACACCATCGACACCGGCTGGTGGTTCCCGGTGATGCAGATGATGGGGACCTTGAGCGTGGCCCTGGCCGTCACCAACCTCCTGCCGCTGCCGGGGCTCGACGGCGGTCGCATCCTCTTTGTCATCGTCGAGGGCATCCGCGGCCGCCGCGTGGACCCGGCCAGGGAGGGCCTGGTGCACCTGATCGGCATGTTGTTGCTGGTGGCGTTGATGCTCTTTATCACCTGGCAAGACGTGGTCAATCCCATCCCGTCGGTGGATTGGGGGAGCTTTTTCTAGGCCGGCCCTAGTTTGCAACGAGGCAGTCCATTGAAGAAATGTAGTCGATGCGGCACCGAGATCACCACCGGACAGCGCGTCTGTCCCCATTGTGGCAAGCCCCAGCGCCAGCCGAGGCAAGTCCGCTGCCGGCACTGCGGGGCGGTTAGCAAGCGGAGCTTGCAGGTCTGTCCTGGGTGTGGTGAGCCCCTGCAACACGACTGGCTCCGGCCCATGCTGCTCGGCGGGATGGTGCTGTTGGGCGTGGCCATGGGTCTCTTTGCCGGGCTGTGGATACAGCGGGGGCTGGCCCGCTTTCGGCCTGCGGTCGTGGTGGGCACGGTCCAGGCCGTGGTCAGCGAGATGCCCCAGCTCGTAGAGGCACCCACCCTCACCCCTTCGATGACCCCCTCGCCGACGCCGACGCCGACGAACACTGCCACGCCGACGCCCACGCCCAGTTTGACGCCGACGCCGACTTCCACCTCGACGCCGACGCCGACCCGGACGCCCACGCCAACCGACACGCCCACGCCGACGCCGACCAAGTTCAAGCCGACCCGGACGCCGACTTTTACGCCGACGCCGGCACCCACGGCCGTGCCCCCGACCCTGTCCAACCCGGAAGACGAGGCCCCCTTCGAAGGCGAAAAGGCGGTCATCAAGCTCGATTGGACTAGCGTGCACACCCTGGCGCCGGACGAGTGTTACCTGGTGACTTTGCGCTGGACAGAGGAGGGAGCGCCGGCCAAGAGCGAGACCTGCATTCAGGACACCCAGTGGTTTGTGCCTGAGGCCCTGCACCTGCGGGCCGACCAGGGGACCGAGCGCGTCTATTTCTGGAGCGTCAGGATCGCGCGCCAGGAGGAGGGCGAGGACGGCGAAAGGATCTACGTGCCGCTCAGCCCACCCAGCGAGGAGTGGTCGTTCCACTGGAAGTAGCGCGCCAGGGAGCTAGCGGGTAAAAAGGACCGCTTTCGCACGTTTTAGGTGCGAAAGCGGTCCTTTTTTGAGCGGGCGGTGGCCCGGGCAGCGCGAGGAGCTACACCTCCCGGACGTCCAAGACCCGGGCGCCCTCGATCTGGGACAGGGCCTCGACCAGGACCTCGCGGTCGGCGTATCGCACTTTGAGCACCAGCCCGGCCTTGCCCGGGTCGTCGGCCATAAAGGCCCCAGTGGCCGAGATGTAGCCGCCCTGTTTGGCCACGGCCTGGGCTACGGCGGCCAGTTCACCCTCCCGGTCGGGTACCTCCAACGTGATGCGGATGCCCTTCTGTCGCGCGGCGAATAGCTCCATGAACGTGCGGAACATGTCGCTCTCGGTGATGATGCCCACCAGCTTGTCCTCCCGCAGTACGGGCAGGCAGCCGATCTTGTGGTCGAGCATCAGGTGGGCTGCTTCTTCGATGGGTGTATCCTCGCTGGCGGTGATCACGTCCTGAACCATCACGTCCCTGATCCTGATCTTTGTCAGGAGCGAGTGGATCTCCCAGATGCTCAGGGAAGTGGCCTGTGAGGGCTCGGCCTTGAGCAGGTCTTCCTCGGCGACGAGGCCCACCATTTTACCGGCCTTGTCCACCACCGGCAGGTGACGCACGTTTTGCTCTTTCATGTAGCGATGGGCGCTGGACACCGATTCGTCTTGGCCAATCGTCAGCGGTCGTTTGGTCATTCGGTCTCGGACAAACATGATCGTCAGATCCTCCCTTGTGTTTGCGCTTGGCTGTCGTCGATTGCGGTCATTGTAGGCCGAGGGCGGGGCGTGTCAAGACCAGCTAGCGTTGGACCCAGCTCACCTTGGCCACGGCGTCGCCCCGGTTTTCATAGTACTCTACCCGGACCTGGTGCGTGCCTCCCGAAACGTCCACGTCCACGTGATAGGTCCTCGCCGGCGTGTCGTGCCATTCGTCCAGGATGAGGCCCCCGTCCAGCCAGATGCGGATGCCATCGTCGGCGGTGGCGGTAAAGCGGTACTTGCCGCCGACGAACTGGAAGCTGCCGGTCCAACGTGCCGAAAAATAGTCGGCGGTCACACCCGAAGCGGGCGAGCGGTTGCCCCAGTTAAAGTCGATGGCACTCTCGTGGCGGGTCAGTACCGGACTGCCGGAGAGGCCCATGTTGTTAAAGTACTCGCCCTTCCAGGCACCGACCCCGTCTGTCCGCTGGACCCAGAACTCGATCTGGGCGCCCCCGGTGTGCTCGTAGTATTCGACGCGCAGGCTGTGATCGCCGGCCCCGAGCTGGCGGGTCACCGTGTACTCCCGGGGGGCGGTGTCGTGCCACTCGTCGATGACCAGCACATTGTCCACCCAGACGCGGACGCCGTCGTCTACCCGGACGTAAAAGAGATAGAGGCCGGTGTCAAAGGAGCGGGTCCGCGTCCACAGGGCGGAAAAGTTGTCCTTCGGCAGGTTTTTGTGGGGGCTGCCCTTTCCCCAGTTGTGGTCGATGGGCGGTTCTGTGCGCGTGACCTTGGGGCTGCCGCTGAGGTCGCGGTTGGCCCAGTATTCGGCCGACCACGGCTTGCCTCCGGGCGAAGGTTCAGGCTTCGGTTCCGGCTTGGGGCACGCGGTGGGGACCTTGAGTTGCTGGCCGGGGTAGATCAAGTTGGGGTTCTTGATCCCGTTCAGCTTGACCAAGGTCGAGAGCGTGGTCCCATAACGGGCGGCGATGATCTTGAGATACTCGCCCCGCTTGACGACGTGGATTTTGGTACAGCTCGGTGGGGAGGGCTTGCAAGGCACCGGGATGAGCAGGGTCTGACCGACGTAAATGACGTTGGGATTCCACAGGTTGTTAGCCTTGACAATGGCCTGAACCGCGACGCCATAGTAGTTTGCGATCTGGGTCAGGTTCTGCCCCGGTTTGACCACGTGGTAAACCGGCTGACAGGCGTAGGCGTCCTGGGGGAAGGACAGCCCGGTCAACAATAGGCTCACTACAAGAAGCGTGGCCCAAAGGCGACCTTTCATCGGTTCTGCTCCTTTCCGTCCTGCGTGAGGACGTAAATGAAACCGTAACGACTCTTGCAACCGTTCATCCCTTTCCCCGCTGGGGGGACGGAGTGAACGGTCACGAACCCTATTATACACCAGATTATGTTTTTTTGCAATATCCGTTTCGATTATTATGCGGCCGGATCATTCAGGGGGAAAGGGACAGTTGGGGCCGCTCGAAAAACGCCCCGGCCCAGGCAAAGGGTACGCCCGCGGCCTCGGCTGCCTGGCGGTCGGTTTCCTGGTCCCCGACAAAGAGGCAGTCCTCGGGTTGGGCCTGGTACTGCCTCAACGCGTCGAGAATGGCGCCCGGGGCCGGCTTGCGCCGGGGGCAGTCCCGGGCGTAGCGCGGGATCGTGCCCCGGGGATGGTGGGGGCAGAGGTAGCTGGCATCCACGTGCACCGGCAGGGCGTCGAGCACGGCGCGGTGGACGGCATGGGCCTGGCCCTCGGTCATGTGGCCCAAGGCGACGCCGCCCTGGTTGGTGACGACCACCAGCCGCCAGCCCAGCGAGGCATAATGATGCAGCTTTTCACCCGCGTTGGGCAGCAGCGTAACCTCGTCGACACGGTTGGGCGGGCGGTCGTCGGGGGCCCGGTTTAGGGTGCCGTCGCGGTCGAAAAAGAGCAGTTGGTCCTGCTTGATCCGCTCCCAGGCCGGGGGAGGCATCGGCACCACGATGTGCCCCTCGTCCGTCCCGCTGCCAATGCCCCGTGGCCCATAAGCCGCGTACCCCCGGGGCCCATGATGCCAGGCGTAGAGGGCACTGTAGGCGCAGACGACGGCGTCCAGCAGATCCTCGACCTCCTTGAAGGCCCGGCCCCGCAACCCCTGGATGGGCCTTTGAGCCAGGTCCGGCGGCAGGTGGAATGGCGGCACGGCCCCGGCGAGGCCGAGGAGATGGCCGCGCAGGCGGGCCAGTTCGCGCCAGCGGGAGGCATAGTCGCGGCCGGCTCGGGCCTTGTACTTGAGGGTCCGGTCCAGGCCGAACAACGTGACCGTGGCGGGATGGGGAAAAACCTCGATAACCTGGCGGCCGGGCTGCTGCTGCCTGACGCGGGGGCTGTGGCGAAAGCCATCGAACTTGAGCTGCTGGGTGAGGGCTTCGGCCCGCAGCCCGCCGTAGCGGGCCAGGTTGCGGCGGTTGGCGGGGTAGGGTCCCGCTTCAAACCGACGAAAAACGGCCGCCACCTGCCGGTCGCAGGGGCGGCCGCCTGTCTCGTTGGGTACGGCCAGGGGGGCATCAATGGCAACGAGGCCCGGCCGGCCCGGTGGGATGGACGAATCGACAAAACTCAGGACCTCGGCGTCGTCTCCCAGCGCGGACGCCGCGTGCAGCACCTGTCCCTCGGCCGAGAGGACGACGCCTCCCGAGCGGTTGCGCGGCGACCAGGCCAGGTCGATGCCGACAAAACGCACGGCTTATGCGCCGGCGGATTCTTCATAGTCGGTCAGATCGACCACCGAGTCGTAGGACCCGTAGGGGTTCTCGAGGTGGTCGTCGGCGTGCCAGTCGTTGAGCCACTCCTTGCCGTCCACCAGGTAGCGGAAGCTGTGCTGCTCACCGGCCTTCAGATCGATCGTCACCTTCCAATTCGAATCGGAGCGGTGGCGGGTCATGGGTGTAGCCGTGGTGTCCCAGTCGTTAAAGTCGCCGACCAGGTTGACGCGCTCGGCCCACATAGTCGAAGATAACTCAAAGGTCACAGAGACGTAGCCTGGTTTCTTGGATGGCTTCTTGGTAATCATTCTTTTCCCCCGTCTATCGGTGGTGGTTTGGTTACATACTTTTTGGAAACTGGTTGTGTTGCAGTCCATCGCCAGGGCGCTCGCCGTGGGTCCTGGAACCGCTGGAGCGCCATTATAGCCCAATTACCAAAAAGTGTCAATCTCGCGACGCCCGGCACCAACCCTCCACCCCCAAGGTCTCGGTCTCCCGTTCGTAGTAGGTGCTCCAGCGCTCCGTGTGCGGGGGGAGGTTGACCTTTGTCGCCGCCGGGTGTACAATGGCCCGGACCAGGAGTTGCAGCAATGCAGGTGCCAGGCACTTGCTGGTTTTTGAGGTCGCCGTTTATGCCAAATTCGCGTATCCAGACCGTGCGTCTCTCTGCCCAATCGCCCCAGGCCCTGGAGCAGGGGGTCACACTCTTGCAGCGGGGGGCGGTGATCGCCTTTCCGACCGACACCGTGTACGGCGTCGGCGCCCACGCCTTCCTGCCCGAGGCGGTGGCCCGGCTCTACGCCGTCAAGGGGCGGCCCGCCGGCCTGCCCATTCCCCTGCTCTTGCCCGACGCGGCGGCGATGGCCCACGTCTGCGCCGACGTGCCGCCCCTGGCCTGGCAGCTCGCTGAGCGCTTCTGGCCCGGCGGCCTGAGCCTGGTCCTGCGCCGCTCGGCCCCCGTGCCCGACGTGGTGACGGCCGGCGGACCCACCGTCGCCGTCCGCGTGCCCGACCACGGCCTGGTCCGCGCCCTGTGCCGGCGGCTGGGCGCGCCCCTGGCCGCCACCAGCGCCAACCACCACGGCCGGCCCGACCCCGTCACCGCCGCCGACGTCCTGGCTGCGTTGGAGGGCCGCGTCCCCCTCGTCCTCGACGGCGGGCCGTGCCCCGGCGGGGTGCCTTCCACCGTGCTGGACCTCACCCGCTCCCCGCCCGTGATCCTCCGCGCCGGCCCGGTGACGGACGAGCAACTGTCCGCCATCGTCGCGCCGGATGCCTGATTGACGGTGAGGTCAGATCGTGCTATAATCTCTGCAAAATCGGTGTCTTACGAGTGAAATGTCGCTTGAAACGACTTGAGGAGGAGGAGAAAGATGACGCGTGATAGACTGGGAACCGTGTGGGCCGGCCTGGCCCTCATCGCCCTGGGGATCGCCTTTCTGATCGCCCAGTGGATCGGCTGGGACAGGATCTGGCCCATTTTCCCTATCCTCGGCGGCCTGGCCTTTCTCGGCGGCTACGTCGCCAGCGGCTTTCGGGAGAGTGGATTCGTCTTTGTCGGCGTGGCGGCGCTTCTGGTCGGTGCCTTTTTCTTTGGCTTTAGCTTGGGGTTCTGGGAGTGGGCGCAGATGGAGCAGCTCTGGCCGGTGTTCCCCCTCATCGGAGGCCTGGCCTTTGGCGCCCTGTTCCTGGCCGAGCGGGGACGCGACTGGGGCACACTGGGCGTCGGCTGTGCAGCGACGGTCGTCGGCGTCGTCGGGCTGGGCTTCACCTACGGCCTCGTCGCCGGCGACGTCGTCAAGTTCTGGCCCGTGCTTATCATCTTTATCGGGCTCGCGAGCCTGGTGGGCGGCTTGCTGCGGATGGGCCGGAATCGGCAGGAGTAGATGCTCATTGGGGTGGACGCCAGCCGGGCAACAGCCGTCCAGCGTACGGGCACGGAGAATTACTCCTTTCATCTGATCCGCCAACTGCTCGCCCTGGATAACGGCCATCGCCTGCGGCTCTACTTCCGCGAGGCGCCGCCGGC
>CAYLZO010000142.1:11751-13753 GCA_964387775.1 uncultured Anaerolineaceae bacterium
AGCCTGGTCGAGCGGCGGATCATGCCCTTTCCCCGGCTATGGACCCACGTCCGGCTGTCGTGGGAGATGGTGACCCGCCCGCCCGACGTGCTCTTTGTGCCCTCCCACGTGCTGCCCCTGGCCCATCCCCGGCGCAGCGTCGTCACCGTCCACGACCTGGGCTACCACTACTACCCCGAGGCGCACACCCTCTTTCAGAATCTCTACCTGCGCTGGTCCACCCGCTTTAGCGCCCGCAACGCGGCCCGCGTCCTGGCCGACTCGCAGGCCACCCGCCGCGACCTGGTCCACTACTACCACATCCCTGAGGAAAAGATAAACGTCGTCTACCCCGGCCGCGACGAGACACTGGCGCCCGTGACCGACCCGGGGCACCTCGCCGCCGTCCGCGCCTGCCACGGCATCGCCGGCCCCTATCTGCTCTACGTCGGCACCCTCCACCCGCGCAAGAACCTCGTCCGCCTGGTCCGGGCTTTTTCTCAGGTTGAGCGTACCGGCCTGCAATTGGTCCTCGCCGGGAAAAAGGGCTGGCTCTACGACGAGATTTTCGCCCAGGTCCGCCGGCTGGGCCTGGAGGATCGAGTCACGTTCACCGGCTACGTGCCCGACGCCGACCTGCCCGCGCTGCTGAGCGGGGCGCTGGCCTTTGTCTACCCCTCCCTCCACGAGGGCTTTGGCTTTCCCGTGCTGGAGGCGATGGCCTGCGGCGCGCCCGTCGTCTGTGCCGACACCTCGTCATTGCCCGAGGTGGCCGGCGACGCGGCACTGCGGGTCGATCCCCTCGACGTCGAGGCCCTGGCCGAGGCCCTGGGCCGCGTCGCGACCGACGAGAAGTTGCGAACCGACCTGATCCGACGGGGGTTCGAGCAGGTGCAGCGCTTCTCCTGGCAGCGGTGCGCCCGCGAGACCCTGGCCGTCCTGGAGGACGTCGGCCGTGGAATCGATTGAGATCCTGGGCGTGCGCGTGGACGACGCCACCTACGCCGACCTGCTGGCCGCCGTGGACGCCTTTGTCGCCAGCGGCCGGCCCCACCAGATCGTCACCCTCAACCCCGAGATGCTGGTCGCCGCCCACCAGGACCCCGCCTTCCACGCCGCCCTCAACGCCGCCGACCTGAACGTGGCCGACGGCGTGGGCCTGATGTGGGCCGCCCGGCTGCTGGGCTGGCCCCTGCGCCAGCGCGTCACCGGTTCCGACGGCATCTACCGGCTGGCCGCCCATTGCGCCGCCCGGGGCTACCGGCTCATCCTCACCATGCCCGATACCATGTCCGTGGAGCGGCGGCAGCTACTATCAATCTTTGGCGCTGAGCTGGTGCTCACGCCGGGGTCGGAGGGGATGCCCGGGGCGATAAGAAAGGCGGAGCAACTGACGGCGGAAAATCCTGATTCCTTCATGCCCCAGCAGTTCAAGAACCCGGCGAACCCGGAGGTGCACCGGCTTACCACCGCCGATGAGATATGGCGGGATACCGGGGGCAGGGTGGATATCCTGGTTGCCGGCGTCGGCACCGGCGGCACTATCACCGGGGTGTCCGAGGTAATAAAGAAAAGGAAGCCTGCTTTCAGGGCTATTGCCGTTGAGCCGGTTGATTCTCCGGTCATGTCCGGGGGGAAGCCTGGCTCCCACAAGATTCAGGGCATTGGCGCCGGCTTTATCCCTGACGTCATGAGCCTTGAGCTGGTAGATGAAATAATTAAGGTAACCAACGAGGATGCCGGCATAATGGCAAGGCGGCTGGCTAAAGAGGAGGGCATCCTGGCTGGCATATCCTCCGGCGCCGCCGCATGGGCGGCTCTGGAGGTGGCAAAGAGAGATGATAGTGCGGGTAAGCTGATAGTGGTGGTGCTGCCTGATACCGGCGAGCGCTACCTGAGCACCTGGCTCTTCCAGGACGTTCCGGCGGTCAATGCCAGGTATAGCATATAAGCATTGGGGGTGTGGAGATGGTTGGTCAAACAAAGCTGGACTATGAGGCGCTTAAGAGCGGCGGGTTCATCA
>CAYLZO010000143.1:0-13752 GCA_964387775.1 uncultured Anaerolineaceae bacterium
AGCGACGCGGCCTTTGTCTATTGCTCATCTGTCAGTCCTTTCTCGCTCGGCTTAGACTTCCACTGTCTCCAACGGTCTCATGGTGCCGATGATCGTGCCCAGCTCCGCCTCGTGGATCGCTTCCGAGAGCTTGCGCGGCGTGCCCTTGAAGTACATCAGCGGGCCGAGGGTCATGCCGCTGTAGTGGGTGGGCACCACGACGCGGGGCTCGCCCAACAGCCGGAGGGCTTGGGGCGCCTTGCGCGGTCCGATGTGGCGGAAGGGCAGGCCCAGGGCGTGCAGGTCGCCGATGGGCAGCAGCACGGCGTCCAGGTCCCAGCGGTGGCCGATCTGGCGAAAGAGCTCGCGGTCGAGGGAGGTGTCCCCGGCGAAATAGACCGTCCGGTCGCCCTCGACGACGAGGCCCAGTTCGCCGCCGGTGTGTTTGGCCGGCACGGCCGTCAGCCGGATGCCCCGGAACTCGCCGGTCTCCCAGGCGCGCACGCCGCGCAGCGCCCGAAGGCCCAGGCGCGATGCTTTTTGTACCTTGTCGGCCGGCATCCACACCGGCGTGTCGGGGTCCAGGCGTTTGAGTACGCTTGGTGCAAAGTGGTCCAGGTGTGTGTGGGAGATAAAGACGAAATTGGGACGCGGCATCCGCTCGAAGGTGTACGACTTGGGTGCCTGGTGGACGCCAAGCATGCGAAAGACCGGGTCGGTGACGAGGGTCAGGCCCCTCGTCTCGATAATCGTCATCGACCAGCGGATGTAGGTCAGTTTCATTAGGGATTCTCCTCGCTACGGTCTGTTTCAAAGAGTGGTTGACAGTCCGACGTCTTTATGTTATCATGACAGCAGCTTGGCAGCAGAAAGGACCGGTTGATGGAAAACGAACGTTCAGTTCAATCGTCTGCCTTTCCCGGAATGGACCCATATCTCGAAGCGCCGGACATCTGGCCTGATTTTCATGACGCGTTGGCAGCGACTATTCGGGCCTTGTTGAATGATTCGTTGCCCGCGCCCTACTACGCCCGCCTGCAAAAGCGCCCGGAGATGGGCATCCTCCTGGGAACCGGTCGCCTCCAGCGCATCGTGCCCGACGTCTCCGTGCTGCGCCGCACCCTGTCCGAGGCGCAGCCAACCTATGATAGCTCGTCGGCAGTGGGCATCGCCGTCGTGGATCGGCCGCGGGCCGAGCCCTCGGCCGGCGTCCAGGTGCGAGTGGACGTCGCGCCCCTGCAGCACCACTTTGTCGAGATCCTCGACGCCGAGCGGGACCACAAGCTGGTCACGCTCATCGAGATTGTCAGCCCTGCCAACAAGCGCCCCGGCCCCGACCGCCGCGCCTACGAGGCCAAGCAACGAGACGTGCTGGCTAGCGACGCCAACCTGATCGAGTTGGACCTGTTGCGGGGTGGACACCGCCTTTTGCCCTATCCCGATCTGGTGGCTGCTGTGGATGAACTGGCCCCCGACTACCTGGTGTTGCTCAACCGCAGCGCCCTGCGCCAGGGCTACTCGATGGACTACACACTCTATCCCGTTCACCTGCGCGAGCCTCTGCCCTGCATCCCCGTCCCGTTGGCCGGCGAGGATCCCGACGTGCTGCTCGACGTGCAGATAGCCGCCAACCGCGTCTACCATGAGGGGCCGTACCGGCGCATGGTGGACTATAGCGTCGAGCCCGACCCCCCGCTGAGCGAGGAAGACGCCGCCTGGGCCGACGGCCTGCTCCGCGCCGCCGGGCTGCGCCCCCCGACTTCTGAATAACGCATATCCCATCCGCTAATTCCGCGCATCCGTTGTTCACACCAACTCGAACCGCGCCGTAAAGTGCCGCAAAAAGCGCGTCTCGTAGACGATGCGCAGGCCGCGCAGTTCGTCCCGCTTTTCGTAGAGCCCGATGATCGTATCCGCCACGTAGTCGAGGTGCGACTGGGTGTAGACTCGGCGCGGGATGGCCAGCCGCACCAGCTCCATGTCAGGATAGACCGTCTCGCCGGTGCCCCCGGAACGGGCGTCGTCCTCGTGGGCAAACATCACGCTGCCGATCTCGACGGCGCGGATGGCGCCCTCCAGGTAGAGGCCGACGACGAGCGTCTGGCCGGGAAAGTGGGCGCGGGGCATGTCGGGCAGGAAGCGCAGGGCGTCGAGGTAGACGGCGTGGCCGCCCGGCGGCTCGACGATGGGGATGCCCGCCTCGGTCAATCGGTCGGCCAGGTACTGGGTGTGGGCCAGGCGGTAGGCCAGGTAGTGCTCGTCCAGCCCCTCCCACAGCCCGCGGGCCACGGCCTCCAGGTCGCGCCCGGCCAGGCCACCGTAGGTGGGAAAACCCTCACGCAAGATCAACTCCTGCTTGACCCGCTCAAAGATCTCGTCGTCGTTCATGCACAAAAAGCCGCCGATATTGACCAGGGCGTCCTTTTTGGCGCTCATGGTGCAGCCATCGGCGTAGGAGAACGTCTCGCGGGCGATTTCGAGGGGTGACTTGTCGGCGTAGCCCGGCTCGCGGAGCTTGATGAAATAGGCGTTCTCGGCGTAGCGGCAGGCGTCGATGAAAAACGGGATGCCGTACTCGTGGTACACAGCTGCCGTCTCGCGGATGTTCTCCATCGAGACCGGCTGGCCGCCGCCCGAGTTGTTCGTGATCGTGATCATGCCCAGCGGGATCTTTTGCGGGCCGTTTTTTTCGATAAAAGCCCGCAATTTGGCGACATCCAGGTTGCCCTTGAAGGGGTGGTGGCTGGCCGGGTCCTTGCCCTCGTCGATGACCAGGTCGGCGGCCACGCCGCCCCGGGCCTCGATGTTGGCCCGCGTCGTGTCAAAGTGCATGTTGCTGGGCACCTGGAGGCGGGGCCGGACCACGACGGAAAAGAGCACGTTCTCGGCGGCGCGGCCCTGGTGGGTGGGCACAAAGTGCTCGAAGCCAAAGATGCCCTGGATGGCTTTCTCCAGGTTGTAAAAGTTGCGGCAACCGGCGTAAGACTCGTCGCCCCGCATCAGGCCGGCCCACTGGTTGTCGCTCATGGCCGAGGTGCCGGAATCGGTCAACAAATCGACGTAAATATCCTCGGCGCGGATGAGGAAGGGGTTGTAGCCGGCGTCGGCCAGCAGTTCGGCCCGCTCCTGGCGGGTGGTCATTTTGATCGGCTCGACGGTCTTGATGCGAAAGGGCTCGGGCAAGAATTCGGCCATGGATCGACTCCTTTGTCTCCTTGGTGTGCGGGTCTATTATACTACAGGCCGGCCGAAAGAGAAAACCTGACTCGAGACAGGAGCCGCACGCGCCCCGTTACTCCGGCAGCTCTTCGCGGAATGCGGGGGCCAACATCTGGTCCAAGGGCGGCGGTCGGCGAGCCAGCCCCCCAGGTAGTTGCCCAGGCTGATGCCCGCCAGCACCACGCCGATGATGCCCGTCCAGGTGTAGAGGGAGACGCCCACGTAGGGGGCCACGATCCGGCCCGCCACCAGCTCCAGGATCATGATGCAGCCGCTGGACACAAAGACGATGAGGTCCGGCTGCCACAGCCAGGGGTGGCGGAAGGGAACAGCCGGAGCGGTTGCAGACGTGCACTCCTCAGCATCGTCGTGTTGGCTTGCGGGTTCTTCCGCGTCCATCGGGCCTCTCTTCTTCGGGCCTATACCTCCTCCAGCATCCGCCAATAGCTCTCGTAGCGCTCCTCGCTGATCTCGCCGGCCTCGACGGCGGCCTTGACGGCGCAGTCCGGCTCGTGGGTGTGGGTGCAACTCGAAAAGCGGCAGTCGGCCAGGTAGGGGCGCATCTCGACGAAATGCCAGGCTAGCTCCTCGGGCTCGATGTCAAAAAAGCCCGCCTCGCGCAGGCCGGGCGTGTCGGCCACGTAGCCGCCCTCGTCCAGCGGCCAGAGCCGCACGCCGACCGTGGTGTGACGGCCCTTGCCCGTCGCCTCGCTGACCTCGCGGGTGGCGAGGCCCAGGTTGGGCTGCACGGCGTTGAGCAGGCTGCTCTTGCCCACGCCCGATGGCCCTGACAAGACGCTCACCTGGCAGCAGATCCGGTCGCGCAGGGCCTCGATGCCCAGGCCGGTCTTGGCACTGGTATAGATCACGGGATAGCCGATCTCTTCGTAGAGGCCGAACAGGCTCCGCGCTTCCTCGATGGGGTCGTCGGCGGCAGCCAGAAGGTCCACCTTGTTGACGCAGATGACGGCCGGCAGGTCGTTGTTCTCGGCCAGGACCAGCAGGCGGTCGAGCATGCGCAGATTGGGGCTGGGGTCGAGCACGGAAAAAATGAAAACTGCCTGGTCGACGTTGGCGACGATGACGTGCTCGAAGGGCATGTCGCCGGGGCCAGGGCGTAGGCGGCTCAGTTGCGTCTCGCGCTCCAGTACCTCCTCGATGACGCCCCGGCCCGGGCGCGTCGGCTGCCAGAGGACGTGGTCGCCGGTGGCGATGAGGTCCGTGTAGAGCCGTTCCTGTTTCAGTCGGCCCCGGACGTTGCAGGTCACCAATTCGCCGTCGGATTGGACCCGGTGTCGCCCGCTGCGGGCCTGGATGACGATCCCCTCGCGTAGCTCGGACAAATGTGAGCACATCTCCCTCTATGGTGGCCCCTCCCATCGCGGGGGGCAAATACGGGCATTCTAGCACAAAGAGGGCACCGGGTCAAGCAACTGACGAGCGAGAAAACGAACGGCGCGGGGGTGAGGGGCGCTCACCTCAGTCTTAACCTCAACCTTGACCCTCATTGTCAACCACCTGGAAACCTGGTATAATGGCGTCGCTCGCGAAAGTGACCGACGATGACCGCGATTCTAGGACGACGTTGGGTTGATTGGATAGTATGGCACAGTTGAGAGAGCGGCTGGTGGCCGCCCGAGAAGAAAAAGAACTGACGCTGGAACAGGTAGCCGAGGAAACACGCATCCCGCTGAACTACCTCGAGGCGCTGGAGGCGGAAGCCTTCGATGCCTTTACCAGCGACGTGCACGCCCGGGGCTTTATGCGCAATTACGCCTCGTACCTGGGCCTCAATGTGGACGAGCTCCTGGGCGCCTACGATCGAATGCGCGGCGCGCCCCGGCCCAAGCGGGGCTCTGCTTTGACGCCCCGTCCCGTGGCAGAGCAGGCGACTCGATCCCTGCTCGGGGTGGACGCCCTGCTGGCCCTGGTGGTGATCGGCCTGCTCGGTCTGGCCGCCATCTCGGTCTACCAGCGCCAAAACGGGGTCGCTGTGGAGCCCACGGCTCCCCTGCCGCCCACGCCGACGGTCACGCCCAAGCCCATTTACGAGGGCACTTTGTACACTATGGACGTCTATTTGAACTACGACGAGCACAAGCTCCAGGTGCAGGAGCGCATCGATTATACCAACGTCACCAGCGAGACGCTCCAGAACCTGATGCTCAACGTCTACCCCAATTGTAGCAAAGGGACCTTCAAGCTCGGAGAAGTCAGGCTCGACATGGATGGGGAATTGGTCCAGCCCGAGGTCTTTCCCCTGGACGTGATGCTGCGCGTGGAACTGCCCCGCGAGCTGGAGCCGGGCAGGCACGTGGCCCTCTACCTCGACTTTAGCCTCAACTTGCCCAAGATCAATCCCGACGCCGAGTTCAGCCGGGCTAACCTGGGCTATTCGAAGCGGGCCGTGAGCCTGGGCAACTGGTATCCGGTTCTAGCCGTCTACCGCGAGGACAATGGCTGGTATCCCCTGACCTGCTTTGACATCGGCGACCCCTACGTGACCGGGGTGGCCGATTACCAGGTGACCATCACCACCACCGAGGGCGTGGTCATTGCCGGGACCGGCTTCGAGACGCGCCAGGAGAACCGCTGGCACTACGAAGTGGAGCAGGCCCGGTCCTTTGCCTTTGCCGCCAGCGACCTCTACCAGGTGGCCAGCACCCAGGTGGAAGGCGTGAACGTGCACTCCTATCACTTTCCCAACAATCAGGAGGCGGGCGAAGTGGCCCTCGAGACGGCGGCCCAGGCCCTGGAACTCTTTACCGAGCTGTACGGCCCCTATCCTTACGCCGATTATCGCCTGGCCGAGACCGAGTTCGCCGGGGGGATGGAGTTTTCGGGCATGACGTTCCTTGGCTCGGTGTTCTACGACGAGTACGACGGCACGAGCCGCACGCCCCTGATCCCGCTGACGGCCCACGAGGCGGCGCACCAGTGGTTCTACGGCCTGGTAGGCAACGACCAGGTCACCGAGCCCTGGCTCGACGAGGCGTTCGCCGAGTACAGCGCCTTTCTCTACTACGAGCGCTACCTGCCCGAGGACACCGATTGGTGGTGGAACTATGCCGTCGACCAGTGGCTGCCGACGGGCATCATCGACGCCCGCATCCACGAATACCGCACCAACCGCGACTACTTTGACGCCACCTACCGGCGCGGCGCCCAGTTCGTCCGCGATCTCCGGGAGGTGATGGGCGATCCGGCCTTTTTCTCGTTTTTGCAGGAGTACCAGCGCCGCTACGCCTATCAGCTCGTCAACTCGCGGGACTTTTTTGCGCTGGTCCAGGAGTTCACCACGGCCGACCTGGTGCTCTTGCAGGAAGAGTATTTCCGCCAGCGGGTCTTGCCCTAGAAACCCAACTGCTGTATGTTGACGAGTTCCGGTAGATTTCGCGGACTGCTGCTAGGCTTTGTCGTCGCGCTGCTGACGGTGGGCATCGCCGCCGCCGGTGGCGCTGCGCCCGAGGCCCGGCCCACGCCGGCGCCGACCCCGGCCCTGGCGGCTGCCACCGCCCCTCCGACGCCTACGCCGCTGTCGCCCACGCCGAGTCCTGTGGTGCCGCCCGCCACGCCGATGGCCACCGCCACCCTCGCTCCGCCCACCGAGGTCCCGACGGCGACTGATGCGCCGACGGCGACGGCCTTGCCCTCCCCCGAACCCGAGCCGCCGCCACTGGCCGAAGCCGTCATCGGCCAGTCGGTCCAGGGCCGGTCCATCACAGCCCACCGCATCGGCGCCGGGCCGATCAAGGTCGTGCTGGTGGGCGACATCCACGGCGGTTTCGAAGCCAACACCTACGAGTTGGCCCAGCAGCTCCTGGCCTACTTTCAGGCGCATCCCGACGAGGTGCCGCCCGACGTCAGCCTGTGGATCATCCCCACGATGAACCCCGACGGTTTGGTCACTGACCATCGCTGGAATGCCCACGACGTGGACCTCAACCGCAACGCCGACACCGACCTGGACGGCTGCGCGGGTAACGACTGGTCGCCCGACACCGTGGGCTACGAGGGCGAGTATCCGGGCGCTGGCGGGGCCTACCCCTTCTCCGAGCCCGAGTCCCGCGCCGTTCGCGACTTTCTGGACGACGCCTGG
Source organism: uncultured Anaerolineaceae bacterium (assembly GCA_964387775.1). Taxonomy (GTDB): domain Bacteria; phylum Chloroflexota; class Anaerolineae; order JAAYZQ01; family JAAYZQ01; genus CAYLZO01. Next base: position 7,298 of record CAYLZO010000143.1, read on the forward strand.
ATCGCGGTCTTTTACCACAGCGCCGCCGAGGCCATTTTCGTCGATAGCTGCCAGCGGCACGCGCCAACCGCCCGCCTGGCCCAGGTCCTGTCCGAGGCGACCGGCTATCGGGTGCCCGAGGCCGGCTGGACCGGCTATCCCATCACCGGCGACTTTGGCGACTATTTGGCCGGGGAGGGCGTGGCGTCGGTGACGGTGGAGCTGACCGACCACGAGAGCCCCGAGTTCGAACGTAATCTGGCCGGGGTGCAGGCCCTGCTCTCTGCCGCAGGCGGGATCGTGGCCGCCGAGGCCGACGTTGCGGGCGCCGAGTACGTCTGGCTGGACGCAGAGAACACCGGGCGGTGGCGTTACGCCGAGAAGACGTTCCTGCACCCCATCGCCCTGGAGGTGGTGGGCGACACGGCCTACTTGCTCGACGGCGGGCGCGTCCTGGCCCTAGATTTGACCGAGCCGGAGGCGCCGCGCGTCCTCCTGGCTCCGGGCGACATGGTTCGACGCCGCTCACCACAAGGTGTGGAGGACGTCCGTGTCCTGGAGCCCCTGGACCTGGCCACTGCCGGCGACGCCCTGCTGGCCCTCGACCGGGCCGGCGACGTCTATCGCTACGACCCGGCGCATGGCCTGAGCAGTTCGGCTTCGCTCACTGTAGACTCCACCGAAGGGGCCGGCGGCTGGTCGGTGGAGCGCTACGACCGCCCCGTCCGCGATACCTACGACCACTATTTCGTCGCCCTGGCCGCCGGGGAAAAAGCCGGCTACCTGTTGGAAACGACCCACGAGCAGGTCTGGCGCTTTGATGACGGCCAACGAGGCACCCTGAGCTTGTCGAAGGGGGCCGCCTGGGTCAAGCTGCCCCAGAGCCGCGACGTGGACCTCAGCGCCCACGGCGGCGATGTCTACGTCTTGACCCGGGCCCTCAACGGCCCGACGGGGCAGTTGTTTCGCTATCGGGACGCCCGGCGCCTTTCGTCTTTTGCCCCCAACGTGGACCTGATGCACCCCCGCCAGGTCGTCGCCACCGAGGCAGCCGTCTATGTGCTCGACCGGGCCGGCCGCCGCCTGCTGGCCCTCGACCCCGAGAGCGGCGCGCTTCTGGCCCTGCACCAATTCCCCGACCGGCGGGCGGTCAGCGCCATCTGGGCCGATCCTGCCGGTGAGCGGCTGCTGCTGGCCGGACGCGATGCCGTCTATTTCTATGGCGAGCCGGATCGCGCGGCCGAGGTTGAAGGTGGGCCACAACTCGAAGGTCCCCAGCCCCACGACCTCGGCTTGCTGGCCGAGCTGCGCGGCTTGCAAGTGCCCATCGAGGGCGCCCACGTCACCGGCCGCGACTTTCAGATGCCGGGCGCCCCACGCCACTACCGCCTCGGCGTGCACGAGGGCCTCGATTGGTACGGCCACACCGTCGGCGTGAGGGTCAACCGCCGCACGCCGGTGCGGGCCGTGGCCGGCGGCGTCGTGATCCGCGCCGACGTGGACTACCAGCCGCTGACCCGCGCCCAGGCCGACGTCTGGCAGGCCGAGAGCCAGCGCCTGGGCTACACGCCGCCCGACGTGCTCGATGGCTACCGGGGCCGGCAGGTCTGGATCGACCATGGGGACGGCCTGGTCTCGCGCTACGCCCACCTGTCCGGCATCGAGCCGGGTATCGTCAAGGGTGCCGAGGTGGAGCAGGGGCAGGTCGTCGCCACGGTGGGCAACTCGGGCACGCCGGGCTCGCTGCGCAGCGCGACTTACGACGCCCACCTGCACCTGGAGCTGTGGCTCGATGGGCACTTTGTCGGCCAGTTCCTGCGACCCATCGAGGCGCGGGAGTGGCTGGAGCGGATTCTACGATGACGACCGGAATCAGGAAATCAGGGAATCGGGAAACTTGTTCTGAGCGAAGCCGGAGGATCGGGGGCTGGGTGATATGAAGGTTGTTTTGCGAATAGGGTTGGTGCTCCTGGTTGTTGCCGTGGCCGTGGGGGGCGTGATCGGCTGGAACCAGTACCAGGCGGTGCGTGCCGAGTACGACGCCTACCGGGAACTGATCCAGCCGGGCGCGCGGGTGGCCGGCGTGCAGGTGGGCTGGCTCACGCCCGAGGCGGCCCGCGAGAAGGTCTACGAGTGGGTCGCCGAGCCCTACTATCGCGACTTTGTGCTGCACTACCAGGACGAGCGGCTGACCCTCTCGACCGAGAACGACCTCGACTTCGAGATCCCGGTGGACGAGATGGTGGCCGAGACGGTGGCCGCCAGCCACCAGTACGACTATTGGGAGGGGTTCAAGCGCTGGGTCCTCGACGACGAGGTCATCGAGCTGGACCTGGGCGTGCCGCTGGAGATGGATTGGGACGAATCGGCGGCGAAGCGTTATTTGGAAGGCGTGGCTGAGACCTACGACGTCGCCGCCGTCGAGCCGATGTTGAACGTGCAGACGGCGACGTTCTATCCCGGCCGGCCCGGACGGAAACTAGACATAAATCCACCGGCGACCAAGATCAACGAGTTCGTGCCCCAGCCGCCCAGGCGGGAGATCATCCTGCCGGTGCGTTTCGTCGAGCCGGACCAGAGCCCGGCCCGCATCGAGTCGATGCTGAGCACGTTGGTGCCGGTCATGGCCCGCGAGCCCAGCGCGCCGGCGTTCTACACGGCGACGATGCCCGTCAGCACCACGGGCGGCATCGAGGGCACGCCGACGGTGACCTACACCGGCGAGCTGACCTGGACGTTCCCCCAGTTCGCGGGCTATTCCGGGCCGCTGACCTCGACCTACGGCTACTTTTTTGAGCCGGGGCAGCCCGGCGCCCGCTTTGACCTGGACGAGGCGGTCGAGAAGGTCCAGGCCGCGCTCCAGGCCGGGGTGACGACGCCCATCACCTTCGAGCCGGACCCGGTGCCGCCGCCGCCCATCACCGTGGACCTGCTGCTGCCACCGTTGGAGGCCCGCCTGGAAAGGTTCCCGGGGGTGGTCAGCCTACTGGTCAAGAACCTCGACAGCGGCCAGGTCCTCTACGACGAAAACCTGGACTATGTCCTGTCGGGCATGAGCCTGGTCAAGATGGGCATCATGGTCGAGGTCTATCGTTATCACAACGGCGAGGTGGACGCCCAGACCCACCAGGAGATGCTCGACATGCTGGGCAGCGAGTCGTGCAACCCCTGCGCCAATCGCCTGATGGCGGCGGTGGGCGGTGGCAATGCCCGGACCGGCGCCCAAAAAGTCACCAATACCATGCGCCGCCTGGGGTTGAACAACTTTTACCTCTGCGCGCCCTTTCGCACCGAGGCCCGCTGGCACGAGGAGGGGGGCGGGGATGTTCTCTGGACGGCAGGCGCCACGACCGATCTGTGGTTCGCCCAGGAAAAGACGCCGCGCTACGACCCCTGCGTCAAGGCCACGCCCCGCGAGATGTCGAACTTGCTGGAGATGATCTACGCCTGCACCCTGGACGAGGGCCTGCTGCGCGACGCCTACCCCAATATCTTTACGCCGCAGGTCTGCCGGGACATGATCGACATCATGGCCGCCAACGACCTGCGTAACATGCTCGGCGCCGGCATTCCGCCCGAGGTCAAGATGGCCCACAAGCATGGTTTCGCCGGCTATGGCGTGTCGTGGGGTGACACCCGGGCCGAGGTGGGCATCGTCTTTTCGCCGGGGGCCACGTATTTGACCACCTTTTACATCTGGGACGATACGCCCTGGCTAAATTTCGGCATAGTCCAGCCCCTCTACCGCGACGTGAGTAACCTGCTCTACAATTACTTTAATCCCCAGGCGCCCTACTGGCCGCGTCCGCCCTGGGCGCCGGAGCCGGTGGAGGAGGCGGAGAGCGAGGCTTGAAGGAGGATGGCATGAGACGTTTTTTATGTCCTGGCGGTGATCATTGCCATTGCCGCGCCTGTTTAACCTCGTCCACCTCAATCGTGGCGGCAGCTTTCGCCACCGGAGCAGGGTGGCCGGCCGGACGGCGGTGCTGGATCCCGGCGCGACCACGATCCTCAAAGACAACATCTCCTGGCATTTTCCCATGCCCAACGCCAACACGATGTCCTGGCAGTGGTTGTTCGAGCGGCGCTGGGGTGGGAGACACGGATTTCTCGGATAAGCGGATTTATGATCCGCCCATCCGAGAAATCCGTGTCCTTATCCTGCACGAGAAGAATCTCATCGCCAGCGCGAATCTCCCTGGAAATTGAACGTGTGGGCGATCTCGGGCGGCTTGCCCAGCGGCCGGAGTGAGGCGGCCCGGCGTGACTGTCGCCGACTAGTCCCCAGTCGGCCCGCAACTCCCCGCGTCGCACGTCCACTTTGGGCTCAATCCGCTCGTCGCTGCGACAAACTGCTTTGATTCTTGGTATTGTCATGGGTTCCGCCTCAGTCGTGTTGGCAGCCGCCCCCGCCGGAGCAGGGCGGCCGGTCGCAGCGTTCGTCCTGGCCGCAGCAGGTCTGGCCGGCGGGCCGGCGGGTCTCGCTGCTTAGCACGTGGGGCACGGAAAAGAGCTTGTCAGTTAGTGCGCTGCCACAGTCTGGGCAGCGCGGGGCGCTGCTGGCGGAGCGGACCAGGACTTCGACCCGCTGGCCGCACGTGCTGCAGCGATACTCGTAGATTGGCATAGATTCCTCCTCGAATCAGCGTGGGCCGGGTGTTTTGGCCTGGGCGGCCAGAGCCGCGATCAGGCTCGTCAGCGGCACGCCGGCCAGCAAGCCCAGGCTGCCCACCAGCGTTCGCACGATCTCCTCGGCGATGATGGCCCGGTTGACGGTCGTGCCCAGCGGCTCGGCAAAGACGGAGAACATGAGCAGCAGCGGCAGGGCCGCCCCGGCGTAGGCCAGCAGCAAGGTGTTGACCATGGCCGCGATGTGGTCCCGGCCAATGACCATTCCGTGGCGAAAGAGAGCGCGCCAGTCCAGGCCGGGATTCGCCTTGCGCAGCTCAAAGATGGCCGACGACTGGCCCACGGCAATGTCGTCCAGCGCGCCCAGCGTGCCGATGAGGATGCCGGCCAGCAGCAACCCCTGGGTGTCGAGCTGCACGCCGGCTACTTGCAAAAAGCCGGCCTCCTCGGCCCCAAAGCCGGCGAGCCGGGCCCAGTCTACGAACCAGGTGGCCAGCAGCGCCGTGACCACCAGGCTCAACAGCAGCCCGGCCACGGCCACGTGGGTCTTGGGCCGCCAGCCGTAGACCAGGTAGAGGCTGGTGCCCATCATCACTACCGCGCCGGCGATGGCGACGAGCAGCGGGTTGCGCCCGGCCAGGATCTGGGGCACGACAAAGGCGACGAGGACCAGGACGCTGACGGCCATGCCGACCAGGGAGCGCAGGCCCTGCCAGCCGCTCAGGGCCAGGGTCGCGGCGACAAAGAGCAGGGTCAGCCACAGCAGCGGCCCGGTCCGCACGTAATCGGTGATGACGAACCGATCCCCGCCGTCCAGGGTCCGCGTCCGTTCGACGACGACGCGGTCGCCGACGCGGAAGGTGCGGGCCTGGTTGGTGAGGCTGAGGAAGCCGTGCTCCACGACCACCTCCTGGTCGTCCAGCGTGCCACCTTCCAGGCGCAGGCGCAATTGCTGATAAGGCTGCTCGAACTCGCCCTGGTCGATGGTGCCCTCTTCCAGGACCTCCACCACGCGGGCGCGGAGCATTTCGCTCTCGCCTGGGGAGAGCGCGTCGGCGCCGCCGCCGGGCGCGCCCTGGCGGGCGATGCCCAGGAGCACGGCAAAGATGAGGAGGGCCAGCAGCCCGCCGGCGATCCACCCCATCCGATTGGAACGAAGATTCATTGGCCTCAACCCCGGTATGATTTGGGTGTGTTTCATTTCGGTTGAGCCTGTGTTCGTAGTCGGCGACTCGCCCAAGGCGTGCCTCCGGCAATCGCCGCAACAGCGCGCTGAAACGCGCACTACGAGCGTCTCCCAACCCATTTGAAACACACCCGTGTGATTTCTGCGCGCTCCAGTCTAGCACAAAGAGCGGGGAGAGGCAAGATTGGGGATTCGCGTGCGGGTCAGTCCGCGCGGCGCCAGTCGAGAAAGTAGCGGCACGATTCGAGCAGGTTGGCCGTCACCGGCGCCTCGGGGCTGAGGGGCTGGTCGTTTTGGTCGACGACGACCACGTACCAGGTCGTGTCCGCCTGGGTAATGAGAAAATCGTACTCGCCGCCGCCCTTGGTGGCGACCACCGGGTAGCGATGCCACTCGTTGTAGCAGACCAGCCGCACGCCGGCCAGGGGATTGCCGGCCGCGTCGGTCACGTGGCCGACGATGTAGGCCGGCGCCCTGGGGCAGCCGGGGCAGGGATGCGCGGGATCGGGCCGCGCCGGGCCGGCCGGCCGGAAGCGGTAGGCGCGGGTCGTGGGCGTGGGCGGCCGGCGGGTGGGCGTCGGCGGTGGCAGGGGCGTCGCGGTGGGCGGGCGCGGCGTGGGTGTGGGCGTGGGTGTGGGCGTCGGCGTCGGCGTGGCCGTGG
>CAYLZO010000144.1:0-13609 GCA_964387775.1 uncultured Anaerolineaceae bacterium
GCGTCGCTGGCGCTCCTCAGAATGACAAACTGCTGAGGGATTTACGCCCTCGTGTGCTAGTAGGTCACCACACGGGGCAGGTCGTTGGCCTGAGCGATCCAATTGCTAACCTGGCTCAGGGCCGGCAACTGCCGGACGAGGTTCTTCTCCGCGTTGACCTCCCCCAGCTTGGCATGCAGATTCTCCGGGTTGCGGCGGGCCAGGTCGGGGATGGTGTCCACGCCGGCGGCCTCCAGCAGATCGGCGTACTCTTCGCTGATGCCCTTGACGCGGAAGAGATCCACGCGGTTGATCCACTTGAGGATCAAGGCGCCGCCGATGCCGGTCGTCTCGGCCAGGACCTTGCGGCCCTTGGGCGTCTTGCCGGCCTCCAGCAGGGCCTCCGTCGTCTGGATGCCCGCCTCTTTCAGCTTCTCGGCGTAGACGTCGCCTACGCCCTCGATGGTGGTCAGTTTCGCCATGATGTTCGCTCCTTTCTCGTATTATCTTGCTTACAGGACTGCGTACCGCTCGATGCGCTGCTCGATCAGGGCCAGGCTGTTCTGCCAAAAGGCCCGCCGCCGGATGTCGAGTCCAAAGCGGGCGGCCAGATCGGCGGCCGTGGCCTCACCGGTGCTGCGCAGCAACTCGTCGTATTCGGGCAAGAATGCGTCGCCCCGCTCCTGGTAGACGGCGTAGAGGCCCAGGCCAAAGAGCAGGCCAAAGGCGTAGGGAAAGTTGTAGAAGGAGAGCTTGGGGCGATAGTAGTGGGGCTTCCAGGCCCACATGTAAGGATGGAGGTGGTTCTGGTCCAGGCCGTCGCCGTAAGTCTCTTTTTGGGCGCGGACCATGATCTCGCAAAAGTCGTCGGCCGAGAGCTCCACCTCGGCGCGCCGCTCGAACACTTCCCGCTCAAAGAGAAAGCGGGAGTAGATGTCCACCACGACCTGCCCGGCGCCGATGAGAAAGGTCTCCAGGATGGAGAGCTCTTCGCCGGCGTCGCCCCGCCCGGCAGCCTGGGCCAGCAGGGCGTCGGTGACGATGGTCTCGTTGAAAATCGACGCTGTCTCGGCCAGGGTCATGGGCGTCTCGGTTTGGAGTTCCGTCTTGCCCACGTGGCACTCGTTGTGATAGGCGTGCCCCAGCTCGTGGGCGACGGTCAGCACCGCGTCGAGGGTGCCGTCAAAGTTGCACAGGATGCGCGACTCGTCGACGGCGGGCAAGCTCATGCAAAAGGCCCCGCCCCGCTTGCCGTCGCGGGGCTCGGCGTCGATCCACTTCTGTTCAAAGGCGCGCTCGGCAAAGTCGGCCAGCCGCTGCGAAAAGGTGCCGAACTGCTCCAGGAGAAAGGCCCTCGTCTCGTCCCAGGAAAAATGCCGTTCCGACTCGCCCACCGGCGCGTAGAGGTCCCACCAGGGCAGCACCTCCTTGCCCAGCCGCCGGGCCTTGGCCTGCCAGTAGCGGCGGAATGCCGGGAAAGAATCGCGCATGGCGCCCAGCATGGCCTCCAGCGTCTCCCGGTCAATGCGGGCCTGGTCCAGGGGCTGGTGGAGGGCGTCGCGGCGGCCCCGATTCCGGTCCAGGATGCCCACCGCGCCCTTGACGCCGTTGAGGCAGGCGGCCAGCGGCTCGCGCACCCCCTCCCAGGCGCTCACTTCGGCCTCGTAGGCTCGGCGGCGGAGGTCAGCGTCAGGGTCGTGGCGCAGGTTCTGGACGACGGTGACGGGTAGCTCCTCGACCTCGCCCTCCCGCTCGAAGGGGACCTTGAGCTGGGAGGTGACCACGCCCTGGAGCTTTTGCCAGGCCCGGCTGCCGCTCAGCGAAAGCTCTGAGGCCAGGGCTTCCTCGGCCTCGCTCATCAGGTAGCGGCTCTGCTCGGCGGTCTCTTGCACGTGGAAATCGTGCGCCTGGGCGGCGTCTGGCTCGGACCGGGCTCTTTCGAATCGCTCCGGCCGCTCCGAAACGGTGCCGAGCCAGCCCTTGAAGAGTACTTTCTGGCGCTCGATGCGAACCTGGAAAGGCTCTATCTTGGACGCCAGTTGGCGGGCCTGGGTGTTGTACGAGTCGGTGGAGACAAAGCCAAAGAGATAGTAGCGCAGGGTGTCGCCCAGCCGCAGGAGTTCGTTCATCCGGTCCAGGTAGCCGCCGATGACCCGGGCCAACTCGGCCGGATCGGAGGGGACCGGCCCGCCGCGGGCGATGCCCTGGGCCAGGAGGTACTCGTCCAGTTCGTCGAGTTGCCGTTCCATCCGCCGCACGTCTTTTTTGAATGCCTCCGATTCGAGGCCGGGGTAGACGTTGCTCAAATCCCAATGCGGTAACGATCCTGAACTCATCTTTATCCCTTCCCTGTCGGACTGCTGGGGCTCATGCAAACCTCTTCGAACGGGTCTATAGTGCCAGCGAGCTTGGATATCGGCTCTATTATACTACACCCGGCAGTTTACGACAAAGTGGATTGTTCAAAGTGCAACAAATCGTCTCTTTCGGGCTTGTCTGCCCCCGTCTTTTATGGTATACTGCAAAATAGAATGAAGGGAATCGGGTATTTCGTGCCTGAAGAGCGGGTCGAGGACGAGGACGTTCTGGCCGATTTGCGCTGGCCCATCCCGGCCGGCGTGGCGGAGGCGTACGTCACGGCCTACACCCGGCCGGCTGACGTCGTGTTGGTGCCCTATTGTCAGGGGGCGGCGGCCGTCCGGGAGATCCTGGCGGAGGGACGGCGCGCGTTGGCCCTGAATTTCGACCCGGCGCTGGTGCTCCTGGTCGAGATGGCCCTGTCGCCGCCGCCGCCCCGCGAGCTCGATGCGGCCGTGGCCCGCCTGGGCGACAGTTTGAAGCAGAGCACGCCTCTACGCCGCTACCTGGATGACCTCTACGCCTCGACCTGCCCCGCCTGTCTGCGCCCCGCCGTGGCGGACTATTTCGTCTGGGACCGGGACCAGGGGGAGCCGGTGGCCAAACAACTGCGCTGCCCGGCCTGCGCCTGGGATGGACAGACGGGCCTCGACGTGGAGGACCGGGCACGCCTGGCCGACCTGCCGGGCCGGACCCTGCACTACCACTACCTGCTGGACCGCGTCACGCCCGAACCCCCGACGGAGAGCGCCCGCGCACGCCTGGAGTATTTGCTCGAACTCTACTCGCCGCGCAACCTCTACGCCCTGGCCGAGCTCACCATCAAGGTCGAGAGCCTCTTTGCCCAGGCGCCCATCCAGCGGGCTTTGAAGGCCCTGCTCCTAGACTGCCTGGACCGCTGCTCGTCGCTGGAGCCCCTGCCCGGCAGCACGGCCCAGCGGCGAGGCTTGGCGCGCCCCCGTCGATTCTTGGAGCGGAACGTGTGGCGCACCTTTGAGCGGGCCGCTTCTCGCATCCAGGCGCTGGCCCGAAAGCCGGTCCCGGACCTGGCTTCGCAAATGGTGGAGGTTTGGGCTGCTGGCGAGGAGGGACCACGCAGTTTCGTCGGCCAGGGCCGGGTGCGCGATCTGCCCGACGTCGCGCCGCCCCGCAGCTTGGGGCTCGTCCTCAGCAGCCCGCCGGCCCTCGATTCGGCGGTCTGGTCGCTGGCTTACCTGTGGAACGCCTGGCTCTTTGACGCCAGCAGGGCGGCGCCCCTGCGGCCCCTCCTGCGGCAACGCACGCCCGATCCGGCCTGGTACGCGGGGGGGATGACGAATTCTTTGCGGGCCCTGGGCCGGCTTCTTCGCGACGAGGGCCGCCTCGTCTTTGTGCTGACGGATCAGCGCCCGGTCATGGTCGAGGCCTTGGTGTTGGCCGCCAGCGACGCCAACCTCGGCATCGCGGCCCTGGTCCAGCGCGGCAGCGATTACCGCCTGGAGCTGTCTCCGTCCCTGCCCCAGGTGCTGCCCGTGGCGGAGCTAGACGGACCGTTGGACGAGCAGGTCGCGGCGGAGGCGGCCGAAATGGTGATCGAAACCATCCAGGCCCGGGGCGAACCGGTGGCGTGGCGGACGCTGCACGCGGCGGTCCTTCGCCGCCTGGCCGAGTCGGGGCTGCTGGCCCGGCTGCGAGAAGAGGGGGGGGAACGCTCCCCGCTGGACCGGATGACGGCCGCACTGCAAGCCGCCCTGGAGCATCCGGCGCTGGCGGTCCTGGACGACGAGGGCGGCGGCCGGCTGTGGTGGCTGGCGCAAGCGGCCCAGGCCGCTTCGCCCTTCTCCGATCGGGTCGAGCGGGCCGCTTTCGAGGTCCTGCACGACGCCCTGGCCCTGACCGAACGGGGGTTTACCGACGCGGTGAACGCCCGATTCCCGGGGGTCCTTACGCCCGGCGCCGACCTGGTGGCGACCTGCCTGGCATCCTACGGCCACGAGGCGTCGCCCGGCTACTGGCAGCTCCGCAGGGAGGACCTGCCGGTGACCCGCCGGGCCGAGCGGGAGACCATCGTCCAGAGCCTCCTGGACCTGGGCCAGCGGCTGGGCTACCGGACGGCTGCCCTGTCGCCCTTTGACGCGGCGTGGTTCGAGGGCGAGCGCCCCCGCGCCGTCTTTGTCGTGCGCTGGCGGGCGGCCCTGGCCGAGGCCCTGGTCCTGGGCGACCGGACGCGGGGCGCGCAGCCCTACCTCGTGATCCCCGGCGGGCGAGCGGCGCTGGTCGGCCACAAGTTGGCCCACAATCCCCTGTGGCAGAAAGCGGTCGAGGCCGCGAACTGGCAGTTCGTCAAGTACCGGCACGTGCGCCAACTGGTCGCCGAGCCGGAGGTGGACGAATACGCCCTGCGGACCATCGTCGGCCTGGACCCCATCGCCGAAAAAGAGGGCGCCCAACTCCCGCTCTTCTGAGCCAGGTCGGGATCGTACTTACGGAGTTTTGGACAAAAATGTGACAGGATCAATGGTGATGGGTTGGAAATCCAGCCCGAGTGAATCGAGAACGACGATTTGAGAGGAGAAACGAAATGGAACTGGAAGGCAAACGAGTGGCCGTATTGGCCGAGAACAACTATCAGGAACTGGAGCTTTGGTATCCGCTGTTGCGGCTGCGCGAGGCGGGCGCCGAGACGTTCGTGGTCGGCACCGGCAGTTCGGAGCAGTACAAGAGCAAGCTGGGCTACCCGGTGAACGTGGACGTGTCGGCCAGCGACCTGAGCGCCGACGACGTGGACGCCGTGGTCATCCCCGGCGGCTACGCGCCCGATTACATGCGCCGCGACCCCAACATGGTCGGCCTGGTGCGGGAGGTGTTCGAGCAGGGCAAAGTGGTGGCCGCCATCTGCCACGCCGGCTGGATGCTGGCCTCGGCCGGGGTGGCCAAGGGCAAGACGCTGACCAGCGTCTCGGCCATCAAGGACGACCTGATCAACGCCGGGGCGACCTGGGTCAATGAAGAGGTGATCCGCGATGGCAATCTGGTCACGTCGCGGGTGCCCTCCGACCTGCCCGCTTACTGCCGGACCATCATCGAGGCGCTGAGCGAATAACGGGAGTGTGTGGGGACATCCCCCACACGCTCACGTTTGCTGCAGAATATCATGCCTGATTCCGAGCTTTATTCCGGCCGCGGCGACGATGGCTACACGGGGCTGCTCGGCCCGGAGCGGGTGCCCAAGTACGACCCGCGCCCCGAGGCGTACGGCGCGGTGGACGAGGCCCAGGCGGCGCTGGGCGTGGCCCGGACCGCGGGCTGTACGCCCCGCACGGCCCAGGTGCTGGCCGCCGTCCAACGCGACCTGTATGACCTCATGGCCGAGCTGGCCGCTGCCGGCGACGAGGACAGCGCCTTTGCCGGCAGCGTCACCCCCGAGTACGTAGACCAACTGGAGCGTTGGATCGCCGAATTCGAGGGCGAGATCGAGATGCCAAAAGAGTTCGTCTTGCCCGGCGACGGGCCGGCCGACGCGGCGCTGCACCTGGCCCGCACGGTCACCCGCCGGGCGGAGCGGCGGGCCGTGCGGCTCCTGGACAACGGCCTCTTAAAGAGCGAGGAGGTCGTGCGCTACCTGAACCGGCTCTCGTCCCTGCTCTACGGGCTGGCCCTCTTGGAGGCGTCGGCGGCGACGGAGCGAGGCCCGACGCTGGTCAAGCCAACCCGAGTATCGAGCCGAGACCTTCACCACGAAGGCACAGAGACACGAAGAAAAAGGAAAAGACATGGCCGAGAATGACAGTGTGCCCGGGAAGGTGTTGCTCGGCGCGCACCAATCGGTGGCCGGCGGGGTGGAGAACGCGCTGGGGCGGGGCCTGGAGGCCGGCTGCGACACGGTCCAGATTTTCGTCAAAAACCCCAACCGCTGGGCTTCCAAGCCGCTGGCCGAGGAGAACCTGGTCGCCTTTCGGGCCGCCGTGGAGGAAACGGGCATCTGGCCGGTGTTTGCCCACGCCCTCTACCTGGTCAACCTGGCCGCCCCCGCTGAGGACCTGTGGCGCAAGTCCCTCGACGCGCTGACCGACGATCTGGCGCGCTGCGAGCAACTGGGGCTGCCGGGCCTGGTGCTCCATCCCGGCTCGCACAAAGGGGCAGGGGAAGCGGCGGGCCTGGCCCGCGTCGCCGCCGCCCTGGACGAGGTCCACGCCCGCCTGCCTGGCTATCGAGCCCAGGTCTGGCTGGAGAACACGGCCGGCCAGGGCGACTACCTGGGCTACACCTTTGACCAACTGCGGGCCATGATCGAGGGCGTGAAGGAGCCCGAGCGGCTGGGCGTCTGCTTTGACACGGCCCACGCCTTTGCCGCCGGCTACGAGCTGCGCACGCGGGAGGGCTACGAGGCCACCTGGGCCGAGTTCGAGCGGGCGCTGGGCCTGGCGCGGCTCAGGGCCATCCACCTCAACGATTCAAAGCGGGGGCTGGGCAGCCGCGTCGACCGCCACGAGCACATCGGCAAGGGCGAGCTGGGCCTGGCGCCCTTTCGCTTCCTGCTGAACGATCCGCGCTTTCGCGGCATCCCCATGACCCTGGAGACGGAAAAGGGGGCGGACCTGGCCGAGGACAAGGAAAACCTGGCGGTGCTCCGCTCGCTCATCGGCGAGCCGGATTGACGAAAGAGCGCTCTGAGAACACACTGATGGCAGCAATAGTTGAAGAAAAGGGGTGAAATTTGAGTAAACGCAGACGCAGAACCTCCAGACGGGGAGCGAGGCGACGGCAGTCACCGGCCGACCTGGAAAAGTACTTTCGCCGGGCCGACAACCTGATCAATCACGGTCGCGCCCAGGACGCCGTCGAGTTCCTGGAGCCGCTCCTGGACGAATACCCGCAGGCGGCTAATCTCCACTACTACCTGGGCTATGCCTACACCAAGGCCGGACAGCTATGGCAGGGATTGCAAGGGTACGAGGAGGCGATGCGGCTCAGCCGAGATCCGGGGCTGTGGCTGCCCTTGGCCTCTCTCTACCTGGAACTGGGACAGAAGGCCCACGCCCTGCAGGCCTTCCGCCAGGCGATCAAGCACGAATCTGAGGCGCCGACCGTCGGCGACGTGCCGGGGATGGTCTCGGTACTGGAGCGAGACGTCCAGCGCATGGCGGACGAGATCGGCCTGTCGTTCTCGCGCATGGAAAAGGGGCTACGCTTCATGGAGGAGGGCCAACGGGCCTTGCAGCAGGGAGATTACCCGGCCTCCATCCGGGCCAATCGCCGTGCGAGCCGGTTCCTGAAGGACTGGCCGCCGCCGCACAACAACCTCTCACTGACCCTCTTTTTCGACGGCCAGCCGAGAGAGGCCGTCGAGATGGCGCGGCGGGTCCTGGAGCGACATCCGGAGAACGTGCAGGCCCTGAGCAACGCCATCCGCTACCTGGCCTGGACGGGACGGGAAGAGGAAGCGCAGGCCCTGTGGACCGAGTTGCGCGAGATCGAGCCTCAGGGCGAAGACGCGCGCCTCAAGGCGGCTGAGGCGGCCGCCGTTATGCAAGACGACGAATCCGTCTATGAACTGCTCAAGCCCGTAAAGAAGGCGCGCGACGTGCGGCCCGACATCCCCGGCCTGGACCGTCGTGTACAGCTCTTCCTGGCTGTGGCCGAGGCGAATCTGGGCAAACAAAGAGCCGCGCGCCGCCGGCTGCGTAGGTTGCTGCCCAACCGGCCGGAGCTCCAGAGCTGGCTGGATGATCTCAAGGAGGGGTATCCGGGCCCGGGCTGGGCTGTGCGGTTCCCTTATTTCAGCAGTACAGAACTCTTGCCCGCTGCCCGCCTCGAGGAGTTCGTCGAGCTGGTGGACCGTGAGGACGAGATATCGCCCCGGCGGTTCGAGCGGGCTGTGACCGACTTTGTCGAGCGCTTTCCCCAGATCGTGCGCATGGCCGAGAAGCTGATCTGGGAAGAGATGCAGGTCGATGCGGGCATTGCCATCCTGGCGACCGTTGGCACGCCGGCGGCCCACGCGGCGCTGCGGCGCTTTGGTTTGAGCCAGGCCGGTGACTATGAGGCCCGCAGCCGTGCCCTCTTTGCCCTGCTGGAGGCCGGCGAAATTGCACAAGGGGAGAGGGTGCGCGTCTGGCGCGAGGGAAAATGGCAGGAAGTCCAGTTGCGCCGGCAGTTGATCACCGAGGAGGCCGAGTCGGAGTACGCTCCCCAGGTGGCTGAGCTGATGAACAGCGGGGTGGCGGCGCTTCAGGCCGGGGATCTTGGGCGAGGCGAGCAGTTGCTCCGCCGCGCGATCGAGTTGGAACCCCGGGCCAAGGAAGCCTACAACAACCTGGGCACCGTCTACGCCCGGCGCGGCGAGCACGAGCAGGCCAAAGAGATGTTCCGGGCAGCCCTGGACGTGGACCCGCTCTATGCCCATCCCCGCTGCAACCTGGCTGCCTATCTACTGGACGATGACGACGTAGACGCGGCCATAGAAATACTCAAGCCCCTGGCCGACGCGACCCGTTTTCATCCCCGGGACATGGCCTTTTACGCCTACACCCAGGCCCGCATCTTTATCGCGCAGGATGACTTCAAAGCCGCCGAAGACTCGCTAGCACTGGCGCTGGAGATGTGGCCGGACTATGAGTTGGCGCAGGATTTGTTGGACCGATTGCACAGAACCTCGCTTTTCCGAAAGGCGTACGATTCCTGGCGGGAGCAGACCCGGGAACGGGACGAAGCCTGGCGCGCCCGGCTCCAGGAAAAGCTCTCTTCACCCGAGCCCACGCTGGCCCAGACCCTGCCTTTGTACACCAAGGACATGCTCACGGGCATGGGCCACAAAATCCTGCCCGGGGGTGGCTGGTCAGCCTTGCGCAAAGCCGAGTTGCTCGACGAGATCGTCAAAGGGCTCACAGACGCGGAGAACCTGGCGCGGATGGTGGGCGAGTTGAGCCGAGAGGAACGGGATGCCCTGCGCCAGGTGCTGGACCAGGGCGGGGAGATGCCCTGGGAGACCTTCGACGCCGAGTACGACAACGACCTGGAGGAATCGCGCTACTGGAACTACCACGTGCCGCAGACGACGATGGGCCGCTTGCGCCTGCACGGCTTCCTGGCCGAGGCCGTGGTAGACGACGAGCTCCTCGTCACCGTGCCCCGCGAACTGCGGCCGCTGTTGGAAAAGGCGCTGGCCTAGCAGACGGCCCGTGAGATTCCACGGCGTCCTGCCCGCAAGTCTACGACCGAGCGACCGGCCTGTTCCGGTCGCTCGTTTTTGTCGGAGGGGACGGCGCGTGTTATAATCTTCCCCATCTCGTTGTCCCGGGGAAGTGAGGCAAACTATGGTTTGGATCGAAATCCTGGTCATTCTCCTGTTAATGATCGCCAACGGCGTCTTTGCCATGTCCGAGATTGCCGTCGTCTCGGCGCGCAAGGCCCGGCTGCGGCAACGGGCCGACGAGGGCGACGCCGCAGCAGCCGCCGCCCTCGAACTGGCCGAGGCGCCCAGCGATTTTCTGTCCACGGTCCAGATCGGCATTACGCTCATCGGCGTGCTGGCCGGCGCCTTTGGCGGGGCTACCCTTGCGGAGGAGCTGGAGGCGGCTCTGGCGGAAGTGCCGGTCATTGGCCCCTACGCCGAGGCCATCGGCGTAGGGCTGGTGGTGCTGGCCATCACCTACCTCTCCCTCGTCATCGGCGAGTTGGCGCCCAAGCGCTACGCCCTCTACAACGCCGAGCGCCTGGCTTCGCGCATCGCCGCGCCCATGCGGGCCCTGTCGAGGCTTGCGTCGCCCCTGGTCCGCTTGCTCAGCTTTTCGACGCAGGGCTTGCTCCGCATCCTGGGCGTGCACCCGGAGGAAACCCCGCCGGTAACGGAAGAGGAGATCCGGATCATGATCGAGCAGGGCGCCCGGACCGGCGTTTTTGAGCCGCTGGAGGAAGAGATGGTCGAGCACGTCTTTCGCCTGGGCAACCGCAAGGTCAGCGCCCTGATCACGCCCCGGACCGAAGTCGTCTGGCTCGATCTGGACGCCTCCCCCGACGAGATCGAGGCCAAGATCACGGGCAGCGGCCACTCCCGGTTCCCGGTGGCGCGGGGCAGCCTGGACGACGTGCTGGGCGTGGTGCTGGCCAAGGACCTGCTGGCCCAGACGATGGCCGGCGAGCCGCTGGACCTGGAGCAGGCGGTCCAACCGGCGCCTTTCGTGCCCGAGGGGGTGCCTGCCCTGGACATGCTCCAGCAGCTCAAGGAAGCCCGGTCCAAGATCGCCCTGGTGCTCGACGAGTACGGCGGGCTGGAGGGCCTGGTCACGACCGACGACATCCTGGTTGCCCTGGTGGGTGACATCCCCGAGCTGGGGGAGGTATCCGAGCCCGAGGCGTTTCGCCGGGAGGATGGCTCGTGGCTGCTGGACGGCCTTTTGCCCCTGGACGAGTTCGAGGAGATTTTTGGCCTGCGAGACGTGCCCGCCGAGGGCACCGAGACGGTCGGCGGCCTGGTGATGACGCTATTGGGACGGATTCCGTCGGCGGGGGATCAGGTCACGTGCTGCGGGCTCAACTTCGAGGTCATGGACATGGATGGCCGTCGCGTGGACAAGGTGCTGGTCGTGCCCGAGCCCGTGGAGGCCTCGTCCGATCTTGAGGCCGAATCGGGGCCAAGCGTAAAAGAATGAAGGGGAGGTAGACTGTGACAAAACCGAACGTTTTCGTGACCCGCATCATCCCCGAGGGCGGCCTGGAGCGGATTCGCCGGGTGTGCGACGCCGAGGTCTGGCCCGAGGAACTGCCGCCCCCCCGCAACGTGCTGCTCGACAAGGTGCGCGGCGCCGACGGCCTGCTCAGCCTGCTCACCGACCCGGTGGACGCCGAGCTGCTCGACGCCGCCGGCCCCCAGCTCAAGGTTGTCAGCAACTATGCCGTGGGTTATGACAACGTGGACGTGGCGGCGGCAACGGCGCGGGGCATCCCGGTGGGCAACACGCCCGGTGTGTTGACCGACACCACGGCCGACATGGCCTTTGCCCTGCTCATGGCCGCCGCCCGCCGCATCGTCGAGGGCGCCGATTACGTGCGGGCCGGCAAGTGGCGGACCTGGGGGCCGACCCTGCTCTTGGGCCACGACGTACACGGCGCCACGCTGGGCATCATCGGCATGGGGCGCATCGGGCAGGCCGTGGCCCGGCGGGCGACCGGCTTTGGCATGCGCATCACCTACTTTGACCCCTATTGCGACGAGAGCAAGGCGCCCTTTGTGGGCGTGGCCCTCCGTTGCGAGTTGGACGAGCTGCTGGCCGAGGCCGACTTTGTCAGCCTGCACGTGCCCCTCACCGACGAGACGCGGCACATGATTGACGCCCGGGCGCTGGCCCAGATAAAGCCCACGGCCGTGCTGGTCAATACGTCGCGGGGGCCGGTGGTGGACACCGACGCGCTGTACGACGCCCTCTCAGCAGGGCAGATTGCCTACGCGGCCCTCGACGTCACCGAGCCGGAGCCACTGCCGGGCGACCACAAGCTGCTGACGCTGGACAACTGCCTGGTGGTGCCCCACCTGGGCAGCGCCAGCCACGCCACGCGCACGCAGATGGCCGTCATGGCTGCCGAGAACCTGCTGGCCGGCCTGCGCGGCGAGCGCCTGCCGAACTGTGTGAATCCGGAGGTCTATAAAGGATAGCGCTACTCCGGCTGGCTGGGGAGGAGCCAGCGTAGCCGCTCCAGGAGGGTCCGGTAGAAGTAGGTCCGGTCCTGGAAGCGCACGAAGCGGCCCACGTTGCGGCTGGCCTGGACCGTCACCCAGTCGCCGTCCTGAAGGTCGTATTCGAGCTGGCCGTCCACCGTCAGGATGGCCTGGTGGTCGGTGTGGACCAGGATCTTGACCACGGCCCCCTGCGAGAGGACGATGGCCCGGTCCATGCTCAGGTGGGGGGCGATGGGGATGAGCAGGATGTTTTTGAGCTGGGGCGGCAGGATCGGCCCGCCGACGGCAAAGGCGTAGGCCGTCGAGCCGGTGGCGGTCGAGACGATGAGCCCGTCGGCGGCGTAGGTGGCCAAAAAGCTGCCGTCGATGTGGGTCTCCAGGCGGACCATGCGGGCCAGGCTCCCCCGGCTGACGACCACGTCGTTGAGGGCCTCGTAGCCGTGGCAGGATTCGCCGCGATGGTACTCGGCGTAGAGCATCATCCGCTCTTCGATCCAGTACTCGCCCAGCAGCAGGCGAGGCAGCACCTGGTCCCACTCGCCCGGTTCCACCTCGGCCAGGAAGCCGAGGCGGCCCATGTTTACGCCCAGCACCGGCACGTCGTTGGCGCAGCCCATGCGCGCCGCCCGCAGGATCGAGCCGTCGCCCCCCAGGGTGACCAGCAGGTCCAGGCCGTCGATCGCGCCCAGCACCGCGTCGTGGTCCCAGGTGGAGCCGATCCAGACGTCCAGGCCATGGCGCTCGCTGGCGCGGGCCATCTTTTCGGCCATCGTCTGGGTGGCAGGCAGTTTGGGGTGGTGCAAGAGCCCGATTTGTTTCATGGCAGCGACCTCGTATGTGCTATTTGACCCACCAGTCGGCCGCCACGGGGCTGCGGGGCGATGGGGTGCGCACCCGGCGGTGCGTCCAGGCATCGTAGAGGCCGTGCAGCCCCACGTAGCCGTAGCCGCCGACGTAGAGGAACAAGAAGGGGACAGCCAGGTAGTTTCCGACGGCCAGGGCCACAGCGGCGGTGGCCAGGGCGTAGCCGGCCAGGGCCAACTCGCCCAGGGTGATCCACTGAAAGGGCAGGGCGTAGCGGTTGCCGGCCCAGCGGTCGCCCCGGCCCACAATGCGGAACTTGGGCGTGCGGCGGAAGGCGCGGTCGCCGCCCAGGAGGCCCTTGGCGATAGCGACGGTGTTGGAAAGGGCCAGCCCGGTGCCCAGCAACGCCAAGACCGGCATCGAGGCCGCCATGCGGCGCTTCCAGTCGGGGTAGAGGTGGCGCTGCGACAGGGCGTAGGCCACCATCGGCCCCAAGGCCACCAGCCAAAAGATGGTCAGGTTGAAGGTCAGCGAGATCTGGCCCAGGAGCAGGGGCAGGATCAGCAGCAAGAGCAGCAGCGACATGGGATGGGCCAGCCACACGCCCAGGTGCAGCAACGCTTCCAGCCGGGCGGGCCAGGGCAATAATTCCTTCTCCCCTGGAGGGGCGACACCGTGCCGCGCTCCACAAGTCCCCGTTGGGGAGTACGGCGGGGCCGGGGTGAGGGGAAGATGACGCCCCTTGACCAACGCCCCGCCCAGCTTGACCAGGCATTGGGCCGCGCCGGTGGCCCAGCGGGCCTGCTGCCGCTT
>CAYLZO010000145.1:0-13547 GCA_964387775.1 uncultured Anaerolineaceae bacterium
AATAGCGGATGCGCCGCCCGCCGCACTGGGGGCAGGTGTCTGGCGTCGGCTCCCGGTGGTTGCAGCGATGGCACACCAGCCGGTCCCCGGGCGTCTGGCGGTGGAAGGTGAGGGGCGCGTCGCAGTTGGGGCATTCGGCCACGTAGCCGCAGTCGCGGCAGAGCACGAACGTCGCCGCGCCCCGGCGGTTGAGAAAGAGGATGGCCTGCTCGCCCGCCTCCAGCGTGTGGCGCAGCGCCTCCTGGAGCGCCCGGCTAAAGATGCTGCGGTTGCCGGCCCGCAGCTCCTGGCGCAGATCGACGACGCGGACCGAGGGCAGCGGCCCGTGCTGCGCGCTGCCCGTCGCCTGCCGGGTGAGGATGCGTTGGGGCAGTTCGAGCAGGCGATAGGCGCCCTGGCTGGCGCGATAGTAGGTCACCAGGTCGGGGGTGGCGCTGCCCAGGACCACCGTAGCGCCCGCCAGCCGGCCCAGGGCGATGGCGGCGTCGCGGGCGTGGTAGGCGGGCAGGGGGATGGGGTCGTCCTGCTTGTAGGAGCTGTCGTGGGCCTCGTCGAGGACGATGAGCCCCAGGCGCGAGATGGGAGCAAAGAGCGCCGAGCGGGGGCCGATGACGACGTCGGCCTCGCCGCGCCGCACCCGGTCCCAGACGGCGTAGCGCTGGCCGAGGCTGAGCTGGCTGTGGACCACGGCCACGCGGCCAGGAAAGCGGGCCTCGAAGCGGCGCACCGTCTGGGGCGTGAGGCTGATCTCGGGCACCAGGACGATGGCCCGCCGGCCGGCAGCCAGCGCCTCTTCCAGCGCCCGCAAATAGATCTCGGTCTTGCCCGAGCCGGTAACGCCGTGGAGGAGCATTGCGCTTCCAGATTGGTCCAATCTCCAAGATTGGACCAATCTCTGTTGGTCGGGCGTCAGGGGGGGCGGGGTCTCGGGGCCGAGGGGCTTGGGGCGCTCGTACTCTTTGGCGTGCAGGCTGACCAGCCCCTGCTCGGCCAGGTGGCGCAGGGTGGAGAGGTCGGCGCCGGTCTGGGCATAAACGCCGCCGACCCAGACGCGGCCGGTGCTGCCGCGCAACACTTCCAGGACGGCGCGATGGGTCTCGGCGCCCCGCAGCTCGACGACCCGGTCGAGGACCTGCTCGGGCGGCAGCCGCAGCAGGACCAGCGGCTCCTCGACGAAACGCCGGGCCAGCCCTTTTTCCTCCAATGCTCGGAGGACGGACGTCGAAGCCTCGGCCGCTTCCAGGAGCACGGTCACTTCGGCCGGACTGCCGTGGGCCAGGAGCGCGTCCAGAACCTCCTTCTGCTTGTAGGCCCGGCCCAGGTCCGCCGACCGGGCGCCGGGCAGGGCGACGACCAGGGTGCGCCGGTCCGTGATCTCGACCCAGCCCCGCTCGGCCAGGGCACGGACCGGGCTTTCGCTGCAAGTGGCGCGCTCGCAGAGCTCCGAGAGGGACAGCGGCGCACCGGCCCGCCAGCCCAGGATGAGCAACGCGTCGGCCTGCTTTGAGGAGCGGCCCAGCCGGGGCAGGGCGGCTTCGATGGCCGCCTCGTCGGCCAGCAGGCGCACGTACTCGACGCGGGGCGGCGCCGGCTTGGGGGGCACCAGGGCGTGGCGGGCGTCCACCAGCCCCCGGTCGGCCAGGGCGTGGACCACGGCCTCGGGATCGTCGCCCCCGATCTGGTTGAGCAGCGTGCTGAGGCGCACCCGCCCGCCGCTCCGCCGCAGGGCCTCCAGCGCGGCCCTCTCCGCCGCCGTCAGGTCCGGGGGCCGGGCCGCCTCGGACGAGGGGGTGACCATCACAAACGTCCGCGATTCGAGGCCGGGCGGCAGGATCAGGCGGAAGGCTTGGTTCAGGGGCTCCAGGTACTCGGCCGCGATCCAGCGGGCGAGCTCGATCTGCACCGGCGTGACGACCGGCAGCGGGTCGAGGATCTCGTCCACGTCGCGGACCTCGACCTCGGGTGGCAGGCCGGCGGGCCGTGCGTCGTACAAGGCGACGATGACGCCCAGGGCCGTGCTCGCCCCCAGCGGCACCTGCGCCAGGTGGCCGACCGCCGCCACGTCGCGCAGGCGCTCCGGCAGGCGGTAGGTGTAGGTCTGCCGCCACGACGTGTCGCCCGGCAGCGGCAGGCTGCCGACGGGCGGGCGCTTGTGGGTGGGGCGGTTGACGACAATCTCAGCGAACATGATCAATTACCAATTGCCAATGACCAATTTGGTCATTGGCAATTGCCTCATTGGGCTTTGTAGATGGCGGCGGCCATGTAGCCGACGGTGTACTGGCCCGTCGTGCGGTTGCCGGTCACGTCGCCTGAATTGGTCTGGTGCAGGACCTTCGTTGCGTCGGCGCCGAGTTCCCGGGCGGCGTGGAGGGCGGTCAGGATGGGCATGCGGCCGCAGACGCTAGAGCGAGGAGCCATCAGCAAAGAGGTGAGTCGCTCCAGGTCGTAGGCGTCCACGGCCTCGACCACGGACCGGTCGCGGCGGACCACCTCGTCGTAATCCTCAATGTGGTGCAGGTCCGAGCTGGCGAGGAGGAGCACTTGGCCGTCCTCGTCCTCGCGCTGGCGGATGGTCTCGGCGAGGGCCGCGGCGAGCCGCCGGGCGGCAGCCGGATCGTCGGCGCTCATCAGGATGGGCACCAGGGAAAAGTCATCCAGTTGGTGTTGGAGGAAGGGGAGCTGGATCTCTAGCGCGTGCTCGGCGTCGCGGCGCACACGTTGGAGCGAGAAGTGCTGCTCCAGGGCGTCGATGAACGCGGCGTCGAGGGGAACCTGGCCGAGGGGCGTCTCGTAGGCGTCCTCGGCGCTCAGGGCATAGTCGCCCACCCAGGCCCGGTGGCTCGGTCCCAGGAGCACGATGGTGCCGGCCCCCCACCACTGGAGCTGGTGGTAGGCGTAGGCCGCCGTCTGGCCCGAATAGGTGTAGCCGGCGTGGGGCACGATCAGGCCCCGCAGGCCACGCGGGGCGGCAGGCACCGGGTCCTGGTCCACGCGTTCCAAATAGTCCTGAATCGTTCGGGTCAAGCGGCGCTCGCTGCCCGGGTACCAGCTCCCGGCGATGACCGAGCGGCGGACACTCTTGGGTGTACTCATATCTCACCTCCCAGGGACGTTAGGGGAGCAGGAGAATCCTGCCCGCACAGATGTACGTCTGGCACGATTCTATTATAGCACAGAACGGTTCGGGCGGGTATCTGGGCCGATTCTCAGGGGACGAGGCGGTCCAGTTCGTCCAGGTAGGGCTGCACCTCGCCGGCTTCGCCGGGGTTGAGGGCCAGGTACGTCTCAAAGTGGTCCCTGGCCTCGGCGTAGCGTCTCAGGTCGAGGTAGCTGAGGGCCAAGTTCCAGTGGGCGGCCGACAGGTCCGGCTCCAGCTCCAGGACCGATTCGTAGGCCTCGGCGGCCCGGGCCGGCGCTTCGAGGTGATTGTAGGCCAGGCCCAGGTTGAAATAGACCGAGGCGTCGGCCAGGTCGGGGTCCAGGGCCAGGGCCTGCTCGATCTCGCCTGCGGCCTCGGCCCACATTTCCTGTTCGATGGCCTGTTCGGCGCGGAAGAGGTGGCTGCGGGGGCTGTCGCGCTGGATCTCGGTGACCAGTGCGGTGCCGCCGATGAGGAGGGCCACGGCCAGCGCCAGGGCCGGCCAATAGCGTCCCAGGCGGTTGCGATCTTGGACCTGCCCGCGGTAGGGGTCGAATTCGTAGCGGGGCACCAGGGCCCAGCCCAGGCCGGCGCCACTGACCAGGCCGCCCAGGTGGGCCAGGTTGTCGATGCCGGGCTGGGTGAAACCGAGAAAGAGGTTGATGGCGATCAAAAAGACGATATTGGCCAGGCGCGACCGCCCCCAGGCGCCCAGCCGCTCACGGTGGAAGTAAAAGAAGGCGCCCAGGGCGCCGATGAGTCCAAAGATGGCACCCGAGGCCCCGGCCGAGAGATGCGGGCTCAAAGCGTAGCTGGCCAGGCTGCCAAAGAGCCCGGAGAGCAAATAGATGGCCAGGAAGCGTCCCCGGCCAAAGATCTGCTCCAGCTCGGTGCCGACGACAAAGAGGGCGTAGCCGTTGAAAAAGAGGTGGAGGAGGCCGATGTGCAGGAACATCGCGGTAAAGAGCCGCCAGTACTCGCCGGCGGCGATGAGGGCCGTGACCTTGGCCCCCAGGCGGACCAGCACCTCGGTCTCGGTCGAGCCGCCCAGGGCGGTTTCGACCAGGAACATGACGATGATGAGGCCCAGGAGCACCCAGGTGAAGAGGGGCCGGTGCAGGGGCAACTGGAAGGACGCCGGGCGGGGCTGAGGCCGGTCGAATTCGTTCAAAGCGTGATCCTCCGGGGCACAGAGCGGCAGTGCTCGGCGCGGATGATGGCCGCCACGTCGTCCACGGCACCGTCCAGCTCGTTGCGGCGATTGACGATGATATAGTCGAACTCGGGGATGCAGGCCATCTCCTCCATGGCGGTCTGGAGGCGGCGCTGCAAAGCCTCCTCCGACTCGGTGCGGCGCTCGCGCAGGCGGGCCTCCAGCTCTTCCTTCGATTCGGTCGTCAAAAAGATGGTGATGGCCGCCGGGATCAGGTCCTTCACCGTCTCGGCCCCCTGGACGTCCACGCGCATGACCACGTCCTGGCCCGAATCGAGGGCCTCGCGGACGTGGGCCTTGGGGATGCCCTTGTGCTGGCCATAGACCATGGCGTGCTCCAGCAGCTCCCCTTCGGCGATCATGCGCTCGAACTCTTCGGTAGAGTAGAAATAGTAGTCGCGGCCGTGGACCTCGTTGGGGCGGGGGGCGCGGTCGGTGGCGGTGACTACAAAGTGGAAGGGAAAGTCCCGCTCCTTCATCCGCTGGACGACCGAGTCCTTGCCCACGCCCGAGGGACCAGAGATGACGACGAGCAGCGGCGGCGGCTCGCGGTCAAATGGATTCGATTCTGGTTTTTTGTTCATGCGCTGTGCCCTGCCCTGCCTGAAAGTTTGATCTGCAAACTCGTTTGCTGTATAATTTAGTCGGTTAGTCGAAGCGTCTCTCTTTGTGGGGACCGGTTGTCCCGGCCCAAGGCCATCTCGTTCCCACACGCACACTTGACGCAACCGAACTGAGGTGTGGACCCATGCCAATTTACGAATATCGCTGTCACGATTGCCGGCGCCGGGTGAGTCTCTTTTACCGCTCCTTCTCTGACATCGAGGACGAGCCGACCTGCCCCCGCTGCGGCGGCAGCCATCTGACGCGCCTGATCTCGCGGGTCGCGGTCATCCGCTCCGAGGAGAGCCGCCTGGACGACCTGGCCGATCCCTCGGCGCTCGACGGCCTGGACGAGGACGATCCCAAGAGCATCGCTCGCTGGATGCGCAAGATGAGCTCCGAGGTGGGCGAGGAGATGCCGGAAGAGTTTGACGAGGTCATTGACCGGCTGGAGAGCGGCCAGAGCCCCGAAGAGATCGAGGAATCGATGCCCGATCTGGCCGACGACTTTGCGGGCGGCATGGACGATTTCTAGCAGCAATGCGTCACGGCTAGAACTGCTCAAAGTGGGCGACGTCCAGAACAAAGACCGTCGCCCCGCCGAGCTGGACCTCTACCGGCGTCGGCATATACATTTCCCCCGGCTCCATCACCGGAGGTAGCGGATTGACGAACCGGCGTCGCGTGCGGCAGTTCTCCTTGATGATCTGCAACACGTGAGGCACCTTGTCGTCTTCCGTGCCGACAAAGAGGGTGGCGTTGCCCTGCCGCAAAAAGCCGCCCGTCGTGCTGATGGTCGTCGCCCGGTACCCCGCCTCGGTCAGGGCGCGCACCAGCCGGTCCACGTCGTCGCTGTTGACGATGCTGATCACCAGCTTCATGCTGCTTCCTGTTCTTCCTCCGGTAGTGGTTACCGTGTTACCACTACCCTTCCTCCTTTGACTCGATGCGTGCGGTGATCCAGCTTCGAATCATGGCTTGCACAGCGTCTATCTCCTGGGTGGCATTCACCACGGCCCACCGCTCGGGCTCCTGGACCGCCATTTGGCGATAACCGGCCCGCACCCGCTCGTGATAGGCGATTTCTTTCTGTTCCATCCGGTTCCATGCGTCGCCGTCGCCCCCGGCCTTGCGCCGCAAGCCCAGCTTGACCGGCAGGTCGAGGTAGATCGTCAGATCGGGCACCAAGCCGCCTGTGGCAAAGTGGGTGATGGCCCGCAGGTCGTCCAGGTCCTGCTGGTGGCCGTAGCCCTGGTAGGCCAGGCTGGAATCGGCGAATCGGTCGCAGAGGACGATGCCGCCCCGGGCCAGGTGCGGTCGAATGACCCGGCCGACGAGCTGGGCCCGCGCCGCCGAAAAGAGCAGGAACTCGGTGGGCGGCAGCATCTCGGTATGGACAGGGTCCAGAAGGATGGCCCGTACCCGGTCGCCGATGGGTGTGCCGCCCGGTTCGCGCGTGGTCAATACGTCGTAGCCCCGGTCCCGGAGATGGGTCGCCAGAAGGCGCATCTGTGTGCTCTTGCCACAGCCCTCCGGCCCCTCAAAGGTGATGAAAAGGTTCAAGGTGTGTTCTCCCTCGTCGAACTTGGGGCTATGGTATCATAGATCGCCGCGATTGGCAAGAACCTGGCCTGTTTTACGGGCAGGTGACATCTGCCCTGGCACTCGTCTGGGCTTTGTGGGCCATCTGGCGAGTTGCCTTTTTGACGGAATCGTGGTATAAAGGGGCCGGTTGGGGATTTCCCACGGATCAAGGACGAGCAAAGAGAGAAAGGAGTTTTGTCTATGTCTCCCTGGCTTAAAGCAGGACTCATCGGAGCTGCAATTCTGGTTGTACTCAACCTTTTGGGCATCATCCCCTGTGTGGGTGTGATCACGTGTATTCTGGGGCTGCTGGCCTACATCGGCATCGGCGCCCTGGCGGCCTATTACATGCCGCCGCTGCGAGACGCAGGCGCGGCAGCCGGACAAGGTGCCCTGGCCGCCGTCTTGGCTGCCGCCATCGGCGGCGTCGTCAATACCATCGTCGGGGTCGTGCGCATGGCCGTCGTGGATAGCGCCCAAGTGATGGCTCAAATCCCTCCAGAGACGCTGCGTCAACTGGAGGAGGCCGGCATCGATCCCCAGATATTTGAGCAGTTTACCGGTCCCGGCGGCGCGGTGATCAGCGGCAGTGTGTGCTGCCTCATCAGCCTGTTGATCGCGGCGGGATTGGGCGCCATTGGCGGCGCGATCTATGCCAGTATGCGGCAGGAATAGCGATAGTACAGACCCCAACTCGGGCTGCCCCCGCCAGGGGCAGCCCTTTTCCTTGGCTCATGGATGGTTCGTAGCAGTACGTCAAGTCATAGTGAAGGGCTCCCCCCTCAACTATGACTTGACCCAGAGCCACGACCGGAGGATAAAGAATGGCAACAGACATCGTTGACGAACTCGAATTGGAAGAAGAAGGGGCAACCTGCCCGGAATGCGGTGCAGCCATGGGCGAGGACGACACCGTCTGCTCCCAGTGCGGCGCAGAGTTTGGTTTTTACTGCCCTGAATGTGACGAAGAGATCGATCCCGAGGCCACGGTCTGTCCCAACTGTGGCGCAGAGTTGGAAGTGGGGTTTGAGGATGAACTGATCCCTCTCCTCGAGGAGGCGGAAGAAGCCGGGCGGGCCGAGTTTTGCGGCAACTGCGGCGAGCCCATCGACGAGGACGACGACGAATGCCCGGCCTGCGGCACCGATCTCTGCCCGGACTGTGGCGCCCCGCTGGAGCCCAACGTCGAGATCTGCCCCCATTGCGGCGCCGAATTTGTCTTTTCCTGCCCCGAATGTGACGAGGACGTGCCGGCCGACGCCGACGTCTGTCCCCACTGCGGCCTCGAGTTTGAAGAGGACTGGGACGAGGACTGAAGCCCCGCTGCCGTTTCTGCCTACAGCAGCCCCTCGACGTAGCCCCCGTCCACCTGGATGGTCGTCCCGGTGATGTAACTGGCCCGCTCCGAGGCCAAAAAGGCCACGAGGGCGGCCAGTTCTTCGGGCTCGGCCATGCGCTTCATGGGATAGTCCTCCGCGCTCTCGGCCAGGACCTCCTCGACGGTCTTGCCCTGCTCTTTGGCCCGGGCTTCGGATAGCTCCAGCACCCGGTCGGTGCGGGTGTAGCCGGGCGCCACGTTGTTGATCGTGATGCCCTCGGCGGCGACCTGGGCCGAGAGGGTCTTGGCCAGCGCCACGACGCCGGGCCGGTAGACGTTGGACATGAGCAGGTTGTCAATCGGCTGTTTGACCGAGACCGACGTAACGTTGACAATGCGGCCCCAGCCCTGGGCGCGCATGGCCGGCAGCGCGGCGCGGATGAGGCGCACGGCGCTCATCAGCGTCAGCTCGTGGGCGCGGAACCAGTCCTCGTCGTCAAAGTCGTCGAAATAGCCGGCTGGCGGGCCGCCGTTGTTCGTCACCAGAACGTCGATGCGCCCGTAGCGGCGCAGCGTCTCGTCGGCCAGGTGTCGAATCTGCGCTGCATCGGTCAGGTCCAAGGTGAGGGGCAACACCTCGGCGCCGGTTTCGGTCCGGATCTCCTCGGCGGTGGCCTCCAGTTCCTCGGCGTGGCGGGCGCAGATGACGGCCGTAGCCCCTTCGCGAGCCAGCTCCAGGGCACAAGCCTTGCCCAAGCCCCGGCTCGACGCGGCGACGATGGCGACGCGGTCGTCAAGTCCTAGATTCATCTCAACCTCCTCTAGCTGATTGGTATTCTCTCTTCACCCGGTGCTCTTTCCAGCACGCTGCGTGTCGATCTATAGCTCGGTGCCGTCGGGGATGACGGCGTTTTTGGGGATGACCACCACGCCGTCGCGCCGCACGTAAAGGTCGGTTTCGGTATCGGGCTCGCCCTCGTGGGCGCGGATGGTCACGTTGTCGCCGATGCGGGCGTTCTTGTCGATGAGCGTGCCTTCGATGCGACAGCCGGCGCCGATGCCGATGTCGGGCCGGTCGAGGCGGCGGTTGGCCCGCTGCTCCTCGTCCGTCTCGTGGTAATCGGCGCCCAGGAGCACGGTGCGCCGGATCTGGGTATCCGGCCCGATGTGGCTGCGCAGGCCGATGACGCTGTCCTCGGCCTCGACGTCCTGCAATGCGCCGCCATCGGCCAGCAGGACGTTGCGCAGGCGACAGCCGTCGGTTCGCGAGCTGGGCAGAAATC
This sequence comes from uncultured Anaerolineaceae bacterium, assembly GCA_964387775.1. GTDB lineage: Bacteria > Chloroflexota > Anaerolineae > JAAYZQ01 > JAAYZQ01 > CAYLZO01. The sequence continues at coordinate 9,144 of CAYLZO010000145.1, forward strand.
GGGGCCGGGTGTAGAGCACGGCGCCCGGATCGTAGAGATTGAAGGGCGCATTGGGCCGCGTCAGGGCCAGGTTCGCCTCGTAGAAGGAGCGGATGTTGCCAATATCCTCCCAGTAGCCGTGGAAGCGGTAGGTGAAGGTCTGGTAGCGCTGGAGGGCCACGGGCACGACGTGGCTGCCGAGGTGCCCGCCTTCCGTCCGCTCCAGCAGGGAGGCCAGGACGAGGGGCTCAAAGACATAGATGCCCATTGAGGCCAGGTAGGGGCTGACCGGATCGTCCAGCACGTCCCAGCCGGCCAGCGCCGCGACGTCGCCCGGTTTTTCGGTAAAGGCCCGGACGCGGCCCTCTTCGTCCATCTTGAGCAGGCCAAAGCGCACGGCCTTGGTCTTGCCCACGGCGTGGCTGACGATGGTCACGTCGGCGCCCCGTTCGCGGTGAAACCTGACCAACTTGCCGAAATCCATGCGGTAGAGTTGGTCGCCGGCCAGCACCAGGACCTCGGAGGGTTCGGCGGCCAGGATCTCGCGGATCTGGCGGCGGATGGCGTCGGCCGAGCCGCGATCCCAGGTCGTGTAGGTCGGCGTCTGCTCGGCGGCCAGCACGCGCACCCAGCCGCCGGAGAAGGAATCGAACTTGTAGGTTTGGTAGATGTGGCGGTGGAGCGAGACGGAGCTGAACTGGGTCAGGACGTAGGTGTGGTTGACCTGGGAATTCAGGCAGTTGCTCAGGGCGATGTCGATCAGCCGGTACTTGCCGGCAAAGGGGATGGCCGCCTTGGCCCGCTCCCGGGTCAGGGGATGGAGGGCCGAGGCCGCGCCCCCGCTCAAGATAGCCGCTACCACTTTGTTCATAGACACGTCGCACCTCCGTAGAGATATCTGGTGTATGCCTCAGATGACGGTGTTGTCAGGGACAATCGCGCCCTGGGGAATGACGACGACGCCGTCCCGGATGGAAAAGAACTCGGCCTCGATCTCGGGCTCGTCGGGTGCATGGCAATTGACGGTCACGTTGTTCCCGATGCGAGCGTTAGCGTCGATGATGGCTTCGGTGATCTGGCAGTTGGCCCCGATGCCGACGTCGGGGATGCCGGCGTTGCGGTTGGCGATCCGCTGCTCGTCGGATTCGTAGTCGTCGGCGCCCATGACCACCACCCGCTCCAGGTGCGCATTTTGGCCGACGATGCTCCGCAGCCCGACGATGGACTCCCGGATGGTCGCCTTCTGGATCATGCAGCCGTCCGAGATGAGGGCGTTGTCCAACTCGCAGTCCTCGATGCGCGAGTTGGGCAGGTAACGGGGATGGGTGTAGATCGGCCAGTTGGGATTGTACAGGTCCAGGGGCGGGTTCGGGCGGGCCAGGGCCAGGTTGGCCTCAAAGAAGGAGCGGATCGTACCAATGTCCTCCCAGTAGCCGGAGAAGGGGTAGGCGTAAACGCGATAGGCGTCCATCGCCGCCGGGATGATGTGCTTGCCAAAGTCGCTCTCGTCGTGCTCGGTCAGGAGGATCTCCAGCACGTCGGGCTGAAAGATATAGATGCCCATAGAGGCCAGGTAGGGCTTGTCGGGGTCCTCGCCGCTCTCCAGGCCCGCCCGCTCCTCGGCGGTCTGGGGCTTCTCTCTGAAGGCTACGATCCGCCCCCGCTTGTCCGTCTGGAGGATGCCAAAGCGGCCCGCGTCCTCGGCGGTGACGGGCTGGACGGCGATGGTCACGTCGGCGTCGCGCTCCCGGTGCAGGGCCACGAACTCGGTATAGTCCATCTGGTAGAGGTGGTCGCCGGAGAGGATCAGGATCTCGGAGGGGCGGATGGTCAGGATTTCGTGCAGTTGTTTGCGGACTGCGTCGGCCGTGCCCTGGTACCACGACTCGGTGGGCTCCTGCTCCTCCATCTGGGCGGCGGCCAGGATCTGCACAAAGCCCCCGGAAAAGGCATCGAACTTGTAGGTCTCGTAGATGTGCTGGTGCAGGGAAGCCGAAAGGTATTGGGTCAGCAACTGAATCTTGGTGATGCCCGAGTTCAGGCAGTTGCTGATGGGGATGTCGATCAGGCGGTACTTGCCGCCGAGTGGGACCGCCGGCTTGGCCTGCATCTTGGTCAAGGGAAAAAGCCGCGTGCCCACGCCACCGCCCAGGATCAAACCGAGCACGTTTCTTACGGACATGGTCCACCTCCGAGCCGGATGCTGATGTGATTTCCAACGTTGAATGCTGCTGCCGTGAGTATACCACAGATGGTCCGCCTTCACCAACCGGCCGGTGCCGCATCACGGTGAGGCACAACCTTTGACCAAAGTGGCAGCGTCGTGTACAATTGAAGCTGCGAGGAGGGTAGTGACGACAGAGTAAGTGAGAAGGTGGGGGACCCCACATTCTCACTTACTACGTAGCCATTACTCGAGGAGGAGGACCATGAGCCAACGAGAACTCGAGGACAAGACCGAGGAAGTGCATCAGCGCCTGCTGGAGGCCTACGGCGAGCCCACCTGGCGCCGCCATCTGGAGCCCGTCGCCGAGTTGGTAAGCACCATCCTGAGCCAGAACACCAACGACGTCAATCGCGACACGGCCTTTGACCGGCTGCGGGAGCGCTTTCCGACCTGGGAGGAGGTCCGGGACGCCGACGTAGACGACATCGTCGAGGCCATCCGGCCCGCCGGCCTGGCCAACCAGAAGGCGCCGCGCATCAAAAAGGCCCTGCAATTTGTCACCGAGGAGCGGGGCGAGCTGACCCTCGATTTCCTCGCCGACAGGCCGGTAGAGGAGGCCAAGGACTGGTTGACCCAGATCAAGGGAGTCGGCCCCAAGACCGCGGCCATCGTCCTGCTCTTTGCCCTGCATCGACCCGCCTTCCCGGTGGACACACACGTCCATCGGGTGAGCCAACGCGTGGGCCTCATCGGTCCCAAGGCGTCACGGGAAAAGGCTCACGACGAGCTGGAGGTGCTGGTGGACCCCGACGACTACTACGCCTTTCACCTCAACCTCATCCGCCACGGCCGCGAGATTTGCGTCAGCCGCAATCCCAAATGCCCGGAGTGTATGCTCACCGATCTGTGCGACTACTACCGGGAGCAAGTTCTATGACCGAACTGCAACCCACGTCCGTCTTCAGGAGGGCAGAAACGAACTGCTGGCCCTGAACGACCGTCAACACTTGGATGGGAGAGATGGCTGACAAACAGGACAAAGCGAACCGCCCGAAACGGAGCCAGCGCCACCCGATCGTGCTGTATCAAGCCCTCAACGAGCAGGTCTTTTGGCCCAGCATCCTGATCCTGGCCGTGAGCATCGGGCTTTTCGTCTGGAATCCCCCCGAGCTGGAACCGTATCGCCCACACTTGCTGGTCATTTTCGTCGGTACAGGGTTGCTGCTGATCCTTACGTTTCTCTTTCGCCTCCGAGCCTACGCCCGCTGTGACAGCGACGCCTTGGAAGTGCAGTTGCCTTTCTTCAGCCTGACCGTCCCCTATCGCGACATCAAAGCCTCGCGGACGGCTCAGTTTGCACGAGTCTTTCCTCCGGACGAGCAGCGCTGGACGCAGCGCCGTTTTCTGCGCTGGCTCTGGGGCCACACACTCGTGGTCGTCGAAATGGAGCGACTGCCCAGGCCGCGAACCTGGCTCAAGCTAAGGATGGGGCCTTATCTCCTTCACCCCCTGGAGGAAAGCCTGACCCTCCCGGTCCGCGATTGGATCACCTTTCGCAGCGATCTCGACGAAGCGCTGGCTCACTATCGACGAGGTACTAGCCGAACATAAGTTTTCTTAAAATTCCCCCATCTTTGCCTCTCCCCCTTGACAATAGAACCTTTGTTCTGGTATAATCGGAGGGCTGAACAAATGTTCTAATCCTGTAGAGGGGGAAAGCATGTCCATTCGCACGCTGCCCGTAGCCCAGGCTCCGCGTCCGGCTCCAAATCTGAGCGCTTGCGAGCACCGGACGGTTTCGAAGGATGGGCGCATCGTCTGTGGCAAGATCGTCGAGGGAGAGAACGAGGTCTCTCCCAACACCTGTCGCGCCTGTCCCTTCAAGGCCGTCAACTGCGGCCATCTCTGCTTCTCCCTCTGCCAGACTACGCCCTCGCCGCTCATCGTGCGGTTCAACGGGCGGGAGGAGATCTGGGACGACGATCCCCCGGAACTCCACTTTGAACGGGCGGCATGTTCGGCCAAGGTCGTGCCCATCCAGCACCCGCGGCAATGTGCCGGCTGCACCCTGCGCCAGCCGATCCAGGCGCCAACCAAGAGACCGGAGACGCGCCGGAACGTCGGCAAGGTCGTGGCCTTCCCCCAGCGCAAGGTCGCCGCCGCCGGCTAAGCGGGTCATCGAAGGAAGGAGGCAGGAAGATCGTGCGCCACAGATTGCACTTTCAAGCGGACCGCATCGAGCTGGTCCTGGCCAGCCA
>CAYLZO010000146.1:0-13390 GCA_964387775.1 uncultured Anaerolineaceae bacterium
GCCCCCGCCCCCCATCGAACTCACCCCCGACGAACAAACCCGCCTCGACGCCGCCCTCCGCCGCCACTTTGACCACGAGTCCTTCCGCCCCGGCCAGGCCGAGGTGGTCGGCGCCGTGCTGCGCGGCGAGAGTGTGCTGGCCGTCATGCCCACCGGCTTTGGCAAGTCGCTCTGCTACCAACTGGCCGCCCTGCTGCTGCCGGGCACGACCCTCGTCATCTCGCCCCTCATCGCCCTGATGAAGGACCAGCTCGACGGGCTGCCGTCCGACGTCGCCGCCCGGGCGACGACGCTCAACAGCACGCTCGACGGCGCCGAGCTCGACGCGCGCCTGGCCCGCGCGTCCGCCGGCGGCTACAAGATGCTCTACGCCGCCCCCGAGCGCCTGCGCCAGCGCCCCTTCCTCCACGCCCTGACGCGGGCCGGCATCTCGCTGCTCGTCGTGGACGAGGCCCACTGCGTCAGCCTGTGGGGCCACGATTTCCGGCCCGACTACCTGTTCATCGCCAAAGCCTGGCACGAGCTGGCCCGCGAATCCGCTGCTCCGCCCATCCTGGCCATGACGGCCACGGCCACGCCCCGCGTCCGCGACGACGTGCAGGCCGCCCTGTGCCCTATGAAACTGGCCGCCGTCGACGTGCACCGGCCCAACCTCCACCTGGAAGCCCGCGCCTTCAGCCGCGACCAGGAGAAGCAGCAGGCCCTGCTCCAAATCTGTCGCGAGACCGAGGGCAGCGGCATCGTCTATGCCAACTCCCGCGCCAAGTGCGAGCAACTGGCCGAGCGGCTGCGCCGGGCCGGGGTGTCGGCCAGCCACTACCACGCCGGCCTCGAGGACCGGGCCGCCGCCCAGGACCGCTTCATGGGCGACGAGGTCCGCGTCGTCGTCGCCACCGTCGCCTTTGGCATGGGCGTCGACAAGGCCGACGTGCGCTTTATCGTCCACTACCACCCGCCCAAGGCCCTGGAGAATTACTACCAGGAGGCGGGCCGTGCCGGGCGCGACGGGCTGCCGGCCCGCTGCATCCTCTTTCACGCGCCCAGCGACAAGGCCAACCTGACCCGCTGGACGCGGCAGGACGCCCTCCAGGTCGAGTTCCTGCGGCGCGTCTATGCCGCGCTCCAGTACCGCCTGGGCGCCGGGGGCATCGGCCTGGTGACGCTGGCCGACCTGGAGCGCGACCTGGTGGCCGACCCGACGCACCTGCGCGTCGCGGTCCATTTTTTGGAGACGGCCGGCCTGCTGTGGCGCGGCTTTGACCTGCCCCGCACGGCCATGCTGACGTTGTCCGCCCCTCTCCCTTCGGGGGGAGAGGGGACGGGGGTGAGGGGGGAAGCTGCCCGCTTTGTCAAAGCCGCCCGGCTGGTCCCCGGCCAGACCGTCTCCCGCGACCTGCTGGCCGTCAACCGCGAGGCCGGGCTCGACCCACGCACCGTCGAGGCCCAGATCCTGGCCTGGGAGGACGCCGGCTGGCTGGCCTACCGGGGCATCGGCCGCGACATGCTGCTCGCCCTGCCCGAGCCGCCGGCCGATTCCCGCGAGCGGGTGGCCGCCCGGCTGGCCGACTATCGCGCCGGGCAGGATGGCCGCATCGCCGAGATCATGAGCTACGCCGCGACCCGCCTCTGCCGCCACGGCTACATCAGCGCCTATTTCGGCGGCCGGCCGATTGAGCGCTGCGAATCGTGCGACAATTGCCTGGAACGAGCAGCCTCCCCCCCACCCCGACCCTCCCCCTCAAAGGGGGAGGGAGGCCAACTCCCCCGCCCTGGCAGGGAGGGGGTTGGGGGGAGGGTGAGTCCCCGCCCGGCGCAGGCCGACGACCCCACCGACTACGACGAGACCCTCTTTGAGCGCCTGCGCGCCTGGCGGCTGGAAACGGCGCGCGAGATCGAAAAGCCGCCCTACGTCGTCTTTCACGACGCCGTCCTAAAACGCATCGCCGCCGCCCGTCCGGCGACCCTCGACGAGCTGCTCGCCATCAAGGGTGTCGGCCCCCGCAAGCTGGAGCGGTACGGCCCGGCGGTGCTGGCCCTCGTCGCCGATGAACATCACGCCTAACAAAGGAGGATTTCAATGGATTTCTTTGGATTTTCGCCCAGCGAGTGGCAGGAGATCGGCGTCGGCGTCGCCATCGTCGTGGGCGCGGCCATCGTGGCCCGCCTGGTGCTTTTCGTCCTGGACAAAGGCTTTAGCCAGTTCAGCCGCCGCACCCGCACCAATTTCGACGACGCCATCCTCGACGCCGTGCGCCTGCCCCTCCTGGGCCTGATCGTCACCCTGGCGCTCCAGTTTGCCCTGAGCGAGGTAACCTTCCTGACCGAAAAAGGCGAGACGAACCGCGACCACGTGCTTTTTGTCCTCTATCTGCTCGTCGGCTACCTCTTTGTGCACAAGCTCTTTAGCAACCTCTTGAGCTGGTACATGCGCGAGGTGGCCAAAAACACCGAATCCCACCTCGACGAGCAGGTCCTGCCCTTTTTCCGGCGGGTGATGATCATCGTGTTGGGCCTGATCGCCTTCATCGTGCTGCTCAGCCACTTTGAGGTGGACGTCAGCGCCTTTGTCACCACGCTGGGCATCGGCTCGCTGGCCATCGCCCTGGCCGCCCAGGCCGCCCTGGCCGACACCATCACCGGCTTTGTGATCATGACCGATCGGCCCTTTGCCATCGGCGACCGCATCGAGATCCTGGAGCTCGACACCTGGGGCGACGTGCTGGACATCGGCCTGCGCAGCACGCGCATCCGCACCCGCGACAACCGGCTGGTCGTCGTGCCCAACTCGGTCATCGGCAAGAACCTCATCGTCAACCACTCGGTGCCCAGCACCGTCTACCGGGTGCAGACCCACGTGGGCGTGGCCTACGGCACCGACGTGGACCACGCCCGGAAAGTCCTCATCGAGGCCGTGCGCGCCCAGGATTGGGTCATGCACGACCAGCGCATCGAAGCGCTCTTTATCCAATGGGGCGACTCGGCCATGATCTTTCGCGTGCGCTGCTGGATCGAGCATTACGTCGAGACGCGGCGCATCATGGACAAGCTCAACTCCTGCCTCTACAAGGCCCTGAACGAGGCCGGCATCGACTCGCCCTTCCCGACGCGGACGCTCTACCACCGGGTGGCCCCGGAGGACCGAGACGGCCTGGTGGCCGTGTTGCGGGACGCCCGGCGGGACGAGTAGCGGAGGGTCCACGTGGAAAAACAGCCCAACTCGCGCATGTGCTTCGTCTGCGGCATCGAGAACCCCATTGGCCTGAACCTGCGCTTTTACACCGACGACGCGGGCCGCTGTGTCACCCACTTTCAGCCCCGGCCTGAGCACCAGGGCTATCCCGGCCACCTGCACGGTGGCCTGATCAGCACGCTGCTAGACGAAGCCATGGGCCGGGTTCTGGCTCATCAAAACGTGTGGGCCATGACCGGCCGCCTGGAGATCAAGTTCGCCAAGCCAGTGCCGCTCGACCAGGAATTGACCATCGTCGGCGAGCTGACGCGCAGCCGGTCTCGGGCCTACGAAGCCCGGGGCGAGATTCGGCTGCCAGACGGCGCGATACTGGTCGAAGGAAGCGGCCTCTACATCCGCATCCCGGACGAGGTGGTCGAGCAAGCCAAGTCAGAGCTCGATTTCTGGGAAGTGATCCCCGACGGATAGGAGAAGATACATGGCAAAGAACGGAAAGGCGCACGCCGCGCCCTACACCCTGGGCGTCGACCTGGGCGGAACCAAGATCCTGGCCGCCGTCGTGGACCGGCAGGGCCGCATCGCCGCCGAGGCCAAATTCAAGACGCGGGCCAAGGAAGGGCCAAAGACCGTGATCCAGCGCATCGCGGACGCGGCCCGGCAGGCCGTGCGTCAAGCGGAGATCGATTGGCAGGACGTGCAGGGCTTGGGCATCGGCGCGCCCGGCCCCCTCGATCCCCGAGAGGGGGTGGTGCTTCACGCGCCCAATCTGCCCGGCTGGGAGAACGTCCCCCTCGGTCCAAAGCTGGCCAAGGCCCTGGGCGTGCCTGTGTTCCTGGGAAACGACGTCAATCTGGGCACCCTAGGTGAGCACGCCCTCGGCGCCGGGCAGGGGACGCGGGACATGGTGGGCATTTTCGTCGGCACCGGCGTCGGCGGCGGGCTGATCCTCGACGGCGAGCTGCGCACGGGCCACCGCCACGCCGCCGCCGAGATCGGGCACATGACCATCCTGGCCGACGGTCCGGTCTGTGGCTGCGGCAAGCGCGGCTGCCTGGAGGCCGTGGCCAGCCGCACGGCCATGGAGCGTGACATCCGCCTCGGGATTGCTGCTGGGCGAAAAACCGGGGCCGACAAGCTCCTGAAAGAGAAGGGCCGTCTCAGCAGCAATGTGCTGGCCAAGGCGCTGGACCAGGACGACCCCCTCGTGACAGAGGTCATGGGCCGGGCGCAGTGGTACCTGGGCCTCCACGCAGCTTCTGTCGTAAACTTGATAGACCCCGAGATGATCGTCTATGGCGGCGGCGTGGTCGAGGCCCTGGGTGACGAATTTCTGGAGCCAATCCGCGTCACCGCCCGCCAGTATTTCATTCAACAGACGGACGCCGACCGGGTGCAAATCGTCCCGGCCAAGCTGGGTGATTACGCCGGCGTGCTGGGGGCCGCTGTGCTCGCCCGCCAGCAAGGGGCATAGCGGCGGGGTCGCACATTTGCCCAACGCCCGATTCTCGGGTATAATGGAACCATCGAGCTAAAGGAGGAAGCACCATGGACGCGTTATTGGACATTCTTTTTTCAGGCCTCGGCGTCATCGTCGTGTTTGCCGTCCTGATCGTGGCCTCGGCGGTCAAGATCGTCCAGGAATACGAGCGGGGCGTCATCTTTCGGCTGGGACGCTTGCAGGGGGCCAAGGGGCCGGGGCTCTTTTTCATCATCCCCATCATCGACCGCATGATCAAAGTCGACTTGCGGGTCGTCACCCTGGACATCCCGTCTCAGGAAGCGATCACACGGGACAATGTCACAGTGCGGGTCAACGCCGTCTGCTACTTCCGCGTCATTGACCCCAACGACGCCGTCGTCCAGGTGGAGGACTTTCGCCGGGCGACGTGGCAGATCGCCCAGACGAGCCTGCGCTCGGTGCTGGGTCAGTCAGACCTGGACGAGCTGCTCATCCACCGCGACGAGATCAACCAAAAGTTGCAGCAGATCATCGACGAGGCCACCGAGCCGTGGGGCATCAAGGTCAGTATCGTCGAGGTCAAGGACGTCGAGCTGCCCGAGTCGATGAAGCGGGCCATGGCCCGCCAGGCCGAGGCCGAGCGTGAGAAGCGGGCCAAAATCATCCACGCCGAGGGTGAGTACAACGCCTCCCAAAAACTCCGGGACGCAGCAGGTGTGCTTGCCCAGGAGCCAGCGACGATCCAACTGCGTTATCTACAGACGCTGACCGAGATCGCCGTCGAAAAGAACTCGACCATCATCTTTCCCCTGCCCATCGAGTTCTTCCGGGCCTTTGCCGGCATCTTTGAACAACAGGACAGGGACAGACTCGAATAACGGACGTTCCTCCACATTCACGCGGGCCGGGCACACCAGTGCCCGGCCCGTTTTTGTCGCTTGATGGTCAGATTGAACCCGGCCCGACTAGAACAGCGTGGGCTGCGCCTCTTCCTTGTACTCGAAGCCCAGGTGCTCGTAGGCCCGGCGGGTGGCGACCCGCCCGCGCGGCGTGCGGTCCAGGAAGCCGAGTTGCAGCAGGTAGGGCTCCACCACGTCCATGATGGTATCGGGCTCCTCGGAGAGCGCCGCGCCGATGGTGTCGAGGCCCACCGGCCCGCCGTCGAACTTGGCGATGATGGCCTCCAGCACGCGCCGGTCGATGTCGTCCAAGCCCAGGGGGTCCACCTCCAGGAGGGCCAGAGCGTCCTGGGCCACCTCCCGTGTGATCACGCCATCGGCGCGGACCTGGGCATAATCCCGCACCCGCTTGAGCAGGCGGTTGGCGACCCGCGGCGTGCCGCGCGCCCGGCGCGCGATCTCGGCCACGCCCTGCTCGTCAATCGACACGTCGAGGATGCCGGCCGAGCGGCGGACGATGGCCTGCATGGCCGCTTCGTCGTAGAAATCGAGGCGGTAGACGGCCCCAAATCGCGCCCGGAGGGGCGCCGTCATCAGCGCCAGACGCGTCGTCGCACCGACGATGGTGAAACGCGGCAGCTTCAGGCGGATGCTCCGAGCCCCGGGCCCCTTGCCGATGACGATGTCCAGGGCGTAATCCTCCATGGCCGGGTAAAGAACCTCTTCCACGACCCGGCCCAGGCGATGGACCTCGTCCACAAAGAGCACGTCCCCTTGGTGCAAGTTGGTCAGGATGGCGGCCAGGTCCCCGGCCCGCTCGATGGCCGGGCCGGCGGTGACCCGGATGTTGACCCCCATCTCGTTGGCCACGACGTGGGCCAGCGTGGTCTTGCCCAGGCCGGGTGGGCCATAGATCAGCACGTGGTCCAGCGCCTCGCTGCGTCCCTGGGCCGCCTCGATGAGGATGCGCAGGTTCTCCTTGACCCGCTCCTGACCGATGTACTCATCCAAGCGCTGGGGCCGCAGGCCAACGTCCAGGCCCGTCTCCTCAGACTTTTTTTCGGGTGACACGATCCGCTCTGCCATTCCGCTCCTCGTACTTGTTCGCTGCGGGCATTATACCAAAAAGAGTAACTCGTGACGAATGGCGAATTGAGCCTTGCGAAGGGCCTGCCCACGACAGGTCAGTAGTCGCGGGAGAGCAAATGGCGGTTGCCCAGGCGCACGCGAGTCAGACCGGCGGCGCGGGCGGCGGCCTCCGCTTCCTCGGCGTGACGCACCGAGGTACGCGGCAGGTCTGGGACGAAAAAGTGGGGGTGAAAGCCGAGCAGGGCATAGGGAATATCGGGATCGACCCCGGCGATGAACGCGGCGATGCGGCCCACTTCCTCGGCGTCCACGTAGCCCGGCACCAGCAGCGTCGAGGCAATCACCAGGGGCGAAGCAGCAGATGGCCGCTCGGGGATGCGGCGTGCTGCCCGGCAAAAGTTCTCCAGCGTGCGCCGGTTGGAAACGCCGGTCAAGGCCCGGTGCAGGTTGTCGTCAAGTGCCTTTATGTCGAATTTGACGCAGCCACCGGTCCGCAGCGAGAGGTCTACCGCCCGGTCCAGGAAACGCGGATGCATCGAGCCGTTGGTCTCCCAGCAAACGGCCACCCCCTGCTCGGCGAGCAGCCGCGACGTCGCCAGGGCGTGGGGCATCTGGGGCGTGGGATCGCCGCCAAAATAACAGACGCAGAACGTGCGCTCGTGGGCCTGGGCCGCCAGCTCCTCGGCGCTGTGGAGCCTGGCGTTTTCCTGCTCCAGGCGAAAATGCCAGTTCTGACAGGAGATGCAATTAAAGGTACACGCCTTGTAAAAGACGGCCAGGTTGACCTTGCCGCGCTGACGGCTGCCTTCGCACACCCAATCGGCCACGCAGTTGGTGGGCAGCGGATCGTCGTACCAGCTCACGAACGCGCCCCGGGGCGTGCCCGCCAGGTGGACCAACCGCCCGCGGCGAGCGGTGCGCACGCCGCAGAGGCCGATCTCCCCGTCACCCAGGCGGCAGGCGTTGGTGCAGAGGGGACACTCGACGCCGCCCTCGGTGCGCGGCGGTGCCGGCGGCAGGTCGAACGCGCCCCGGATCTGCGCGTGGGCGCCCAGAATCGACGCCAGCGCCTCGTCCGGACATTCCCGGGCGCAGTCGGCGCAAACCGACAGCACGGCAGCGACCAGCGGCGACGATTCACCACATACCTGGCAGCGATCCACTCGAGTCCCCACCTTCGCCAGGCTCGTTTTCTCTACGGAACCGATTTCCCTGCGGCCTCGGCAAACTCTACTATCGCTTCCTCGGTCAGACGATGCTGGGCCATCAAAGTTAGCACTTCCCACGCCAAGGTCAGGTGATGGGCCCCCGCCAGGCGCGACTCAACCGCCTCCTCCGGGCTCTTGATGCTTGCCGCCAGGATTTCGCAATCAGAATCTGCCAAGAGGGCGGCCATCTGCGCCACCAGCGCCGGCCCATCTCCCACCAGCCTGGTCGTACGGTTCACGTAGGGAATGACATGCCGGGCGCCAGCCTCGGCAGCCAGGTAGACCTGGGCCGGGCTGAAAACAGCCGTTACCGCGCAGACCACGTCTTGCTCCGAGAGCACGTGCACGGCCTTCAAGTAGTCAAAAGTGCAGGGAAGCTTGAAGGCCACCCGATCGGAGATCGCGCGGAAACGGGCAATCTCGTCGTCCAGGCTCAAACCGGGTGCCTGGGTGACCTGGTGAAAGACCGTTCCGGGCAGCACCTCGCACAGGTCGGCGATGACCTGCTCGGCGCTCTGCCCACTGCGGGCAACGAGGATCGGATTGGTCGTTGCGCCGGCGACGAAACCGAGATCTACAGCGCGACGAGCATCATCCACACTGGCAGAATCGAGATATAGGGCCATGGGACCTCCTACAAAACAAGATCCTCTAAAGTATACCAGACTTCAGCCAGCACTGCAAAATGAAGCTTGACACCCCAAAGTCCCTGTGCTATAATCCGGCCCGTTCAAGAACAGCCACGCACGGAGAGAAACAGAATGCTAGACATCAACCTGATTCGCGACAAGCCAGAACTGGTCCGAGCCGCCTTGGTCGACCTCAATGCCGAGGCGCCGATCGACGAGATCCTGGAACTGGACGCCCGGCGCCGGGAACTCCTGGTCGAGGTCGAGGCGCTGCGAGCCGAGCGGAACACCGTCTCGAAAGAGATCGGCCGGATGAAAGACAAGGAAGCGCGCCAGGCCAAGATCGAGCGCATGCGCCTCGTCGCCGACCAGATCAAAGACCTGGAGACGGCTCTCAAAGCGGTAGAAGATGACCTCCGCGCCGCCATGCTCCAGGTGCCCAATCTCCCGGGCCCCGACGTGCCCGTCGGTCCCGACGAGGAGCACAACGTCGTCGTCTGGACTAAAGGGGAACCCCGGACCTTCGATTTTGAACCCGTGCCCCACTGGGACCTGGGACCGACGCTGGACATCATCGACTTTGAGCGCGGCGTCAAGCTCTCGGGCACGCGATTTTACGTACTCAAAGGACTGGGCGCCCGGCTCCAACGGGCGCTCATCACCTGGATGCTGGACGTCCAACTGGCCCGAGGCTACACCGAGATCTATCCCCCCTACATGGTCCGCCGGGAGATGATGGTGGGCGCAGCCCAGTTGCCCAAGTTCGAGGACAACATCTATCGCGACGCCGAGGAGGACTATTGGTTCATCGGGACGGCCGAAATCCCGCTGACCAACCTGCACCGGGACGAGATCCTGCTGCCGGACACGCTGCCGCTCCATTACGTGGCCTTTAGCACCTGCTTCCGCCGCGAAAAGATGTCGGCGGGGCGCGACGTGCGGGGCATCAAGCGCGTCCACCAATTCGACAAGGTCGAGATGTACAAACTGGTCGAGCCCCAGAACTCTTACGACGAACTGGCAGCCATGCTGCGTGACGCCGAGGCCGTGTGCCAGGCCCTGGACATCCCCTACCGCCTGGTCGAGATGTGCACCGGCGACCTGGGCTTTCACGCAGCGAAAAAGTACGACCTGGAGCTGTGGGCGCCGGGCGTGGGGGAGTGGCTGGAGGTCAGTTCCGTCTCCAATTGCACCGATTTTCAGGCGCGCCGGGCCAACATCCGCTACCGGCCAGAACGCGGAGCCAAGCCCGAGTTTGTGCACACGCTCAACGGTTCTGGGCTGGCGCTGCCCCGGACGATGATCGCCGTCATGGAGAATTATCAACAGAAGGACGGGAGCATCGCCGTGCCCCAGGTGCTGAGGCCCTACATGGGCGGCGTCGAGGTGATAGGATAGCGCTCAGCCATCAGCCCTCAGCCATCAGCTTTCAGCTTGTAGGCTGACCGGTACTCCGGTTTTGACAAAGAAGCTGCTGTTTGCTATACTATCCTCGGAGCGCCGGAGAGGGAGTCCGGCCGCCACGTCACGGAGGGATGGCCGAGTGGACGATGGCGACGGTCTTGAAAACCGTAGTGGCCGCAAGGTCACCGGGGGTTCGAATCCCTCTCCCTCCGCCAGCAATTGCAGATTAAAATCAATTGGGGAGGTGCCAGAGTGGACGATTGGGGCCGCCTGCTAAGCGGTTGTGGGGTGAAGAGCTCCACCCAGGGTTCGAATCCCTGCCTCCCCGCCTTTGAAACCAGGAATACACGCCCTCGTAGCTCAGTGGATTAGAGCGACTCCCTGCGGAGGAGTAGGCCGCGCGTTCGAATCGCGCCGAGGGTGCCAAAAGCGACAGGCTCTCACCTTGAGTGAGAGCCTGTTCTGTTTCTTGTCGCAAAGACGTCAAGAACGCAAAGATTTCTATAAAACTCGGTGATCTCTGCGCCTCCGTGTTGAGACGAGGTCTTAGCCTTCCGAGTTGCCATCGAGGACGGCATCGGCCGGCATCCCCGGCTTGAGTCGATGCTTCGGGTTGGGCAGGCGGACCTTGACGGCAAAGACCATGTTGACCCGCTCCTTCTCCGTCTGCACGTTTTTGGGCGTGAATTCCGCCTCCTGCGAGATGTAGGACACCGTACCGGTAAAGACCCGGTCCGGAAAAGAATCCACCCGCACCTCGACCTCCTGGCCCAGGTAGACGCGGCCCAGTTCGTCCTCCGGCACGTAAATCGTCAGCTTGACCTCGTCCAGGTCGGCCAGGGTGAGGAGCGTGGTCCCGGCCAGGGCCGCCTCGCCAGCGTGGGCCGAACGGCTGGTGACCACACCGTCCCGGGGTGCGCGGAGCGTCATCTTGTCGATCTGCCGCTGCAACGCCGAGACCGCGGCCTCAGCCTGGGCTACCTGCGCCCGAGCGACAGCCATCTCTTCCTCCGTAGGCCTGGCATACAGCTCCAGCAGCTTGGCCCGCGCCACGTCCACGCCGGCGGCTGCCATCTGGTATTGGCCCTCGGCCATGTGCACCTGGCTGACGATGGCCAAGGGGTTGTCGCGGAGGGCCTGTAGCGCCTGTAGCGTGCTCTGAGCGCCTCGTTTGTTCGCCCGGGCCGCCTCCAGTGCTGCCCGGGCCGCCTGCACCTGGTAGTCATAGACCTCGTATAGGCGCTTCTCTTCCAATGTGCCTTGGGCGCGGTACCGATCCCGCTCCACCTCGGCCGAGGCGACCTGGGACTTGGCCTGCTCGATCTGCACTGCGGCCAGTTCCACTTCGGCCCGAGCCTGGGCGATCTGGGCGTCCAGCTCTTGCGGATTCTCCAGGATCGCCCGGACGTCGGACAGACCGCTCGCCGCCGCGTCCCGCTCGGCCAGGGCTTTGCCCAGCGCTGCCTGGGCGGCCAGGATCTCGGCGGGATGGGCGCCCGCCTCGACGTTGGCCAGATTCGCCCGAGCGGCTGCCACGGCGGCCTTGGCCTGCGCCTTTTGGGCCAGAAGCATGCTCGTATCGAGGCGGACCAGCACCTGTCCGGCCTGCACCTCGTCCCCCTCGCCCACCGCCAGCTCGACGATCTGCCCGCCGAACTCGGAGACGATGGTGACCTCCTCACCCTCGATACTGCCCGAGGCGACGAGAGCCTGCTCGCTCTCCGGCACCTCGTGGCCACCGACCCAATCCACGAATTCCTCGGCACGGCCGGCTTCCAAACCCCCGTCCACCAAGAACCGGGTGACCTGTTCGGATGCCGTCCGCGCCCACCACCAACCCCCGGCCGCCGTCCCGCCCACCAAGACAAGCATCAACACAACAACGATGCCTCGTTTCATCTTATTTCTCCAAAATCTAATCTCTAATATCTAACAACACCGCGTCGGCCGGCATCCCCGGCTTGAGCGCGTGGTCCGGATTCGGCAAACTGACCTTGACGGCAAAGACCATGTTGACCCGCTCCTCGCGAGTCTGCACGTTTTTCGGCGTAAACTCGGCCTGACTGGCGATAAAGGTCACCCTCCCCTCAAAGACCCGCTCGGGGTAGGCATCGACCGTCACCGAGACCGGCTGCCCCAACTGGACCTGGCCTAGTTGATCTTCGGGCACGTAAACCGTCAGCGTCAGCCGGTCCAGGTCGGCCAGCGTCATCTGTGGCGCGCCGGGCATGGCCACCTCGCCCACGTTCACCGGCCGCTCCAACACGAGCCCTGCGAGGGGTGCCTCCAGGGTGAGCTTGTCCAACTGCACCCGCAACGCTGCCAGCGCGGCGCGAGCCATCTCCACCTGGGCCTCGACGGCCGCGATCTGCTCCGGGGTCGCGCCGATCTGGAGGCCCTCTACCTGGGCCTCGGCCAACGTCACGGTCGCCCTGGCGATCTGATACTGGGATTCGGCCGCACGGGCTTGAGCCTCCAGGGTCAAGGGATTGCTCGCCTGTTGATTCAACTCGGCCAAATAGTCCTCGACGCCACCCCGGGCCGCCTCGGCCTGGGCCAGTCCGGTCCAGGCCGTCCACGACTGGTAGGTGGCCTGGGCCTGCTCGTAACGTGCCTCGTCGAGCATGACCGGCGGGATCTTGACCGTGACCAGCACAAACACCGTGACCTTGCTACCCCGCACGACGATCTTGTAGTCGCCGAGGCGATACTCGCCGTCCAGCGGGTCGGGCGGCAGCGGGATCTCGGGCGGCACCTCACCGAGGTTGAAGGTCCCCACCTCGAACCAGTCGTCGTAGGGCTCAAAGGTCTCCAGGATGTGGACCGCTTCGTCGGCCAGATTGCGGCCGGCCTGGGCCGAGTTGGCCAGAGCCTGGGCCTGCTGCTGCTGAAAGTCCAGCACGCCTAACCGGGCACGGGCCGCTGTGACGGCCAGCGCCAGCTCCTGGGGGTTCTCGGCCATGGCCTGGGCGTCCTCCCAGGCGACGCGGGCCGCCTCGCGGGCGGCGATGGCCTGCTGAAGCTGGGCTTCGGCCACGTCGAGGGCTTCTTCCGAGACGCCGGCCTTGACCTGGGCCAACTGGGCTTCGGCCACGGCCAGCTCGGCCTCGGCCATCTCGATCTGGCCCACCAGCAGCGAATCGTCGAGCCGGACCAGGACCTGGCCCGCTTCCACCTCGTCGCCCTCGTCGGCGTAGAGGGCCACGATGCGGCCGCCCAGCTCCGTCGTCACCGACGCCTCCTCGGCCTCTATAAAGCCCGAGGCGACCAGGCCCGGCGGCTCGTCCTCGGGCACCAGGCCCAGCTCGGCCACCGCCTTGTCGAACTCGTCCCGGGCCCAGAACCACCACTCGGGGTTCTGATTGACGAACCACCAGCCGCCGCCCACGGCACCGGCGACGACAACCAGAACAATCAGAACAACTATCACTCGTTTCATAACCAACCTCTACTCTCTATTCTCCATCCTCATCCACAGGCCGGCGCACGCTAGAGATAAACACGTCCTCCAG
>CAYLZO010000147.1:0-13362 GCA_964387775.1 uncultured Anaerolineaceae bacterium
CCGCCCCGCCGACCGCCACGCCGACCCGCACGCCAATGCCTACAGCCCCCCCCACCCACACGCCCAGCCTCACGCCGACGCCGACGGCTACCTCCACGCCGACGCCTACACCGACACCCACACCCACCCCGCTCCCTGGCGCCAACTTGCTCGCCTTTGAATCCTACCGGGACGGCACCCTGGCGGGTACAGGCAACGCCGAGATCTACCTGCTCGACACCGAGAGCGGCAAGACGCTCAACCTCACCCGCCACCCCGCCGATGACCGCGCCCCCGCCTGGAGCCCCGACGGGCAAAGCATCGCCTTCGAGTCCCACCGCGACGGCAACTGGGACCTCTACGTCCTCGACTTGACCAACGGCACGCTGGCCCGCCTGACCGAGCACCCTGCCTACGACGGCGCCCCGGCCTGGAGCCCCGACGGACAAAGCATCGCCTTTGAGAGCCACCGCGATGGCAACCTGGAGATTTATGTCACCTCCGTCACCGGCGGCGCGGGTCAGGGTGAGGTGCCCCCCGAGCATGTCGAGGGACCTGGTCGAACCGCCCGCCGCCTGACCGACAACCCCGCCGGCGACTGTGGCCCGGCCTGGAGCCCAGATGGACAAACCATCGCCTTCACCTCTTGGCGCGACGGCAACAAAGAAATCTATGTCATGCCCGCCGCCGGCGGCGAGGCCCAGAACCTGACCCAGCACCCCGCCGACGACGAGTCCCCGGCCTGGAACGCTGATGCTACCTCGCTGGCCTTCGTCTCCTGGCGCGACGTGGACCCCGTGACCGGCAACCGCAACGCCGAAATCTACGCGCTAACCCCCGCCGACGGGGCCACCTTCCGACTGACGCAGAATCCCTGGCCCGACCTCGATCCGGCTTACGACGCCGTGGGCCGCTTTGTGTGGGCCGCCTACGACCCCGGCCCACCCTTCGAGACCTACGACCCCTACCGCCCCGGCGGCTACCACCTCTACTGGGGCGGCGGCGCCGAGCCGGAGCGGCTGACCACGACCGACGGGGACGACCGCCGCCCGGCCCCCGCCCCGGCCCAGGTCGTCTCGCTGGACCGACTGGCCGAACGCCTCCCGCCCGAGCCGACCCCACGGCCCGCCCTGCCGACCCTGGCCCCCGGCGAGCTGGCCGAGGTCGTGCAGGTGCCGGGCATCCTGGCCAGCTACTCCCAGGACCCGGTGCGCGTCAATGAACTCGTCGCGCCGTCGCTGGTGGCCTGGCAGCAGGACGTGCTGGCGGCCAGCGGCTGGGATTTCCTGGGCATGACCCTGGGCGCGTGGCGCAACATCGACCGGGTGCGCAAGCGCGAGATGTACGCCTACGATTATGGCTACCTGAGCTGGCACAAGGCCGGCCGCGCCCTCGACCTGGCGCTGGAGTACAAGGTGGACGGCGCCGACCAGATGGTGCTCGTCCGCGAGGACCTGGGGGCGCAGACCTACTGGCGCATGTACCTGCGCACAGCCCGGCAGGACGGCAGCCAGGGCGAGCCCCTGAAAGTGCAGCCCTGGCGCTACTGGTGGCACATCGTCCCCGAGCACGAGCCGGAGGCCTACGCCGCCGGCGGCAAGCGGCTGCCCATCCCCAAAGGCTACTACGTGGACGTGACGGCCCTGGCCAAGCGCCACGGCTGGGAACGGATCGCGTCCTATCAAATCGAGGGCGACTATCACTGGCACGTGGACAGCAACGGCACCGAATACTGGCACTACGAGCGGACCGACGGCCTGCTCTGGTGGGACGCCATGCGCCAGCTCTACCCGCTCGACACGCTGATCGAGCACGTCGGCTGGGAGGCCGGGCTGGACAAAGCCCAGAGCGAGGCCATGATGCGCAGCAAGGGCGTGCCCACCCCCACGCCCTGACCGACAGAACATAACCAATCGCTTCGCTATTGCACAATCGCCGCAAACGTGGTAGAATAGGGCCACGCGCCTGGCGGCCCCCTGGCAGCACGCGCCTCTCCCCGGGCGCTGATCCAGGCCCGCCGCCGGGGCCAAGGCAAGAGACATACTTCTGGAGGGCGTTGTGTCAGAGAATCATGCAGAAACCGGGGGCCAACCCATCGACCTGGACGATCCGGGCCTCTACATCAACCGCGAGTTGAGCTGGATCCAGTTCAACCGGCGCGTGCTCGAAGAGGCGCTGGACGGGCGCCACCCCCTGCTGGAGCGGATCAAGTTCCTGTCCATCTTTTCCAGCAACCTGGACGAGTTCTTTATGATCCGCGTCTCGGGCCTGCGCCGCCAGTTGGCCGCCGACATCGTCGAAACCCCGCCCGACGGCATGACGCCCTCCGAGCAGTTGATGGCCATTCGCCGCGAGCTTTT
This sequence comes from uncultured Anaerolineaceae bacterium, assembly GCA_964387775.1. Classification (GTDB taxonomy): domain Bacteria; phylum Chloroflexota; class Anaerolineae; order JAAYZQ01; family JAAYZQ01; genus CAYLZO01. Next base: position 2,340 of record CAYLZO010000147.1, read on the forward strand.
GCCCCTGCTGGACCAGCACGCGACCTGTTGGCACGCCGACCTGCTGCCCAAGCTCCAGGACGCCGGGATCAACATCCTCAGCTACGGTGAACTCAAACGCAAGCAACGCAAACTGCTCCGCCGTCACTTTGAGCGGGAGATTTTCCCGGCCCTCACCCCGCTGGCCTTCGACCCCGGCCATCCCTTCCCCCACATCTCCAACCTGAGCATCAACCTGGCCGTCGTGCTCGACGATCCGCGCTACGGCGAGCGGTTCGCCCGGCTCAAGGTGCCCGCCGTCTTTCCCCGGCTGCTGCGGGTGCCCAGCGAGGAAAAGGCCGAGAGCTACGAAAGCCTGGGCCTCATCGACGACATGTCCACCAATTTCGTCTGGCTGGAAGAGGTAGTGGCCGCCAACCTGGACCTCCTCTTCCCCGGCGTCGAGATAGCGGCCGCCTACCCCTTCCGCATCACGCGCGACGCCGACCCCGAGATCGAGGAGGACGAGGCTGCCGACCTGCTGGCCGCCATCCGCGAGAGCGTCCAGAAGCGGCACTTTGGCTCGGCCATCCGCCTGGAGCTGGACACCGCCATGCCCGACCGCATCCGCGACATCCTGGTCAGCAACCTGGGTCTGGCCCCCTACCAGGTCTACACCAGGGACGCGCCCCTGGGCATGGCCGACCTCATCGAGCTCACCGACGTCCACCGGCCCGACTTGAAGGACGTGCCCTTTCAGCCCGCCGTCCCCTTGGTGCTGACCACCGACGAGAGCCTCTTTTCGGTGTTGCAGCGCCAGGACGTGCTGCTCTACCATCCCTACGACAGCTTTGCGCCCGTGGTGGACCTGCTCCGCGAGGCCGCCGAGGACCCCAACGTGCTGGCCATCAAGCAGACCCTCTACCGCGTCGGCCCCGACTCGCCGGTGGTGGCGACGCTGATGAAAGCCCGCGAAAACGGCAAACAGGTGGCCGTCCTGGTGGAGCTCAAAGCCCGCTTTGACGAAGAGAACAACATCGTCTGGGCCCAGGCCCTGGAGCAGGCCGGCGTGCACGTCGTTTACGGCCTGGTGGGCCTCAAGACCCACGCCAAGCTGCTGCTCATCGTGCGCCGCGAGCGGGACGGCATCCGGCGCTACGTGCACATGAGCACCGGCAACTATAACAACGTCACCGCCCGCCTCTACTCCGACATCGGCCTCTTTACCAGCGACCCCGACCTGGGCGCCGACGTGTCGGACCTGTTCAATTCACTCACCGGCTATTCCTACAAGCAGGAATATCGCAAACTGCTGGTGGCTCCGGGCCTGATGCGCGAAAAGATCCTGGCCCGCATCGAGCGCGAGATCGAGCAGCACCGGCAGAACGGCGGCGGCAACCTGGCCTTCAAGATGAACTCGCTGGTCGACAAGACCTGCATCCAGGCGCTGTATCGCGCCTCGCAGGCCGGCGTCCGGGTCGACCTCCAGGTGCGCGGCATCTGCTGCTTGCGGCCGGGCGTGCCCGGCGTCAGCGACAACGTCACCGTCACCTCCGTCGTCGGGCGATTCCTGGAGCATCCGCGCATCTACTACTTTCGCAACGGCGGCCACGAGGAGCTGCTGCTGGGCAGCGCCGACCTGATGCCCCGCAACCTCGACCGCCGGGTGGAGCAGCTCTTTCCCGTCGAGGACCCCGACCTCCGCGAGTCGGTCTACGAGCACATCCTCTGCGTCCACCTCCAGGACAACATGCAGGCCCGGCACCTGCTGCCCGACGGCTGCTACGAGCGCGTCGTGCCCCAGGAAGGCGAACCCGAGCTCGATTCTCAGACGTGGATGATCGAGCATCGAGGCTTGTGGAACGAGGAGTGAAAGACGATGAGAGTAGCCGTCATCGGCGACGTTCACGCCAATCTGCCGGCCCTGGAAGCCGTCTTGGCCCACGCCCGCGAGCGCGACACCGAGGGGATCTGGAACGTGGGCGATTTCGTCGGCTACGGCCCTTTCCCCGAGGAAGTGGTCCAGCGCCTGCGCGGGGAATTTGCCCTCAGCACCATCGGCAACTTTGACCGCAAGGTGCTGCGCTTCAAAAAGCGGCGCAGCAAGTGGCGGCGCAGCAAGCCCCTGGAAAAGTTCATCACCTTCCAGTGGACCTACCAGCAGCTTTCCAAAAAGAGCCGCAAGTACCTGCGCTTCCTGTCGAGAGAGATCCGCATGCGGGTCCAGGGGCGACGCATCTTGCTGACCCACAACAGCCCGGGCTCGGGCAAAAAGTATCTCACCCCCGACACGCCCCAGGAGCGGCTGCGCGAGATCACACAGCAGGCCCGGGCCGACGTCCTGATCTGCGGCCACGCCCACCAGGCGTTCGTGCGCCGGGTCGACGAGGCGTGGTGCATCAACCCCGGCAGCGTCGGCCGCCCTGGCGACGGCGACCCCCGGGCCAGCTACGCCCTGCTACAATTCGACGCCGACGAGATCGCCGTACAGCATCATCGCGTGGCCTACGACGTGGAGCAGACGGCGGCCGCCATCCGCGAGCACAACCTGCCGGAGGCCTTTGCCCGGATGTTTCTGCAGGCCTGCGACCTCAAGACGGCCCTGGAGCGCAAAAAAGATGGATGACGTCACGCCTTCACGGCGCTGAAGCACCTACTACGAACGTATCTCTTTTGCCAAACGGAAAAGCTACTTCAGGTAGCGACCGCTCAGAGTCAGCGAGCCGTCGGTCACCTGGATTTTGGAGATTTCCACGTATTCGTCGCCCGCCAGGGATCAGGCGGGCCAGGCCCGTGCCCACCAAGTCGATGAGGCCCTCGGGCACGGGGATCGGCCCCAGCTTGCCTTCCACGAAATCGAGCACCAGATCGCCCTCCGAGGCCCGGGGGGCCAGCACGAGCCGCAACGGCTGGCGCAGGCCCAAGACCTCGCCGTAGCCCCGGACGATGCTCTGCCCGTTGCCCCGAAAGTAAACCTCCGGCTCTCATCCGTTACCCTTTCTAGGTCAGGGTGCACGCAAAACCAGGGGCAAGTACACCTGAAACTGGGCCGTCGAACCGGGCAGCCCGCCCGCCCAGAAACCGCCCCGGAGCGCGTAGCTGCCGCCGGTCAAGGTGCCAGCGTCGGCCTGGCCAGCGGTGCCCCGCAGGTTGTAGGTGCCCCCGCTGCTCTCACCCCCGCCGCCATCGACCGTCCACCAGGAGAGATCGTAGCCCCCCTGGGCACAGAGGCCAGGCTGGCGGTCAAGATGCTCAGGCTCAACAACAGTCCAATCCAGAGCAGGCGTCGCTTGGTCACGATTATTCCTCCCCCGTGCCGAGCTCGACGGGCTCCAGCCGCAAGTCTTCGTAGCCCAGCCGCTTGGCGACGATGCGATAGTCGAAGGAGATGCTGCACGTCTCGCCGCCCATGGCCTGCACGCTAAAGCTCGATGGCGTCTTTTCGGCGACAAAGAGCGGGCAGTCGCCCAGCGGTGTCACAAAGACCCGATAGTCCTCGGTGAGATTGACCGTCTCGGCAAAGAGGGCGTCGATGCTCACCACCGCCTTGCCCTCTGCCAACTGGCCTGTGCCGAAATCCTCGAACCAGTTCTCCGGGCTCTCTACGGAGTAGAGCTTAACAGTCCCCTGGGATTCGGTCTCGACCGCAGCCGACTTGGTGCCCGTAGCCACATAATTGCCAGACTCGTCCACCGTAAAGACGGCGGTCTGGCCGCTATTCCGGATCTGGAATTCGCCGTTCTCCCCGCCATCGTAGTCGAGGTAGATCCAGAACTCGTCGTTGCTGTACATAAACAAGTCACTGCCTGCCTGGTCTGGATCGGAAAAGAGAGTGCCATCGTCGTCGGCGTCGCCGCCCAGCACCAGGTCCTTGTCAGCCGAACCCGCGCCGCTGGCATAGAGGGCGGGCTCGCCATCGTTGTGGTTAAAAAAGGCTCCGCCATAGCCTACCCCGATCCTATCACAGTTCCCCCAGTTTGTCAATTTTAATCATCTTTATTGACAAAATAGAGCGTGGAATGTGGAGGGCAGTTGCGCCACGAAAAAAGGGCGTCCAGTCGGACGCCCCTGTCGATCAACAAAAAAGCTATTAGAATGCTGCGTCAAGCCCCCGTACTCTCGCCCGCTCTGCCATCCAGTCTTGGAAGCTGGCGGGCGGCGGGGGGACCGCGCCCTCGGGCCGGCGGGCCAGGTGCAGGGCCTCCGTTGGGCAGGCAGCGGTGCATAGCCCACAGCCCACGCAGCGCCCGGCGTCCACCAGGCAATGGCCTGCGCTGTTCGCAGGGCCGTCGTCGGGCAGGGCCAGCGCCCCGAACTGGCAGCGGTCCAGGCAGTCGCCGCAGCCGGCGCAAAGATCGGCATCCACCACGGCGACGAAATCGGAGCTGGCGATGGCCGTGGGGATGCTGAACTCGGACACGTTGCGCAGCACGCCGCAGCAGCAAGTGCAGCAGTTGCAGATGTAGGTGTTGCCGTCCTGATAGTTCCCGGGCGAGTGCACGAGCCCCGCTTCCTCGGCCTCGTGCAGAATGCGCAGAGCCTCCGCCTGGGGGATGGCGCGGGTCACGTCGCTGTGGTCAAAGCCCCCCTCGATGGGTGCAAAGACCAGGCAGTTCTCCACCGGCCGGTCGCAGCCCTTGCCCACCAGCTTTTGCTGGACGCGGCAGATGCAGTCGCGGACGCCCCAGGCTTTGGCGTTTTCCAGCAGCTCGGTGGCGCGCTCGTAGGGATAGATCTCGATGCCGGCCGGGACCGCTTCTTCGACGGGGATGACGCGGTGGATGGCGGGCGCATAGTGGGAGATGGCGCCCCGGGCCGCGTAGAAATACGCTTCAAAGAGCTCGGCCAGCTCCCGGTCCAACCGTGGAAGCTGCTCCTCGTAAAAGCCGACGACGAAGGGCATCAGCCCGAAGGCGAGCTGACCGTCTTTGCGTCCGGCGCGGATCTGGCCCTTGCGGGCCATGCCCTTGAGCCGCCGATAGGCCGTCTTGGGATCCACGCCGGCCCGGGCGGCGATGGTCTCTGCCGGCTCGCGGCTGAGACGCATCACGGCGGCCAGGGCGGCCTCCTCGGGCTCAAAGATCTTGGCCAGCAACCGCAGCTCCACGCCGCTCTCGGTGGAGGGAAAGCCGTTGGGGATGGTATCCAAGGTCCGGGCCAAGTGGCGATACACGTTTTCTGTCATTTATCCTCCTCCTCGAAAGAACTTGAGCCTTGCGAAGGTCGGCCCATGCGGCGTGTGGGCCGACCTTCGCAAGGCTCATTCCGATCTGATCTACGCCGGGGGCTCCAAACGGTAGCCGACCCCCCGCTCGGTGACGATCAGCACCGGATTCCGGGGGTCGGGCTCGATCTCTTTGCGCAGGTGGGAGATGTGCACGTCCAGGGCACGGGTATTGTCCCCATCCTCCGTCTGCCACACCCGGCGGAATAGTTCTTCGCGTGGCACGACCTTCCCTGCCTCGGCCATGAGTTCGGCCAGGATCTGGCTGCCGGTGGGCCGCAGTTGATAGACCTCCCCTGCCATCTGGAGCCGGCCCATCTCCCGATCCAGCGACATGCCCGCCGCGCGAACCCGGTGGGGCGAGCGCTCAATCAACGTCGCCTCGATCAGATCGACGACCCGCTCTGTCTCGGCCGAACGCGGCAGGGTCGCGTCCACGTCTTCCGGAATGCCCAGGCCCGCCCGCGAAAGGAGTAGGAGCGGGGCATCGAACCGTCTCTTGAGCCGCGTGGCATTGCGCGCCCCGCCAGAAGGAGGCTGATCCATCAGCAAGAGATCGGGATCGGGGTCAAAGTCCAGCGCCTGGCCCGTACTCCGCACCCAGCGGATGAGGCATTCCCCTGCACCGAGCGCACTGCGCAGGCGTTTGGCAATGGATTGAGTTCGGGAAATCACCAAAAGTGAATATGGTTCCATCGTTTTGCAAGCCGAATTGAGCAGACAAGGACGTTGTGGCAGATGGCCCTATTATAAGGGCGAAGCCCGCAGATGTCAACGCCACGGAGGAACAGCCGAGGTAGCCAGACGAGACACTAGGCCTTGTAGCTCACTACAATCGTAACACAAGGGCTGGTACCCGCTCGCCGCCCGTTATCGAGAACCTACGCAACGTTGTTTGCAATACCCGTCCTACAACAGGCCCAAATGTCGCTCAACGGGGCGCGATCCGGACCGTCACACTCTCCGACCGGCTCCAGACCTCGGGCTCGTACATGGGATAAGCCTGGGCCGGCAGCGCCGTGAACGACCCCGACGTCGTGGCCCGCATCAAGTAGGTCAAGGTCTTTTGGCCCGGCGACAGCCGGGTGACAAAGAAGGTGACCCGTTCGTCGCGTACGTCCTTGCGGTTGTAGCCGTACGTCTCCCAATAGTAGGTTGGTTCCTCCCAATAGGCCGTCGCCACGTGGCCGGTCGTGCCCAGCCGCTCGTTGAGGGCCTCGAACCCGGCGGGCAGGGGATCGTCCACCACGACGTACCAGCTCTCTTGCGGCACCTCGAGGGTCAGGCGTACCTCGACCAGGTCGCCGAACTCGAACGCGGTCAGCGGCTGCCCGCCGTCGTGCAGGCGGTACTCGCGCTGGACGGCGATGCTCCGCTCGTGGCCCGCCAGCGCCGGGATGCCGTCCTCGCCGGGCCGGCGCCGGGCCGTCAGGGTGGCGGCGTAGTAGAGGCGGCCGGCGGCCGACGTCAGGACTACGCGGACCTCGTTCTCGCCGGGGCGCAGCAGCGGGGACACGACCGCCGTCACGGTGAAGGCCTCCGTTGGCGAAACCTCCACCGTCGGCGTGACGCCGGCCGTCGGGGTGAGGGTTTCCGTCGGGCTAATCTCCTCGCCCGCCGTGATGACCTCGCGGGCGTCGATGGGCAGGCTGTAGGTCAGAACCAGGGTCCGGCCCGCGTCAGCCCCCTCTAGCACACCATCTTGCCAGAGTCGGCCGTTGACGTACACCTCAAAGGCCGACCCGGCGGCCAATTCCTGGGTCGCCAGCAGGTAGTCGCTCAGGGCCAGGATGGCAAAGCTCGTCCGCTGGGTGTCGCCCCAGCCCTGCCCCTGGCGCTTGGCCATCAGCCAGCGGACGGCGCCGGGCAGCAATCCACCCCCTTCGACATCGCTCAGGGCGAACTCCGGGTCCAGCCGGGCCAGCGCGTGAACGACCATCGCCGTCGCCCGCACGTCGGAACCCATCGCCTTGCGGCTGTAGGCTTTGTCGTCGCTGGCCGGCCAGTGGACGGTGGCCCCCTCCTGGACCGCGGCCTCGCGCAAGTTGTCGAGCAGCACCTGGGTGCTGCTCGGGTCGCCCGTGGTGTCAAAGGCGATGGCCAGCGCCGCCTGGGAAAAGAGGTCCAGCTCCAGCGCGTCGCTCAGGGTGACCGTGACGCTCACCGGCCGGCCGGCCATGGCCAGCACGTAGGCGCCGTAGGCCTGGGTGCGGGGCTCTTCGATAGCAGATGCCTCAGCCAGCATGCGGCGCAGGGCCTCAAAGCCCCGATCCAGCACGCCGTCGTCCACGTCAAAGCCGGCCTGCTCGGTCATGGCCAGGCCAAAGAGCACGTAGGCCGTCTGGTGGGCGGCGGTCGAGTCGTCGTACCACCAGCCCCAGCCACCGTCCTCGTGCTGGAAACCGTAGAGCTTTTGTAAGCCGAGGTCAATCATTGGCGGCAGATCCGCCTCCAAGAGCTCGCTGCGGATGCCGAGTCTGCGGAACGCCTGGGCCACCATTGCGTTGGGGAGCACACGGCTCATCGTTTGCTCCACTCAGCCAAAGGGGTAATCGATGAGGTATTCCAGGCCCTGTAACAGACCGGGGGCGATAGTCGGCGCCAGGTTAATCTCCAGGCGGCTCAGGCCTTCGATGGCGTCGGGCGGCAGCGTGACCGTGAACGTGTCGGTGGGCTGCTGAGGCGTCACCTGGCCGGCAAAGGTCGCCACCTCGGGCACGGCCAGGGGCTGCACCGGCAGGGAGAGCTCCACCGCGTCCCGCCCCGCGATGCGAGCGCCGACGCCTGCCGAGGCCCGCACCGTGATCCGGGCCTCGCCCGGCTCGCCGGCCACCACCGGCCAGCCCACCGTCGCCGAGCCGCCGGCCGGCAGGTGCACCACCCGGTCCGCATCGTCCTCCACCACCAGGCCAAAGTGGCCGAGGCCGACGGTGGCCGACACGGGCCCCGTCGTAAAGTTGTGCACGACCGCCGTCAGCGTGATGGCGTCGCCCTGGACCAGGAAGCGGGGCAGCGCCGGGCGGACGACGACGTCCTTGCTGACGACGACGCGGGCCGTGGCCTGGCCGACCAGCGTGCCTGTGCCCTTCAGGGTAGCGGTCGTAACGGCCCGGGCCACGGCGCGCCACTCGGTCAGGTTGTCGGGCAGGGTGAACGTCACCGTCGCCCGTCCTTCCTCGTCGGTGACGACCGTGGGCGCCCAGTGCGCCGTGTCGAGAAAATTGCGGCGGGGCGCGCCGGCCGCCTCGCCGTCGGCGCCGCCCATCCCCGGCCGCTGGGGGTAGAGCCAGCGGCTGGGCTTGAGCGAGTCGTAGGTCTCGACGATGTCCGGCCGCGGCGCATAGAACACGTCAAAGGGGTCCTTGGACAGGTCCTCGGCCAGGGCGTAGATGGCCTCGTCCACCACGGCCAGGCTGACTTCGGCCACCACCGGCTGCCCCTCGTGGCCGGTGACCTGCAGCGCAAAGGTCGCCTCCTCGCCGGGAGCGTAGGTCTCGCTTTCCGCGACGAGGGTCACGGTCAGTTGCCGGTCGGTCATGGGCACCAGGAGCTGGGTGCTGGCCGTGTGCAACTCGCCCTCGGGCCGGCTCTGCTCGTACCACCAATCCTCGGCAGACGGGGGGCCGTACTGGTTGACGGCCACGTGGACGTTCGGCGCATAGTCGGCGCGGATGGAAACCGTGATCAGATTCGTGCCCGAGACCAGGTCCACAGGCCGGGCATGGCGGGTCTCGCCCCGCTCAAAAGTGAGCAGGGCCGGACCGGGCGTTGGGCTGTAGACGATCAACTGCGCCTCGTCGCCGACGGCGTAGGTGCTGCGGTCGGCGCTGATGCTCAGGGCTTGCCCCTGGCCCCACTGGCCCCGGTACCAGGGCGCCTGCCCGCTCGGATCGTAGGCCCACAGCCACTCCTCGGCCTCCATCGTCCGGCCGCCCTCGTCCACCCCGCGCACGACGAGCCGGTACCAGCCCTGCTCCGTCAGGTGGAAGGAGAACTCGGCCAGGCCGTCCTCGCCCGTCGTCTCTGCCGCCGAGGTTACCTCCTGATCGTCCCAGCCCAGGACCTGGCCGGTGAGCTCGGCGCCGGGCACTGGCTCACCCTCTCGGTCGAGCACTCGGGCAGCGAAAGCGATCTCCTCGCCCGGCTCGTAGCCGTGGCGCGCCAGCAGCAGGGTCAGGCCCTGGGACGTGCGCCGCACGACGACGGTCTGGTAGCTGCTGACGCTCTGGCCGGCGTCGTCGGTGAGGGTCGCCTCCAGGGCCAGCAACGCCCGGCGCGCCTCCTCGCGGTGGGCAAAAACCTCGTCGGTGGATAGGCTCAAGGTCCAGCGGCCCCCGTCGTCGGTGCGCCCGCTCTCGGAGAAGAGCGGATAGCCGAAGCGCTCTCCCTCCGGCAGGTAGTAGTAATCGTCGGGATAGGTCGGATAGACCACAAACTCTACGTCGGCGCCGGCCACCGGCTGCCCAAAGTAGTAGGCGGCCTCGACCGTCAGGCTGATGGTCTCTCCGGCGACGTAGGCCTTTTGCGGTATGCGGACCTGGACCTCGTATTCCGGCTTGCGGTACTCCTCGACCTTGAGGGGCTGGCGGGTGAGGGTGCCTTCGACCTCGGTCTCCAGGTGCCAGGTGCCCAGCATCGGCTCGTCGGCCAGCCGGAATTGGCCGTGGACCGTGCCAAACTCGGTGGGCGTCAGCACCTGGGTGGCGGCCACGTTGTCGCGGGCGTCGCGCAGCCGGACGGTCACCGGCAGCCCTCCCGCGGTCCCCCCCGCAAGCGGGGGGGAGGTAGGAGAAAGGGGCAGGGTGTAGCTGACGTCGTCGTCGGCCCGTAGCCAGTCTTTGAAATAGATGGTCTGGGCCGGGCGATAGATGGGCCGGTCGGTGTAGGAATAGGTGCGGTACAACGGCCGGCTGGCGGGCTCGGTCCACCACCACCACCAGCCCGATTCACTCCACTCGTTGCTCAGGCCGCAGAGGGTGACGTCGCCGCTGGCGTCAGACAGGGCCAGAAGCGGGCCGGGATCGCCTACCACGTCGAAGGACAGCAGGCCGTCGGCGTCGGTCAGGCCCTCGGCCAAAAAGGTGCCCTGCCGGTCGTAGAGGCGCACCGTGGCGCTGACCACCGGCGCCCCGCTGCCGATTTCGGTATCCCAGGCGACGATCTGGGCCTGGGCGCGGGTTCCAGAGCCAGCCAGCGCCCGCTTGAGGACCAGCGAGTGCTCGGTGAGGACCACCAGGAGCTGGCCATTCGGCTCGGAGAGGGCCTGGGTAGCCAACACGTAAGTGCCCACCGGCACCTCGTCGGGCAACGTGATCTCGGCCGGCTGCCAGTTGTCGTAGAAGGCGTCGTCCGTCAGTGGCGTCAGCACCTGGCGCCACGCGACCGTCGGTGTCAGGTTCACCGTGCTGATAACCTGCGCCTCGTCGGGGCCGATGCCGCGAAAGTCAGAGCTGTAGAGGTCGAGAAGCTGGGTCGGGGTGATGGGATAGAGGTTGAACTCGGCCACGTCGGCGCCCCGGTAGGTGAGCTGGACGGCCCGCTCGCCCGTCGCATCCAGGACCTGCACGTTCGGCCCCTCGCCGAATTGGACCTCGGTGGAAGCGGTGGCAAAGGCCCAGGTTCGGGCCTGGCCCAGGGTCTGCGCCCCGTCGGCGGTCCGGGCCGAGGCGGCCAGGGCGATCTCGTACTCGGCGCCGGGCAGCCAGGCCGGGTTGGGCCGGAAGGTGGCCGTGCGGCCGTCGTCGCTCCAGGCCAGATTGCCGGGGGTCTCGGGCTCGATGGTCAGGGCGGCCGCCACGCTGGCCGGGTCCATGGGCAGGGCAAAGGTGAAAGCTACCGGCC
>CAYLZO010000148.1:0-13358 GCA_964387775.1 uncultured Anaerolineaceae bacterium
CCGCCGGGGATGCGCAGCCGCTGGCCCACGTAGATGAAATTCGCGTTGCGCAGGCCGTTGGCCCGGACAAAGGCCGTCACCGACGTGCCGTAGCGCCGGGCGATGCTCGACAGCGTCTCGCCATAGCGCACGACGTGGATCGATCCGCCGGCGGTGCCGCCCCCCCCGCCCCCGCTGCCGGGGATGCGCAGCCGCTGGCCGGCCCAGATGTAGTTGGGGTTGCTCAGACCGTTGGCCCGGGCCAGGGCCGAGGCCGTCGTGCCGTAGCGCCGGGCGATGCTGTAGAGGGTCTCGCCCCGCTGAACCACGTGCACCCGGTCTTGGGCGTGGGCGGCCGCCGGCAGAGCCAGCACCCCCAGCAGCACCAACAGGATTGCGACGATTTTGACCTGCAAGAAGGTTTTTCCCACCATCTCAAACTCCCCTTTCGTTTTGACCCATAGTTCTATCGATTATAGCATAAATCAAGGGTTAATACAGGGGGTTCACGGCGGAACACAAGTCCACCGCTTGTTGTGAATCAGACCGGCCAGGGCTTGCCGTCCTCGCCGCGCCGGATGCGGGCCACGTTGGCCCAGTCGCCCTTCTCGACGTGATAGACGCGCACCTCGCCGCGGGCCAGGTGCTCGGCCCGCTGGGCGACGTAGACCTTGCCGCCGTGCTTGACCTCGAATTCGGGCGAGTTGGGCACAAAGCCATCGGCAAAGATGCGCTTTTGCAGCGCAGCGTCCGGGTTGAACTCGATGACCTGCTCCTGGGCGGCTTTGGCCAACAGTTTCTGGCCCAGCGAGCGTTTGGGCTTTTCTGGCTTGTCCGGCTCGTCGTCGGGCTGGTCCGGCTCGTCGTCGGGCTGGTCCGGCGCCTGCTGCTGGAAGGCTTTGAGGCGATCCACGATGCCGCCCAGGTGCTCGAAACTCTCCCAGGGCGAGATGGCGCCCACGACAAAGAGCAGCGCGGCCAGCACATCGTCGTCCTTCATCAGCTCGCCGTTGTACCACTTGAGCGATTCCCAATAGCTTTCTTCCGGGACGTGGGGCTCGATCGGGACGCCGGTGTCGGCCTTGACCTCCTGCTGGACGGCGGCAGAGACCGTCGGAGGGTGCCAGGGGCCGACGTCCTCGCCGCCGATGACGCCCTGGGTCATGCCGCACTCGGTGATCACGACGGTGTGGCGGCCGGGGAACTGGTGCCGCACCTCGTTCATGATACGCCGGTAGCGCAGCGTCAGCCACATGCCGCCCTCGTTTTTCTCGCGGATATTTTTCTCGTGGAGGCGCCACATCGCCGGCCAGTCGTACTCGTGAAAGCCCAGGTAGGTGTGGGTCTCCAGCGTGCCCCGGAAAAAGGTCAAAAAGTCGGGACCCAGCATGTTGCCCGTGGCGAAATTCATGCCGATGGGCTCGAACCCGGCCTGTTGGATCGGCCCGGCAAAGGCCACCTGAAAGTCATCGTACTTGCGCTTCAGGTCGTCGGAGGCGTGGCCGGGCATGACCTCGTTGTACGACTCCCAGGCGTCAAAGAGCAGGCGGCCCCCGGCGCTCACCTGGTTGGCCTCCAGGCCCAGGATGCGCTCGGCAAAGGCGCGGCCGGTGCCGGCCGGGTCGTGGACGAATGGGTCCTGCTCCTGGGGGGTGACGACCAGCCGGCCAATGAGAAAGACGTCGGGCACGATGGCCCGGATTTCCCTGGCGAAATCGACGTTGTGGTCCAGGACCTTGATGACCCTGGGCTTGATTCGTCGCACCGCCGCGAGCACATCGTTGCCGGTCCGATTGACGTGAAAGCCATACTTGTGATTCATCTCCCTCCTCCTGAAAATGGCATTCCTTTTAGGCGCTGCGATCCAGCACCTCTCGCACCTTGCGGGTCAAAGCATTGATGGTGAAGGGCTTGGACAGAAAGTTGACGCCGGGGGCCAACACGCCGTGCTCGGCGATGGCGTTGTCGGTGTAGCCGGAGGTATAGAGCACGCGCAGCCCGGGCCGCATCAGCTTCAATTGCTCGGCGAGTTCTTTGCCGTTCATGTGGGGCAGCACCACGTCAGTCAACAGCAGGTGGATGGGGCCCCGGTGCCGCTCGGCGACCTGGAGGGCCTCCAGGCCATCGCCGGCCGTCAACACCCGATAGCTGTACAGCTCCAAGACGTGGGCCGCCATGTCGCGGACCCGAGCCTCGTCCTCGACCAGCAGCACCGTCTCTGTCCCCGGTCCCGGCGCGATCAAATCCTGGGGCCGGGGTTCCGTCGCCGGGGCAGCCTTTTCCCGCGCAACTTCGGCCTCGTGGGCGCGGGGCAGGTAGATGCGAAAGGTGGTGCCCTGCCCTTCCTCGCTGTAAACACGGATGTGCCCGCCCCCCTGCTTGACGATGCCGAACACGGTCGCCAGCCCCAGGCCTGTGCCCCGACCCCGCTCCTTGGTGGTGAAAAAGGGCTCAAAGAGGCGGGCCTGCACCGCCTCGCTCATCCCGACGCCCGTGTCGCTGATGGCCAGCAGGACGTATTCGCCCGGTTTCGCCTCCACGTGGGAAGCGGCGTACGCTTCGTCGAGGATCACGTTCTCCGTCTCGACGAGCAAGGTCCCGCCCTCGGGCATGGCATCGCGGGCATTGGCCGCCAGGTTGACGAGCACCTGGTCGATTTGCGAGCGATCGGCCTTGATCGGCCACAGATCGCCGGCCAGCGACGTGACCAGCTGGACGTGCTCGCCGAGGAGGCGCTGGAGCATCCGGCCCAACTCGCCGACGGTGCGGTTGAGGTCGAGGATGCGGGGCTCGATGACCTCCCGCCGGCTGAAGCTGAGCAGTTGCGCCGTCAGCCGGGAGGCATAGTTCGCGGCCTCTTTGATGGGCAGCACGTACTCCCAAAGGGGGTCCTGCACGTGCAATTTCCGCTCCAACATCTGGGCGCCGAAGAGAATGACGGTCAGCAGGTTGTTGAAATCGTGAGAGACGCCGCCGGCGAGGCGTCCCAGGGCCTGCATCTTTTGGGCCTGCCGAAACTGCATCTCCAGTAACACCTCGCGGGTCACGTCGCGAATGGTCGCCACGTGGTTGATGCTCTCCCCGGCCTGGTCGCGCACCGGGGTGACCGTCATGTCCAGGGTGCGGACCTGGTCATCCGGCCCCCGGTGTTTGAAGCGTCCGTGCCACACACCGTCAGACCGGATGGCCTGTCCCATGACGTGGGGGACGCCCTGGCCCATCGGGCCAGCGGCCAGGGCCTCCGGCTTCCGGCCGATAACCTCGGCCCGGCGACAACCGACGATCTCGAGAAAGGCAGGGTTGGTGTAGAGGATGACGCCTTCGGCGTCGGTGATGACCGCGGCTTCGGCCGACTGCTCGACGGCGACGCTCAAGCGCCGCTGCGTCTCCTCCAGGCGGGCGCGGGCCAGGGCGCCACCGACTTCTTCGGCCACGCGCTGGACCAGGTTCAGCTCGTCGCCGGTGAGGGAGCGGGGCGCCGTGTCGCCCAGGACCAGCCCGCCCACGACCTGCCCCTCGACCACGAGGGGGACAAAGAGGAGTGAGACGACGCCTTGGCTCTCCGCCAGGGGGTGGAGCACGGCCAGCCGCGGATCGGCCCGCACATCTGCCACCATGAGCGGCTGCTGATATTCAAGAAGATGCTCAAAGAAGGGATTGCCGCCCAGCAGCACAGGCTGGTCGAGGAGGGAAACCCGCTCGTGGGCCTGGTACTCGGCCACAACCACCGCTTCTGCTTTCTGCTCGTCGAGCAGGGCAGCCACTGCCTGGGGCAGGTCGAAGGCGACGGCCAACTCACGGCAAACCGCTGCCAAGATCTTTTCGATCTCCCGGCTGGCGGCCGAGGTAGCGATCACCCGGTTCAACAGGGCCAGTTCTCGGTTTCGGAGCAGGGTCTCGTCGTGCAGCCGGGCGTTCTCGATGGCCTGGGCGGCGTGTTGGGCCAGGGCCTGGGCAATCTGCACGTCCGCCTGCCCGAAAAAGCCGACCTCGGTGTGATCCAGCATCAGGGCGCCGATCATCTCGCCGTGGGTAACGAGCGGGATGCCCATCCACGAGCGCAGGTGTTCGGCGCCGGGCACCCAGATCCAGCCTTCCAGCTCCCGCACGTCGGCGCTGACCACGGGTTGCAAGTCGCGGGCCATCTGCTGCAGGATGGGGCTCTCTTGCAGCAGCTTCCCGGCCTCCCGGCTGGTCATCTGCTCGTCGGCATAGCCGACGCCGACGACGAGGTCTGGAACCGTCCCTTTGCGGAGGATGAGCACAGAGGCCGTGTCGTAGGTCAGCACCCGTTTCAACTGGTCGAGGATGAGGCGCAGAATCTCATAGAGGTCCAGGCTGGTGCCCATGACCCGGGCGGCTTCGCGCTGGGCTTCGGCCTGTTGCCGTTGTTCCCGCTCTGCCTGGAAGAGGCGTGCGTTCTCCAGGGCCGTCGCGGCTTGGGCAGCGAATAGGCGTAACAATTCGGCTTCCGACGCGGAAAAGGCACCGGGCACGTCGGCGATGACGTTCAGGACGCCAAGGGATTGCTCGCCCCACCGGATGGGCACGGCGGCGATGGCCCGAAAGTTCTGGGCGTCGTAGCGGGTGGCCCGCCCCGCCCAGTTTCGATAGTCCTCCACGAAGGCAGGCTCGCCCGTCTGCCAGACCTTGCCCGCCAGGCCCTCTCCCGGCGCCAGCCCCTTGCCCATCGTGGACGGTGCCATCCCAACCCCCACGGCCAGCCGCAGGATGTCGTCCTCGGGCTCGTATAGATAGAGACCGCCGATGCTGCCCCCCAGGAGTTCCACGGCCCGCGAGACGATGGACTGGAGCAGGGTGTCGAGATCGAGTTGGGCTGCCAGTTCCAGGCCGACCTCGCGGAGCGCTTCCAACTCGGCCGTGTGCTGCCGGATCTCGCTTTCGGCCCGGACCCGCTCGCTGATGTCGGTAAAGACGGCCAGCGTTCCCGCAAAGCGCCCACTCTCCGCGTCAAAGTAAGGGCTGCCGCTGATCAGCACTGGAATCCGTGCCCCATCTTTGCGCTGCAACTCTACCTCGTAGCGATCGGTTTCGCCGCGCATCCGCCGCTCGTCGGCGGCGCGGATGATGGCTTGCTGGTCCGGGGGGACGACCCGGGTCCAATGCTCGCCGACCAACTCCTCTGGCGTACAACCCAGCATCTTGGCCGCGGCCGGATTGATGAAGGTGAAGTAGCCCTCCGGGTCTTCTACGGCGATGCCTTCGGCCATGCTCTGGACGAGGCTCTCGTTGAACTCTTTCAGGCGCCGCAACTCGCCCTCTGCTACCTTGCGCTCCCGGATGTCGCGGACGATGGACAGGACCAGGCTCTCTTCTTCGTAAGGTATCCGGGTGGTGGTCACCTCCACGGGAATGCGGGTGCCATCTCGATGGAGATCCACCGTTTCAAAGGGTGTATCCCCATATCGCTCCAGCTCTGCCCGCACCACTTCGCTCGGCTGCCCACGGACCTCCGGGGCTTGCAGGTCAGAGACGGTCATGGTCAGCAGCTCTTTACGGCTGTAGCCCAAGAGATCGCAGGCCCGGCGATTGACGTCCACGATGACGTCGTCGTCGGTCTCGACAAAGATGGCGTCGCTGGCGTGCTCAAAGAGGGTTCGATAGCGGTTTTCGCTGGCGCGCAACTCCTCCTCCAGCCGGACCCGCTCGGTGATGTCGCGGGCCACGGCCACGACGTAGCTCGCACCGTGGAAGGTGACCCGTTGCATCGTCATCTCGACGGGCAGCGTCGCGCCGTCGCGCTTGCAGAGCCGGGTTGTGATCCGGCCTTCATACTGCGCTTGCCCCTCCGTTTCGACAAAAAACATGGCGATCCGTTCCGACACCTCGGGCAGGACCAGCTCGGGAAGCGAAAGCGCAAGGAGTTCCCGGCGAGAATAGCCCAGTTGGTGGCAGGCGGACTCGTTGACGTCGGTCAGCCGCCCGGAGGGGACCTGCGCCGTCAAGATCGCGTCGTTGCTTTGATCCAGCAAGGCGCGAAATCGCTCCAGTTCGGCCAGACGTCGCTGCAATTCCGGGTAGTAGCTTTTCTGGACCGAATGCTCACCCAGTCCGATGATCTTTTCCCGGAGCCGATCCCAGTTGTCGCCGGTGTCAGAGCGCTCGTTCATAGATTTCCTCGATGTCTGTTGGCGTCGGCCGCCGGGGGTTGGTGACGACGCAGGCGTCCTGTAGTGCGTTCCGGGCCAATTGGGCGATGTCGTCCTTGCGCAGGCCCATCGCTCCCAGATTTTGCGTGATGCCCGCCACCTCGCGCAGCCGGCCGAGATCACCGACGAGGGCTGCCCGGGCCTCGTCCTGGCTCCTTGCCTGCAAACTCGGGCCCATCGCCTGGCCGATACGGCGGTAGCGCTCTGGCGCGGCGTCAAAGTTGAAGGCAACCACGTGCTCCAGCAGGATGGCGTTGGCCTCACCGTGGGGGAAATCCAAGAGGCCGCCCAGGCTGTGGGCCATGGCGTGGGTGGCGCCCAGGCTGGCGTTGGAAAAGGCCAGCCCCGCGTGCAGGCTGCCCAGCATCATCCGGCCCCGGGAATCGAGGTCGTCGCCGTCGGCGATGGCGGGGGCCAGGTTGGCCACCAGGAGACGGACCGCTTCCAGGGCGTGGAGGTCGGTCAGGGGGGAGGCGGCGTTCGAGACGTAGGCCTCAATCGCGTGGGCCAGGGCATCCAAGCCGGTGCAGGCGGTGAGTTGGGCATCCATCGTCGTCGTGGTGACGGGGTCGATCAGGGCCGCGTCGGGCACGACGGTCTTGCTCACGATGGCGATCTTGATCTTGCGTTCGAGGTCGGTGATGATGGCGAATTGGGAGACGTCTGCCCCGGTGCCGGCCGTCGTCGGAACACAGATCAGGGGCGGGCCGGGCACGGGCACCTGGTCCACACCCTGGAACTCTAGGATGTGCCGGCCGTTGGAGTTGACGATCCCGATCCCCTTGGCACAATCCATGGGACTGCCCCCGCCGACGGCCACGATGGCGTTGCAGCCTTCCTCGTGGTAGATGCGGGCGCCGGCCATGACCTCCTCGGCCCGGGGGTTGGGGCTAACCCGGGAAAAGACGACGTGCGAGAGGCCGGCGTCGACTAGCTCTTGGGTTACGTCGTCGGCCCAACCGGCGGCAAGGAGGCCCGGATCGGTGACAACCAGGGCCTTTTGGGCACCCAGGTTGCGCGCATATCGCCCGGCCAGATGCCGGGCCCCGGCACCGAAAACAAACTCGGGTACTACGAACTTGCGAAGTTGCCACTCCTTGGTCTTGTTCATCGTTGATCCCCTCTCCCCTGTCTCGGTGAATGAGGAACAATGCGGTCGATCTGGTCACTCGATAGCAGCCGTGTGCGGAGCAGGATGGGCCAGTCGCAGCCAAGAGCGTGTCGGAGACGGGCCACAGGTCCCGCACCGAAGCCTCTATATTGTATCACAAAACCGGGGAATGTGCTAGGAGCTGGCAAGAGCCCCAGCGATCTTGGATGTGGCTCGTGTCGGCTCTTGTGAATGCGCAGGGCCAGGCTCACGCTCGATCCCGTTCAGAATCGCTGGGTTTCTGGCGCGTCGTTTGACAGGGGTCGCGGCCGGTGCTATAATAGATTTGCGGCTGCGTCGGTGATCCGTAGGGTAGCAATGGGACGCGGCGCTTGATTTTTGTGAAAAGACGGTGTAAAATAGAACCAGTCAGACGGCAGTTCCAGGTTCTCTGAACAAAGAATCGAAGAGGTGCACGACCTGCTGTGGGTCGTCAAGTGGGCAAGAGTCATTCTTGCCATTCGTTTTCTCTACCATGAACAGGAGTGGTCGTTGGAAATCTTGAGCGTGGTGTCCAAACTGGTCCGATCAGCCCCCCTCTTGGTCCCTCTCCGAGAAGCTTTTCACCCCAGGAGGCAAAACTAAATCTCGATGCGACACAAGACCGTGTTTCTATTTGTCCTTTCGCTGTTGGCTCTCACCGGATTGGCCTGCAATGTCTCCGAATTGGGCGACCTCTTGGAAACGCCCCTGCCCACCAGGACGAGTGTGGTCGAACAGGTGACAACGCCCGAGTCGGTGGTCGTCGCCCCGACCCCGACCCCGCTGCCCGCTGAGGTCCTGGCCCAGGCCGACGTCGAGGAGCAACTCGTCATCAACGTGGCCTCGCGGGTGAGCCCGGGGGTGGTGTGCGTCACGGCCGTGAACCAATTCGGCCAGTGTGTGGGCTCGGGTTTTATCATCGACGAGGAGGGCCACGTGGTGACCAACAACCACGTGGCGATTGCCGAGCCCGCGCTGCTGGTCACCCTCGCCGACGAGCACACCGTCCCGGCCGAGATCGTCGGCACCGATCCGGGCAGCGACCTGGCGGTGCTCAAGATCGACGTCGAGCCCGAGGCGCTGACCGTGGTCGAGCTGGGCGAGTCGGCCAGTTTGCAGGTTGGCCAGCGGGCCATCGCCATCGGCAACCCCTTTGGCCTGGAGCGGACGGTAACGACCGGCGTGATCAGCTCGCTGGGCCGCACCCTGCGCCGCGAGGACAGCGGCTTTCAACTGGCCCAGGTGATCCAGACCGACGCGGCGATCAACCCCGGCAATTCCGGCGGGCCACTGCTCGATTCGCAGGGGCGGGTCATCGGCGTCAACACGGCCATCCGCTCCGTGACCGGCGTCAATTCCGGGGTGGGGTTCGCCATCCCGGTGGACATTTTGAAGCGGGTCGTGCCCGAATTGATCGCCTTTGGCCGCTACCGGCACACGTGGGTGGGTTTGGAGGGCAGCACCATCACGCCGGAAGTGGTCGAGGTGATGGAGCTGCCGGTGGAAAACGGCATCCTGGTGTCTCGCGTCGTGCCGGGGGGGCCGGCCAGCGAGACCGATTTGCAGGGCGGGACGGACTCGGTCGTCATTTCGGGCATCCCGATGACGGCCGGCGGGGACATTATCGTCGCCATCAACGAGGTCGAGGTGAAGCGTTTTGACGACCTGGTCAACTACCTGGCGACCCAGACCAGCGTGGGCGACGTCGTGACCCTGACGGTGGTCCGAGACGGCGAGGAATTGGAGATCGACGTCACGCTGGAGGAGCGTCCGGGGGAGGGATAGCCGTAGAGGGTGAAAGGGTGAGTGGCCGGGAAGCGTGCCCGGCGGGACACTCACTTTTCAACCACAATCGGCTAATACTATACATAAGGAGGGCCAAATGTTTTCTGAGCAAGACCTGAACGAATTAGTGGAATATCGTGCCCCAGATTCGAACGTGCTTAGCCTCTACCTGAACGTGGACCCCACGCAGCAGACGACGGACAAATACAGGTTGGTATTGCGCGCATTACTGAAAGAGGTCGCGGAGGAGGCCGAGGCAGAGGACATCGAGGCCGTGGAGCGCTACTTTGATTTTGAGTACGATTGGCAGGGCAGGGGGGTCGCGCTGTTCTCTTGCCAGGAGGACGGCTTTTGGCGGTCCTACTCGTTGGCGGTGCCGGTGCACAACTATGCCTACGTGTCCCATCGGCCCTACATCAAGCCCTTGACCGACGTGTTGGACGCCTATGGGCGTTATGGCGTGATCGTGGTCGATCGGGAGGGCGCCCGGATCTTTCACTTTAACCTGGGCGAGCTGCTCGAGACGGAGGGCACCCTTGGGGAAGAGGTGCGCCGCACGAAGCACGGCGGCGCCTCGGGGGTGGCCGGCATGCGGGGTGGAGTTACGGCCCGCACCGCCCGCCGCGACGAGGCCGTGATCCAGCGCAACTTGAAGGAGGCTGCCGACCTGGCGGATGCCTTCTGCGCCGAAAACGGCATCACGCGCCTGGTGCTGGGCGGGACGGAGGAGACGGTCAAGCAGTTCAAGGAGTTGATACCCAAGCATTTGCAGGAGAAGGTCATCGGCAGCTTTGTCATTGACTTTGGCGCGCCGCCGGCAGAGATCCAGGCCAAGTCGATGGAGATCATCGAGGAGGTGGCCGAGGAGCGCGAGGTCAAGCTGGTGAACCAGATGATCGCCGGCTGGAAGCGGGGTAGTGGTGCCACGGCCGGCCTCTCGGACACGCTGGTGGCTCTGCAGGAGCATCGGCCCTGGATCTTGCTGGTTGCGGCCGGGTTCGAGGCGTCGGGCTATCGCTGTGAGAGTTGCCGCTACCTGATGCTCACCGAGCGGGACGAATGCCCCCTCTGCGGCGGCGGGGTGGAGCACGTCGAAGACCTGGTGGACACGATGGTTCACCGGGCGCTGGAGCAGGGCGTCGAGGTCGAGATCGTGCGCGGCAATGAAGAGCTGGAAGAAGCCGGGGCTGTGGGTTCTTTGCTCCGCTATTGACCGGCCGGGCCGGAGAAAACCAAGGGCGCTGCCTTGGCAGCGCCCTTTTGATTGAAGTGAGCCTTTCGAAGGTGCGTCTCCGGTCAGAAGCGTTCCCAGGGGATGGTCGTGGGAAAGAGCGCCCGGACGAAATCCCAGGTGGTGGCCAGCGCCGCCGCCTCGTTCCCATCTGGCGGCAAAAAGAGGTTGACCCGCACTGAAAGGACGCCCTCCTCCGAGTTGCGCTGGGGGTTGTCCCACAGGTACCAGAAGAGGACCATGAGCTTCTGGCCGGTCTCGGCGTGCTCGGTCAGCAGGTACTGGGCGTGCATCGGCTCGTCGCCGAGCAGGGCCGACTCCCGCCGCTTCTCGGTCACCTGCCACAGCCGCCCTGGATAGCAGGTCTCGGGCGTGTGGCTGAACAGCAAAAAGCTATCCTCCCCTTTGTTGCCGATGATGGCCAGGGTGACGTCCTGGCCCGAGGCGTCGCGATAGGTGCGTTGCAGGGCGACGGTGGGATGTTTCAAGTAGTAGACGACGGCCGGATCGTCGGCGATGTACTCGTCCTCGCCGACCTGCTGCCACTCGCCCACCGACGTCGGCAGGGCCTGGGCCATGGCTTCGCTAGTTTCGGCGGTCAGGTCGTAGGGGCTGCGGACCACGGTCTCGTACGGCGTGATGCGGTACCAGCCCTCGACATCGAGAAAGTAGACGTGCTCGGCGGGCGATCCGGCCGGGTTCTCCTCACGGGCGGTGGCAGGGGTTGGCACCCCGGCCGAGGCTTTCGACGCCAGGCTCCAGCGCTGGCCCCAGGTGAGGCCCACGCCGACCAGCAACAGGACGATGACTAGAAGATGTCTTTGCGCACTCGGGAGCATCCCAGCACCTTTCCAAGCACCAACAAGAGACCCAGGGCCATGAGAAAGAGGATGGGGCTCGACCAGTCGTGATAGTAGGTCAAGGCCGCCTCTTCCCCGAAAAACTGGGCGACGGCCAGCAGGACGGCGATGCGCAGCACGTTGCTGAGGGCGACCAGGGGCACCACGGCGGCGACCATGAGGCCCTTGGCCCACAGCCGGCCCTCCACGACGTAAATCCAGCCCACGGCCACCGTGACCATGGCTACCAGCGAGCGCAAGCCGCTGCACGGCGCCCCCACGACGACGGTCGTGCCCGGCAGGGCGATCTCACCGCCTTGCTGGACGGCCTCGATGCCGGCCAGGCGGACCAGGGACGTGGCCGAGTTGGCCGTGAAGGCTTCGAGCCAGGGGCTGGCCAGGTCGATGAAGGGCAGCGGCACCATAAAGGCCAGGAAGAGCAAGGGGAAGAGCCAGTGCCGCAGCCGCGGCCAGCCCTCCAGGTAGAGCAAAATCCCGACGAGGAGGGCCACCAGGATCAGGGAGGCGACAAAGTAGTTCTGCCAGCGCATGGCCCACACGATCCCGGCCAGGCTGGCCACGGCGAGGGCGAGCCCGGGCCACATCTGCCCGCCGCGCGGCTCGGCCTTCAGGTGCTGCCACTGGCGCCAGGCCAGGAAGGCGGCGATGGGCGGCACCAGGAAGCCGTGGCTGTAGTAGGGGTTGCTCGACCACGATCGGACCAGCCACACCAGGGCCGGGTAGGCGAGCAAGAGCAAGAGCCCGGCAATGAGGGGATAGCTTACGGTCGTTAGTTTGACCTTTTTCATCAAGAGTCTGCTATCTAGCAACAGCCGAGAGCCACCAGGCGCGGCCTGGTGGCTCTCGGAAAATGTCTGGGATTCAGAACACTACTTGCGACGGCGGGCCCGGATCTGCAGGCCGACGTAGCTGGCCAGGCCGGCGGCGCCGCTGCCCAGCAACAGGAGCGTCGAGGCTTCGGGCACAAAGGGCGGCGGGCCCGGTTCGGGCGTGGGCTCCTCGGTGGGCTCTTCCGTCGGGGTCGGCACCTCAAAGCTGCCGGCCTCCAGGAAGACGTTGCTGTCGAGGATCGAGTCGCTGGCATCGGCGATGGCCAGTTTGATGTGATTCGTCTCCCCGGCCGTCACGGCCGAATTGCAGACGAGGATGACCGTCAGGCCGTCCATCTCGGTGTCAATGTCGCCGCCACCGTCGTCCAGGTCGTTGTTGATGTAGTACTCGGGATTCTCGCGGGGATCGGTGTCGTAGGGATTGCCGTTGTTGATGGTGTTGATCGATACCGGCTCGCCGTTGATGGTCGCGCAGTTGACGCCGTTGACAAAGAAGGCAAAGACGTCGTTGTAGGTGCTGTGGACGTATTCGTTGTACTCGTCGGAGGCAAAGACGTAGCGGAACGTGACTGCATCGCCGTCGGGCACAAAGTCAAACTCCAGGATGGCGGCGTCGTTGGTCGGGAATCCGGAGAGTTCGGTCAGGTCGGGGTCGCCGCTGGTCCCGTTGTCCGCGCTGATGCCGTCTTCGGTATTCGGACCGACGACGTTAGCGATGTCGCCCGAGCTGAGAATGACGCCCGACTCGAAGCCGATGATGCCGGTGCCGCCGCTAAATGTCCCGGCGGCCACGTCGGCGCCTGTGTAGGTCACGTTGGACACGGAAATGCCGGCGCCCACCAGGTTGTTCGCCAGGTCGGTTGCGGTGAGGCCGGTGGTCAGGTCTTGGGTCGTCAGGGCGGTCGGAGAGGTGGGCTCTTTGGGCCCCGATGGCACCCGGTCTTGGGCAAAGGCGGGGACCACGCCCAACACGCCTGACAATAGGGCAAAGATGGCAACCACTGCAAGAATGGATCGTGCTTTCATTTTCTCCTCCTATGTGGAATGAATTGAGTCAAAGGCTGGAGCTTGGTCAGACTCGGTACGAGGGCGCCCAGCAGGCATTCGGTGTCACGAACTCCCGGCCCGGGATCTCGACCTGGCTCGGTGCATGGTCAAAACAAAGACAAAGCCGTGTTCTGTGGTCAGCAATAAGCGATTGGCCTGAACGGCATCACCTCCCTCTGTGCCTGGTCTTGTTCCTTTCTGTCTGGAGTAAGGACCTTGCCAGCCAGGCTACCACTCTTTCGGTCCATTTTCCAAGTTGGGGTGGGCGATTGAAGCTACTTTGACTCCCCTGCCCGTTTGGCGTATAATCGGCTGGCTCTCGCT
>CAYLZO010000149.1:0-13257 GCA_964387775.1 uncultured Anaerolineaceae bacterium
TCCCCTGGAGAAGGAATAATATGCCTGAAGAAGAACCGAAAGACCTGTCCGATATTAATTATACGCCCCCGGACGAAGACTGGATGGAGCCGGCGGTCGAGTTTTCGACGGGCAGCGTCCCATAGTCGGCCTGGCCCGCCTCGACAGCCTCCAGGATGCCTGCAAAGCCGGGGCAGGGCAGCGTTTCGACCTCGGGGCCGAAAAACTGGTGGATGGCCTCTTCGGAATAGGCGCCGTGCTCGCCTTGGAAAGCGACTCGGGTCATGTTTCACCTCCTGGTAGTGGTTACGCAGTAAGTGATAATGTGGAGGACGTCCTCCACATTATCACTTACCGTGTTACCACTACCCACCTCCTGACAGGTCGGGGCGGAGCGCTGCCGCGCCGCGCAGGTAGACGTGGCGGATGGCCGCCTGGGGCACGTCGGTATTCCAGTGGACGAGCACGCGCACACAGCGGGGCAGCCCGCCGGGCACCGGGATCTCGCGGCCGTCGAGCAGGGCCACGTGACCCCAGCCCAGCTCGCGGGCGGCCTGGGCCGGGAAGGCGGCCGTCAGGTCTTTGGTGACGGTGAACAGCGCGCTGGCGACGTCCTCCACCTGCACGCCGTTGGCCTCGACGACGCAGTCGAGCAGTTCACGCGTCGCGGCCAGGATGGCAGCGGCGGTGTCGCTTTCGACGGTGGTTGCGCCCCGGATGCCTCGACAGGGCATAAACTACCTCCCAATAGGAACTGCGTCTCGCTCACAGCCCCCGTCCCGGGGGCGTCGCCCCGGGGACGGGGCTTCGAGCGGTCATGCCCCCCAATAGAAAAAAAGCGTGGAGCCGGTTGCTCCACGCTTCCCAGATTGCGTCCCGTTTTTCAGGCTACTTCTGGCAGTCTCCCGCAGCGCAAAGCACCGGCATCCAGCCGGGAAAATAATAGTAGCCAAAAAAGTTGCCGGTGCCTCGGTTGTGCGCGGCTCGCCGCTCGAACACGGTATCCACTCCTGCCAAGAATGCGGAGATGATAGCACGAAATGAAGAATCTGTCAAATCGGCAAAGGGAGCAACAGCCCCATGCTGATCGCCTCGTGCCCATCCCACTTGCCAGGCACCCGCTTTTCGAGTATAATGCGGACGGTAGGGGTCAGGTGTTGGCTGATGGGGGTGGGTTTACCCACCCCCATCCGTCAACGTACAACCACTACTACGCGGACGTTGAGGGCAAAGGACGTGCCAGCTCCTCATCTATTGCTTGGGAGACGACATGCTACGGGAACGAGTCACAGAAGACGTCTTTATTTTTGTCAGCGATCTCTACGCTGAGGTGGGCGCCACGGTTATCCTCACCCCTGAGGGGGCCATTGTCGTGGATACCCTTCCCTTTCCCCAGGAAACGGAACAGGTCCGGCAATTCGCTCTGGAGCGGTCCCCGGCCGGGATCCAGTACGTCATCAACACCCACCACCACGCCGATCACATTTATGGCAGTTACCTCTTTCCGGAGGCTGAACTCATCGCCCACCGGCTGTGCCGCCAGATCCTGCTCAAGGTCGGGGAGGAGAGCCTGGCCCAGGCGAAAGCGCAGACGCCGGCCCTGGCCCCTGTTCAGTTGCGTATCCCCCAACTGGTTTTTGAGACCGAGCTCCTCATCCGGCTGGGTGAAAAGACGATCCATCTGGTGTACGCGCCGGGCCACACCGAAGACGGCATCACCGTCCACATGCGAGAGGACAAGGTGCTGGTCGCCAGCGACCTGATGACGCCGGTCCCTCTGTTGGTCCGGGGCGACATGGACGAATTGATCCGCTCTCTGCGGGTCGTCAAGACGCTGAACCTGGAGAACGTCATCCAGGGGCACGGCGGCGTGCTGCTCCGGGGCGAGATCGACGAGATGGTGGACAGCAACATCGCCTACCTGCGCACCATCCGCAAGCGGGTGAAAGCCATCGTGGACAAGGGCGGCTCCAAGGCCGATCTGGAGGAGATTACGCTCGAGGAATGTGGCAAGTCCCGCATCGCCCTGGGCGGTCTCGTCCAACGCCTGCACATGGCTAACCTGGAGTATCTTTACAACAAGATGGCCGACTCCTTCGGACAAAACGGTCAAGGCTGATCGCGGGCAGTTCATCATGGACCACGTGCAAGAACTCGCGGCGGCGATTGCCGCCCTGGACCCGGCCCAAAGGCGCCGGTTGTTTCAACTCCTCGACGAGCAGAAAAACACGCCCGGTCAGGAGCGGAGTCAAGCCTCCTTGCCGATCCCGGCAACTTTCTCGTCGGCTCAGTCGCCGGATTACGGGCTGACGTTCGACGGCGGCAGCAAGGGCAACCCGGGCTGGGGCTATGGCAGCTATGCCATCACCCGGGTGCAAGATGGCGCCCAACGCCTGGAGCGGCTGGACCTCGGCGACGGCTACACCAACAACGAGGCCGAGTACGACACGTTGATCGCCGCCCTGCAAGACCTCATCGGCCGCATCCAGGAGGCCGGTCGCGATCCTGAGGAATTCTCTCTGGAAGTGCGTGGCGACAGCCTGCTGGCCATCAACCAGATCAAAGGCGAGTGGAAGGCCAAGGAGCCCCGCATGCGCGCCCGGCGCGACCAATGCCGGCGGCTGCTGGCTCGGTTTGGCCAGGTGAAACTGGTGGCCCATCCGCGTGAAGAGAGCGTTCGGATTTTGGGTCATTGATGCCGTTTGACAGATTCGCTGTTTCGTGCTACACTTTGGTCCAGTTGGGGGGTATGGTTCTTGGTAAGCGATAGTGTGAGGGACGTCCCTCACACTATCGCTTACCAAGAACAGTTGAATAGATAACGGCTGAGAAGGGAACGAGTAAGCGCGGGGATCGTGCAGAGAGTCCGGCCTCGGGGTGCAAGCCGGATACGGGAAATGCGCTGAAAATCCTCCTGGAGCCGCCAACCGAACGTCTGCCCCGAGCAATGAGAAGGGCTGGATCAGTAGGCTTGGCCGGAATCGCCCACCGTTAATCAGGGCGCAGGTATCGTCCGGCTTGGAGGAGGGACTGTACCTGACAGAGTGAGCGGTAACGCTAAGAAGGGTGGTACCGCGGGGGTGCTGTGCAGGCGCTCTCGTCCCTTGTAGGGATGAGGGCGTTTTTTGGTTCCAGAAGGCACACGAATGGGGAAAAGTATGACAGAGCAGCTTTACCTGCTGGATAGCTACCTGAAGGAATTCGACGCCGTCGTGACCGCCACCGACGGCCAGGCCGTGGCCCTCGACCGGACGGCGTTTTATCCCGGTGGGGGCGGGCAACCCCACGACGTGGGCGAGTTGTCGTGGGACGGCGGAGAATCGCAGGTGGTCAAGGTCAAGAAGCGGGGCGCGGAGGTGTGGCACACTCTGGCGGGCGACGTGCCGCCCGAAGGCACACAAGTCCGCGGGGCGCTCGACTGGGAGCGACGCTACCGGCTCATGCGCACCCACACGGCTCTGCACGTGCTGTGCGGCGTCGTCTGGCGCGACTATGGCGCGTCCGTGACCGGCGGCAACATAGAGCCTCTGAAAGGCCGCATGGATTTTGAGTTCGAGACGATGCGCAGAGAGCTGGTGGACGAGATCGAGGCCAGCGTCAACGCCGAGGTCGACAAAGACCGCCCGGTGCGCATCAACATCCTGCCTCGGGAGGAGGCGTTTCAGATCCCGGACCTGATCCGGACCAAGATCAACCTGCTGCCGCCGCAAATTCAGGAGGTGCGCACCGTCGAGATCGTGGGCCTGGACCTGCAAGCCGACGGCGGGACCCACGTGGCCAACACGGAAGAGGTGGGCCAGGTGCGCGTCGTCGATTACAAGAGCAAAGGGGCGATCAACAAGCGGATCTACATCGAGCTGGATGCGTGACCTTAAACCACCCCGAAGAGAGGAGGGTTTTCGAGGAGATGCTAGCCTGTAACCGACCATCTCCCCGCTCGATTGGGCACTCTGAGATCGGCATAAGCTGACCAATCTATCAACCTACCAACCTACCATCATTCCGATTTCGGAGGAGGAACCATGTTTGAACCGGTACCCAATCAAGTGGATTTTGTCCAACAGGAGCACGAAGTGCTCGATTTCTGGGAGCGCACCGACGCCTTCCAGAAGCTACAACAGAAGAACCAGGGCAACGAGAAATTCTCGTTCATCGACGGCCCCATCACGGCCAACAACCCGATGGGCGTGCATCACGCCTGGGGCCGGGCCTACAAAGACATCTTTCAGCGCTACCGGGCCATGCGCGGCTACGACCAGCGCTGGCAGAATGGCTTTGACTGCCAGGGCCTGTGGGTCGAGGTCAACGTCGAGCGGGAGATGGGCTTTGAGACCAAGAAGGACATCGAGACCTACGGCCTGGAGCGGTTCGTCAACCTCTGCAAGCAGCGGGTGCTCGAATACTCGGCCGTGCAGACCCAACAATCGATCCGCCTGGGCTACTGGATGGATTGGAACGACCAAGACTTTCTGCGGGAACTCAAGGCCCGAATGGACCAGGACCCGACCCAGGTCATCACCGTGGAGGGTCCCCACGGCCCGGTGACCGACACCGTGGAGATGATCGTCGGGCGGCTGGGCCTGCCCGAGCTGGGTGGCAGCTACTTTACCTTCAGCAACGAGAACAACTATATGATCTGGACGGCGTTGAAAAAATGCCACGACAACGGCTGGATCTACAAAGGCACCGACGTCATGCCCTGGTGCGCCCGCTGCGGCACCGGCATCAGCCAGCACGAGATCGTCACCGAGGGCTACCAGGAGCTGACCCACACCAGCGTCTTTTTGCGGTTTCCGCTGCGAAATCGCCCCGGTGAAGACCTGCTAGTCTGGACGACCACGCCCTGGACGCTGACCAGCAACGTCTCCGCAGCCGTCCATCCCGACCTGCCCTACGTGCTCGTAGAGCAGGGAGAGCATAGATTCTGGCTGAGCAAGGGTGCCGTGGACAACGCCCTGCGCGGCTCCTTCCGCGTCCTCGACCAAAAGCCGGGCGCCGAGCTGGAGGGCTGGACCTACGACGGTCCCTTCGACGAGCTGCCGGCCCAACAGGAGAGCGGCTCCGCCGAGGCCCATCGCGTCGTCCTGTGGGACGAGGTGGGCGAGGCCGAGGGCACGGGCATCGTCCACATGGCCCCCGGCTGCGGCGCAGAGGACTATGAACTGGGCCGGGAACTGGG
Organism: uncultured Anaerolineaceae bacterium; assembly: GCA_964387775.1. Classification (GTDB taxonomy): domain Bacteria; phylum Chloroflexota; class Anaerolineae; order JAAYZQ01; family JAAYZQ01; genus CAYLZO01. The sequence continues at coordinate 5,159 of CAYLZO010000149.1, forward strand.
CCTGCCCGTCATCGCGCCGCTCAACGAAAATGGCGTGTTCAAGGAGGGCTTTGACTGGCTGACGGGCATGAGCGTCCACGAGACGGCCGAGCCCATCTTTGAAAACCTGGAGGAGAAGGGACTCTTCTACCGGCTGGAGGCCTATACTCACCGCTATCCCGTCTGCTGGCGCTGCCACGAGGAGCTGGTCTTTCGCCTGGTGGACGAGTGGTTCATCGACATGGGCGATCAGCTCGACAAGCCCTACGAGGCCGTGACCGACGAGGAAAAAGAGACCCGGCTGCGCTACCAGATCATGGAGGTTGTGCAGGACACGCGCTGGATCCCCGACTTTGGTTTCGACCGGGAGATGGACTGGCTGCGCAATATGCACGATTGGATGATCTCCAAAAAGCGCTACTGGGGCCTGGCCCTGCCCATCTGGGAGTGCGAGGCGTGCGGCTGGTTCGACGTGATCGGCAGCAAGGAGGAGCTGCAAGCGCGGGCCGTGGCGGGCTGGGAGGCATTCGCCGGCCACCCGCCCCACCGGCCCCACGTGGACGCGGTCAAGGTCCGGTGCAAGGACTGCGGCGCGGCGGCGAGCCGCATCCCCGACGTGGGCAATCCCTGGCTGGACGCGGGCATCGTCGCCTACTCCACGCTGCGCTATCGCACCGACCGCGACTACTGGCGGCAGTGGTTCCCGGCCGACCTGATCACCGAGAGTTTCCCGGGCCAGTTCCGCAACTGGTTCTACTCGATGCTGGCCATGAGCACGATCATGGAGCGCAAGGCGCCCTTCGAGACCGTGCAAACCTACGCCACCCTCCTGGCCGAGGATGGGCGGGCCATGCACAAAAGCTGGGGCAACATGATCGAGTTCAACGAGGCGGCCGACACCATGGGCGTCGACGTCATGCGCTGGATGTACTGTGCCCACAAGCCCGAGACCAACCTGCTCTTTGGCTACCACCGCGCCGACGAGACCCGCCGCCGCTTCCTCATTCCGCTGTGGAACGTCTACTCCTTCTTTGTCACCTACGCCAACCTGGACAACTGGGAACCCAGTTCGCAATTCACAATTCACAACGCACAACTGGCCGAATTGGACCGCTGGATCCTCGCCCGCCTCAACCAGGTCATCGCCCGGGTCACCGACCGCATGGAAGAGTACGATCCCTACGGCGCGACGCTGGCCCTGGAGCCGCTGCTGGACGACCTGACCAACTGGTACGTGCGCCGCAGCCGCCGCCGCTTCTGGAAGAGTGAGCACGACGCCGACAAAGAGGCCGCCTACGCCACCCTGTACCACGTCCTGGTGACCCTGTCCAAGCTGCTGGCACCCGTAGTGCCCTTTGTCACCGAGGTGATGTACCAGAACCTGGTCCGCTCGGGAGCAGCGGATAACATGGCGGATGAAAACGCCTGCGAGAGCGTCCACCACTGCCCCTGGCCCGAGGCCGACGAGGACGCCGTCGACCAGGAGCTGCTGGGCCAGATGGAACTGGCCATGCAGATCGCGACCCTGGGCCGCTCGGCGCGGAGCACGTCGGGTATCAAGCTGCGCCAGCCCCTGGCCCGGGCGCGGGTATACGCCGGGGCGGGTCCGGTGGGCCTCACGCCCAGCCTGGCCGAGCTGGTCACCGACGAGCTGAACGTCAAAGAGCTCGAATTCGTGGCCGAAGAGGCGGCGCTGGTCGAGTACGAGATCGGCCTGCTGCCCAACCTGCTGGGGCCGAAGCATGGGCCGCGCTTCCCGCTGCTGCGGCGGGCGGTGGCCGAGGCCGACGCCGAGGCCCTGGCCCGGCGCTTCGAGGCCGGCCTGAGCACCCTCGTCGAGCTGGACGACGAGGGCCCGCCGGTCGAGCTGCTGCCCGAGGAGGTGGACGTCCGCATCCAGGGCCGCGAGGGCTACGCCCTGGCCGAGGACAGGGGCATCGTCGTCGCCGTGGACGTGAGCCTGACGCCCGGGCTGGCCCGCGAGGGCCTGGCCCGCGACCTGGTGCGCCGCATCCAAACCCTGCGCAAGGAAGCCGACTTTCAGCTCGACGACCGCATCGTCACCTACTACGACGCCGACGAGGAACTGAACGACGTCGTCGCCGACTGGGGCCACTACATCCGGGAGGAGACGCTGAGCCGCGAGCTGGTGCGTGGCCCCGTGCCCCGCAACGTGCCCTGGGCCGAGTCGTTCACGCTCGACGGCCACCCGGTGATGCTGGGAGTCAAGAGGATCTGAGTCCCGAGGGGCAACGTATCGGGAGATGCGTTGCCCCTCGATCCTATCATGCGACGGATCGCGGGACTCGTCACTGCTGTATGCGTGCTGAACACCGCCGCCGTGGTCGGCTGGCAGGTGCTTCGCCTGGCCTTTGGCGACCGCTGGTGGTAGCTGGCCGCGCTCAACGTCTCGAGCCCCTAACCCGGCCAGAGCCGGAACCAAAAGGGCAAAACGCCGTCCACAAAATCCTTGCTCAATGTGTCAGGATTTCATGGGTTAGGCCCTATCTGTTCCTGCCGGTGGCGGTGCTTTTGCCCCTGGCGCTCGTTCATCGACGGCGGTGGGCCATCGCAGCCGCGTTGGTGCCGCTCGCCATCTTTTTGTTGCTCTACGGCGGACTGTTCCTGCCCCGGTTCCAGCCGGGCTTTGCAAACGGCGCCGAGGTGTTGCGGGTGATGACGTGGAACATCTTGTACACCAACGACGACGGCGCAGCCATCGCCCGGCGGATCGAGGGAGCCGAGCCCGACGTGATCTGCTTCCAGGAACTGGTCCCGGCCATGGCCGCCGACCTGATCGGCCGGCTGGGGGACGAGTATCCTTACCGCGTGCTGCTGGTGGAGAATGACGTCACCGGCCTGGGCGTCTTTAGCCGCTACCCGCTACGCGATGAAGGCGAGGTCCCCGATCCTGCCTGGAAGCACGGCGCCCAGGTCGTGGCCGTCGAGTTCGAAGGGGAATCGGCCCTGCTGCTCAACGTCCACGCGGTGTCGTCGTGGCTGCCCCTGGGTGCCAGGGGCAGGGCCAGCTTTGAGTGGACCTTCCGCCTGCGCGAGGAGCAAGTCCGGCGCTGGATGGCGCGCGTGGACCGGCACGATGGCCCGGTCGTCGTCGCCGGCGATTTCAACTTGACCGACCAGAACGCGGCGTATCGCCCGCTGGACGCAAGCCTGGACGACGCATTCCGGCGCGCCGGCCGGGGCTGGGGCCATACCTTCCCGGCGGACGCTGAGCAGTGGCGAGGCATCCCGGTGCCCCGCCGGCTCTGGCGCCTGGACTACGTCTGGTACTCGGACCACTGGCAGGCACTGGAGGCCCACGTCGGCCCGTGGGACGGCCAATCCGACCACCTGCCGATCGTGGCCGATCTGGTTCTACCGTAGCGACCCGGGGGTTTCTCTCTAGGCGAGGCACATTCATGTTTGACGAATTGCGGGCTGGGACCAGTTTCATCCGAATGGAAGAAGAAGTACGGCGCTCCTGGCGGCGGCACGAGGTGCCCGAGGCCGTCGCTGCTGTCCGTCGCGATGGGCTGCCCTACACCCTCCTCCAGGAGCCGGTGCCGGTGGTGGGCCGGCCCCTCGCCGACCAGGTGCGCCTGCTGGCCACCGCCGACCTGCTGGCCCGCTACCGGACCATGCGCGGCGACGCCGTCGAGCGCCGGGCCGGCTGGGCCGGGCACGGCCTGCCGGTGGAGGTCGCCGTGGAACAGGCGCTGGGGCCGGCCCTCGGCGGCTACGACCTGGCCGAGTTCAACGCCGCCTGCCGGGAGGCCGCCCTCGACGGCATCGCCCGGGCCGAAGCCCTGGCCGAGCGGCTCGCCGTGTGGCTGGACCCCGACGAGACCTACTCCACGCTGGCGCCCCGGTCCATCGGCGCGGCCTGGGCCGCTTTCCACAAGCTGTGGGAGGCGGGGCGACTGCAGCACAGCCGCCGCGTCGTCCCCCTCTGTCCCCGCTGCGCCACGCCTCTCTCGACGGCCGAAGCCGCGCGCCGGGCCACCGAGGTCGAGGCCCGATCCGTGTGGGTCCGCCTGCCCTGGGTCGGCGAGGCCGATACCTATCTCTCGGTCTTTGTCCGGGAGCCGTGGCAGCTCGTGGCCCTGAGCGGCCTGGCCGTGCACCCTGAGGCCCGGCTGGCCCTCGTCGAGGTGAGCAGCGGAGGCCGGCGCCCGCCCGCCCGATTGCTCGTGGCGGAACGTGCACTGGATCGAGCCTTTGCCTCCCCGCCCCAGGTGGCTCGCTGGCTCGCGGGCCGGGCGCTGCGGGGTGCCCACTATCGCCCGCCCTTTACTTTTCTCCCGGCGGAGGAGGGGCTCGGCCGAGTCCTGGTCAGCGACGAGGTGCCGGCCGGGGAGGGCCGCGGCCTGTGGCCGGTGACGCCCGCCTTTGACCCGCTGTCGCTGTCCCTGGCCCAAACCCACGGCCTGCTCGACGAAAGCTTGTTGGACGATTGGGGGCGCCTCGACGACGCCGTCACCCCCTGGCGCGGGCTCTCGCCGGAGGATGCAGAACCCCTCATCGTCGAGGACCTGCGGGTGCGGGGGCTCCTCCTCCGCGAAGAGGCCGGGACGCGGCCGCGCGCCATCTGCCCCTACTGCGATACCCCGCTGCTGACACAGGCCCGCACCGTCTGGTCCGTGGAGACGGGGAGCGGTCCCTGGGTCGTGGGCCGCGACCGGGCCTGGGGCAGCCCGCTGCCCATCTGGACCTGCGAGGACTGTGGGGAGCAGGCCTGCGTGGCCGGCCTGGACGACCTGGCCCGCCGGGCCGGGCTGGAGGCCCAGGCCATCGACCTCCACCGGCCGGCCGTGGACCGGATTGCCATTCCTTGCCCGGCGTGCGGGGAGACCATGCGCCGCGTCCCGGAGGTGGCCGACGCCGATTTTGAGGCAGCCGTCCTCCCCCAGACGATGTCTCCCCGGCCGGGGCCGGCCAACCTGGCCGTCGGGTTGGGCGACGAGCACCTGGGCTGGCTGGGCAATCTGACCGAGTTGAGCGCCCTGTTGCACGACTCGTTGGCCTGGGAGCGGGCCAGCGCCCTGGCGGACGGCGAACGCGGCGCAGACTGGAAACCCGCGCCCGGCACGCCGACCGCCGCCCTCCGCTGGGCGGCGTACACCGGCACCTCTCCCGACCGGGCCGAAGAGGCGTTCCTCCACCCCCTTTGGGAGCTGGGCACCGCGCTGGCCGAGGCTCAGTCTCCTTCTCGGCCGCGCCGGCCAAGCACCGAGCAGGCCTTTCTTGACCGCTGGCTCCAAGCTCGCCTGCAACGGGCCATCGGCGCGGTGACAGAGGCCCTCGAGGCCGCCGAGCCCCGGCGGGCGGCGAGGGAGCTCGAATCTTTGGCCCGCGCGCTCGCCGAAGTATATCTGCCGCACCGATTCGGCGGCGGGGGCGAGAGCCTCAAGCCCCTCGCCCTGTTGCTGGCGCCCTTTCTTCCCCACCAGGCCGAGATCCTCTATCGCCAGGCCACACTCCCTTCGTCCGAGAGCGTGCACCTGGCCGCCTGGCCGGGCCACGAGCCGGCGCCGGCGGACCCCGTGTTGCTGGCCATGATGTCCCTGATCCGGCGATTGGTCGCCCTGGGGCTGGAGGCCCGGCGTCAAGCCGGCGTCGAGCCAGACCAACGGCTGCCCAGGGCCTGGATCGGCGTCTATACGGCGCAGGCCGCTACGTTTTCGGCTGTGCTGCCCTTCCTGTCGCTGCTGACCGAGATGCTGGGCGTCGGCAAAGTCGAGTTTACAGCCGAGGCCGTGACAAAGGTCAGGTGGCAGATCGTTCCAAAGCGAGAGCAAGCCTGGGCCGAGCGGCGCGTCGCGCCCCGCGAGATCGAGGCGGCCTTCGCCGCGTTGGAAGCGCGAGAGGCCGCCCAGGTGGTCTCTCAACTGTGGAAGGGCTTGAGCACGAGTCTGTTGGTCGGGGAGCGTAGCATCACGCTGCTGCCCCAAGATGTGGTGTTTCGCCCTAGAGCCGGGCCGGGCTGCGCCGCCGCTGCCCGAGAAGGGCACTTGCTCATCCTGGAAGTGGGTTGATCGTAGCCAAAACGTAGCTTTTGCACTGCCCATAACCAAAGATGCGACTTGCCGATTTTTGAACGTTAGAGTACAATAGAGGACCTGTAGGAACGAGTAACTGGATCTGGAGGGAATATGGCAGTCAGAAGTCCTGAGGTGTTACGTTCCTTTTTGGAGAGCGAGCAAAATCGCCTGCAGGCCGTGCTTACCCAGATAGACGCTGAGGGCGGAAACAATCTGGGGTACGGCAATCACATGGCCGACGACGCCAGCGAAGCCTTTGAGCAGGCCAAGGAAATGGCCCTGCACCAGAACGCGCAAGAACTGCTGGAGAAGGTTAACCACGCCCTGGCGCGGTTCGAGCAAGGCGCCTATGGCATCTGCGAGCTGTGCAAGACCGACATCGATCCAGCGCGGCTAAAAGCCTTGCCCTACGCCACGCTCTGCCTGCGCTGCCAGCAGCGACACGCAGTGAAACGCGCATAGAATCCCTTGCGAACGAGGAAGCTTCTTAACTGGCTATTGCTTTTCGGCCTCGCCCTGGCCCTCTTGGCCCTGGACCAGGGGACCAAAGTGCTGGTTCGACAGAATCTGGCCGTGGGCGAGTCCTGGGCGCCGCTCCCGGCCCTGGCCAAAATATTCACCATTACCCACGTGCGAAATACCGGCGTGGCCTTTGGACAGTTGGCCGGCCTGGGCTGGTTGTTCATGATCGTCAACTTTGTCGTGCTGATCGGCATCCTCGTCTACTATCCCCAGATCCCCGCCGGGCAATGGCCGATGCGCGTGGCCTCGGGCCTGATCATGGCCGGCGACCTGGGCAACGTCATCGACCGCCTGCGAACCGCCTTCCTCGCCGTCCAGCACACCGGCAGCCTGTGGACGGCCCTGCCCAGGGCCTACGTCACCGACTTTTTTGACTTTAAGGTCTGGCCCGTCTTTAACGTGGCCGACCTGTGCGTGGTCTCCGGAGTCGTTCTCTTGGGCTGGATGCTCTGGCGGATGGAGCAGGCCGAAATGGCCCAGGAAGCAAGGACCAATGAGCCAATGGCAAATGACCAATGAGCCGATGGCCAACTTGCAAGGTCGAGCGCCGGGGCAGGGGATGGCCCCGGTTTTGATTTAGAACGATGGACGCACAGCGAGTCGAGATTCAGGTTGAACAGGACGGCCCCCGGCTGGACAAGTTCCTCGCCGGGCGACTGGGCGATCTGTCCCGGTCTGCGGTCCAGCGGCTCATCGACGAGGGCCAGGTGACGGTCAACGGCGAGCCGGTCAAGGCCAGCTACAAGGTCCGCCAGGGCGACCGGCTGGTCGCCCACCTGCCAGCCGAGGAGCCGGCAGAACTGGCGGCCGAGCCGATCCCGTTGGACGTGGTCTATGAGGACGACGTCCTCCTGGTCGTCAACAAGGCAGCCGGCATGGTCGTCCATCCCGCGCCCGGCCATCCCAGCGGGACGCTGGTCAACGCCGTGCTGGCCCATTCCCCCGAACTGGCCCAAAGTGGCAACACACGGCCCGGCATCGTCCACCGCCTCGACCGGGACACCTCGGGCCTGATCCTGATCGCCAAGAGCGAGAAGGCGCGCCGGGCGCTGCAACGGCAGTTCAAGGAGCGACAGGTGGACAAGGCCTACCTGGCCCTGCTCGACGGCCACCTGCGGCCAGCCTTGGGCCGCATCGAGGCGCCCATCGGCCGCGATCCGAGCCATCGCCAGCGGATGACGGTCCTGGCCGGCGGCCGCGAGGCCGTGACCGAGTACCACGTGCTGGAGCAGTTCGCCCACCGGGTCGGCCCCGCCAGCGGCGATTACACCCTGGTCCAGGCCGAGCCCCGGACCGGTCGCACCCACCAGATCCGCGTGCACTTTGCCTCTATCGGGCATCCCGTCGTCGGCGACCCGGTCTATGGCCGGCGCAAGTCCAGCCTGCCGGTGGAGCGTCACCTTCTCCACGCCTGGAAGCTGGGCTTTCGGCATCCCGGGTCGGGGCAGCACATGAAGCTGGAGGCGCCGCCTCCAGAAGATTTGGCAGAGGTGCTATCTCTCCTAAGCAGGGACTCTGCACTAATATAGAACTTTACCAATCTAGAATCTTGGGCGC
>CAYLZO010000150.1:0-13156 GCA_964387775.1 uncultured Anaerolineaceae bacterium
CCGCACACGCCGGCGATCATGCGGTTGCTTCGTGAACGTCGCAGTTTCTTGTCCATGGAAAAAACACCTCCTGTTTGTAGTTTCCGCGCCTATCTGCGCTCTCGCCCCTGCAAAGTTGCAGAGTGTCCGCTACTGTTCGGCGGTAAGGATCAGCCAGTTGGCCGCGCCCCAGCCCTCCTGGCCGCCCGGCGCTTGGAGCTTCCACCACACGTAGCCGTCGCCCTCCTCGGGGCCTTTGAGCACGGTAAGGGTCGCGCCCTCCTTGACGTTGGTCACCAAACGGGCGCCGGTGGAGGGCTCGGCACGCAGGTTCAGCCCGGCACCCAGCGTGCCCTGCACGACGACTGTCGCGCCTGGCGCGATCTCGGTGAACACCGGCGGCTCGGTCGCCTCGCCGATGGGTAGCTCCACAGTGGCCGTCGGCGTCTGGGTCAGGACCTCCGTTGGGGCGACGGATGCCTCGGTGGCCGTGGGCGCGACCTCCCGCGTGGGCGTGAGGGTCGCCGTGGGCGTGGCCTCTTCGTCGCCGCCGCCGCGGATGGCCTGGACGATCAAAACCAGGCCGACACACAAAAGAATAATAACGCCGACTAGAATGGCCAGCAACGCCCAGGGCGGCAAGCGCACGCCCGGCCGCCGGGCCTGCGGTTTCGGCTCCGGTTCCTCTCTCTCCCACTCGCGGTCGCTCCAGTCTCCGGGTCCTGCGTCGTATTGGGTCATTGCCTCTCCTCCGTGTTGGTGAGTTGGTAGGTTGGTAGATTGGTAGATTGGGAATTGGGAGACTGGGAGCAACCGTATCCCAATCTACCAATCTACCAATTTACCGACTCTCTATCCGGGCCTGCCGCCAGGCGCGGAGTTCGTCCAGAGTCATGGCGTTGAGCACGTCGGCGGCGGTGGCCCAGCCGCGCCGGGCGGTGGCCAGGCCAAAGCGCAGCGTCTCCAGGCCGCCGGGATGGTGGGCGTCGCTGTCGATGGCGATCTTGACGCCCAACTCGACCGCCCGTCGCACGTGCACGTCGTCCAGGTCGAGGCGGGCCGGGATGCTGTTGACCTCCAGCGCCGTACCCGTCCGCGCCGCCTCGGCGATGACGGTGTCGAGGTCCACGGCGCTCTCCTCGCGCTGGCCCAGGATGCGTCCCGAGGGATGGCCCAGGACGTCCACGTGGGGGTTCCGCAGCGCGCGCAAGGCCCGCCGGGTGATGGTCTCGCGGTCTTGGCGCAGCGAGGTGTGCACCGAGGCCACCACGAAATCGAGGCGGGCCAGCACCTCGTCGTCGAAATCGAGGCTGCCGTCGGCCTTGATCTCTAATTCGCAGCCCTGGAGCAGGGTGAAATCGTCCCAGCGCTCGTTCAGGGCGTCGATCTCGGCCCGCTGCTGGCGCAGGCGCTCGGCGTCCAGGCCGCTGGCCACCCCCAGGCTCTGGGTGTGGTCGGAGATGACCAGGTAGCGATACCCGCAGTCCCGCGCCGCCTCGGCCATCTCTGCCAGGGTGCCGGCGCCGTCGCTCCAGTCGGTGTGGGCGTGCAGGTCGCCCAGAATGTCGTCCCACTCGATCAGCTTCGGCAGGTCACCGGCCAGCGCAGCCTGGACCTCGCCCCGGTCCTCGCGCAGCTCGGGCGGAATCCAGGGCAGGCCCACCGTCTCATAGACCTCCGCCTCGGTGCGGCACAGGATCTCGCTGCCGTCCGCCCGCTTGAAGCCATACTCGCTCAGGCTGAGGTCCCGCTTCTGGGCGATCTCGCGCACGCGGACGTTGTGGGCCTGGCTGCCGGTGAAATATTGCAGCGCCGCGCCCCAGCGCGCCGGCTCCAGCACGCGCAGGTCGACTTGCAGGCCGTTGTGCAGGCGGACGCTGGTTTTGGTCTCGCCGCTGAGTATCACCTCGGCGACGCGGGGATGGCCGCTGAAGGTGCGCATCACGGCCGCCGGGGCGTCGGAGGCGACCAGCAGGTCGATGTCGCCGACCGTGGCCCGCATCCGCCGCAGGCTGCCGGCCACGGCCGAGTCGACGATCTCGTCGCAGTGGGCCTTGAGCCCCTCCAGCAGGTCGGCGGCCACGGGCCAGGCGGTGCCCAGCGGGATGCGGTCGCTGCGGCGGTGGAGCAGCTCGATGCCGGCCAGGATCTTGGCCTCCGACTTACTGCCCATGCCCTTCAGCGTGCGGATCTGGCCCGCCTCGGCCGCGGCCTCGACCTCGGCCACGCTTTGTAAACCCAGCTCCTCCCACAGCCGGGCGGCCGTCTTGGGGCCGACGTCGGGGATGTCGAGCAGGGAGACGACGCCGGCCGGCACCTGGTCCTCCAGCCGCTCGTAGAATTCCAGGCGGCCGGTGCTCAGCAGCTCGTCGATCTTTTCCGAGATGGCCTGGCCAACGCCCGGGATCTCTTGCAGGGTGCCGGCCTGCCAGTAGGCGCGAATGTCCTGCCCCAAGTTGAGGATGTTCTCGGCGGCGCGGCGGTAGGCGAGGACCTTGAAGCGGTTCTCGCCCAGGATGTCCATCATGTCGCCGATGCGTTTGAGGACGTCGGCAATTTCGCGGTTGGTCATGGTTGAAGGCTCATTTCAGCATTTGGTCGTATTCGGTGTGACTGCCAATCCAGAACCAGGTGATTACGTCTTCCTCAAGAACGCCAAGCGCACGGTAGTCATCACTCACTCGTGCCGAGTGGATCGGTTCAACTTTGTCAACTCGTTTGAAATGCAGACTTGGGTAACGGGAATCAGCTCGCCAGAGCTGATACGCTTTTCGAGCATGTCGTTGAATGTTTTGGGGAAGCTGTGCATACCGCTTCCAGAACCCAGGCGTTGCCTTTGCTTTCATCCTGGCGCCAGTCGCCCATCGTCGGTGATGATGATGTCAGTAGTCCGCCCCGCATGGTAGTCTTCAAGCGCCTCTCTTGCCATGTTGCGCAAGGCGCGCTTTGCTTCCGGCCTGGCAAGCAGCCTATCCCATTCTTCCTCGACATCTGTTGCAGATGGTTTGTCGTGTTTCTCACTCTGCATTTCTCGTTCCAAGAGATAGGAAACAAAGTCGTATACGACAACGAGCTTATCAGCCGGTAGCTTTTCCAGTCGCTCGGTGATCTGAGGAACTACTCCTGTTTGCATACCTTCCTCTCCTTCAACTATTTGTCCTGCGGACTCGTGCCGATGCGTTGGAAGATGTCGGCCAGTTCGCGGTTGGTCATGGTTGAAAGCCCTTCGGAAACTGGGCGCCCAGACTACTGAATTTTTCGGTTCTGAAAATCCTCCGCTGTAAGTTGTTCCACCCATATTTCCCCATCTTTTTTCCATTCTCTGAAGTCCTTATCCTGAATATCTACCCCATTCAGAACCGCAAGCTTGTAGAGAAACGAAAGTGACGTTTGATAGATCAGCTCGCAGTCATAGAGAAGAAACACATCGCCGTGGTTATGCTTTGGAATCGCTGATTTGAAAGAAGGTAGCGTCTTCTCGGATTTCTTGAGCGATTCCCACTCGTCAGACGATATCTGGAGCATGCCGTCTCCGCGAGAAAGGAACACAGCCGTGTCCCGATCCGGCAAACCGTAGGCAGTTTCTGTAGAATCAACCCAATAGTAATAGTAGCCGTCGCCCGTCACCGTTACGACCTTGTTCACGAGTTGGCGTTGCTGGATCGACTTTACAGACTTGCCAAGTTTTGTGGAAAACAGCCCGGCGATGCTGAGTTCTTCAATTTGAGAAAGTGGAAAAAAAGGAAGGAGTGGCACAAAGAATAGCGCCACACACATTATGAGAGCTGTCGTTTGCAGCCATTCAGCATCTGGATAGCGAAAAGACAGCCATACAGCGATGACTACGAGAACAAACTCTGCAAGAATGACTAGGCTGAAATAGTCAAAAGGATCTACCTTCTCATTGTATTTTTCTGCATCATTCATTACTGACCTCCCACCTAGCAAACCCACACGCGCCTGCGTTCCAGGCTCCAATGTGTGTGTCCATTAATCATCCCTTCGCCTCGACCATCTCCTCCGGGATGAACGTCACCTCCACCTGCAAGTCCCGGGCGATGCGGGCGCTGAGGGCCATGACGCCCGGCGTCTCGGTGGCGTAATGCCCAGCCACGACCAGATTCAGGCCCGCCTCCTTGGCGAACAAGATGCTGAACATGCTCGCCTCACCGGTCAGGAACGTATCGCAGCCCAACTCCAATGCCTGGGCCATCCAGTTCGTGCGGCCGCCCCAGCCGGGGATGATGCCCACGTGGCCGAAGGTGTCGCTGTTCTTCCAGCGCCGGGGCTCGACGCCGAGTTGGTTGCCCACCCGCACTACGAACTCCTTGAAATGGCCCGTGGTCAGGCCGTGCACGGCCACCGCCTCGCCGTCCAGGTCAAAGGTGCCCTGGACGGCCACGCGCACCGCCCTGGCCAGCGCGTCCGCCGTGCCGAACTGGCGGGCCAGGTCCAGGCACTCGTGGGCGGCGTAGTAGTTCAGGCCGAGCCGCCGCATCCGGGCATATTTCTTCTCCGACAAATGTTGATCCACCTTGGGCCAGGCGGCGTGGTGGGTGATGAGCAGATCGCAGCCCCGCTGGGCCGCGCCCTCGATAGCCTGAAAGGAGCAATTGACGGCCAGCCCCACTTTGCTGACCATCGGCCGCCCGCCGACCACCAGGCCGTTGCCGCTCTCGTCCAGGCCGGCCACCTGGAGCAGGTCGTCCAGGTAGGCTTTGACGTCCACCAGCGATTTCGTCGTCGGTTGCAGGGTCATGGCTCGCCTCCTCGGCCCCCATTGTACCGCCGAATCGCCGCGCGGTCAAGCCACGGCTGGCGCTCATCGACCGCGCCACTCTGGAAGTCGCGAGGAGGGCATCCTTTGCCTGGACAACGCGACTGTGCTATACTGGACTCCTCATCATCTCTGCGCCGCACAGCGGCGGGCAAACAAACCCAACACAAGGAGGAGTGACAATGAACGAGATCTCGGTGGCCGATGGATTCAGGTTTGGATGTGGCTTTTTCATCGCCGGCTTTGTGGCCTGGCTCGTAATGGTCGTCGTCCTGTTCATCATCAGCCTGGTCTTTGGCGCCGCGCTGGGCGGCATTTTTGAGGGGCTGGACACCTTGGGCCAGGCGCTCCCCCTGCTGGGTATCCTCTAGGCAGACGGGCAGCCGATCTCGTCCATAAAATCGAGAATCGCAGCGCCGGTGGCCGCCGGCCGCTCCATCGGCACCAGGTGACCGGCGCCGTCGATGCTCATAAAGCGCGCCCGGGGCAGCAGCCGCGCCAGCCGCGCTTGCGCCGAAGGCATAAAGGTCTCGGACTCGGCGCCACGGACGACGAGGGCCGGGACCTCCAACGCGGGTACGTCCCGCCAGATGCCGGTGGGCGTAGTGGCGAAAATGTGCGCCTCCCACTTGGGCGGATAGGCCAGCTCGACGCTGCCGTCGGGGCGCGGGCGGGTGCCTACTTCGACGTAATCCCACAGAACATCGTCGGGCCAGCGGGCAAAGAGCGACTTGGCCCGGTAGTGGTCAAAGCACGCCTGGCGATGGGGCCAGGTGCGCCGGCGGTGCAGCGCCCCCTGGACCAGCGGCTGCCGGTGGCCCAGTCCCAGAAAACGTAACAGCCGCAGCCCCCACAGCCACGTGGGCGGCAGAAGAACCGGGTCGACGAGCACCACGGCTCGAAAAAGGTCGGGCCGGTTGATGGCGGCCCAGAGGGTCAGCACGCCGCCCAGCGAGTGCCCCACGCCGACGACACTTCGCAAACCCAACGCCTCCAGCCCGGTCACCAGATCGTCGGCCAGGGGACGCCAGGTGGGCGCGCTTTCGGGCCGGCTGCCGGACCACAGCGGCCGGGACGGCAGGGCGACGACGTGATAGGCGTCAGCCAGCGCCTGGGCCAGGGCGCGGTAGGTCCCCGGCGGAAAGCCGTTGGCGTGGGCCAGGTGGACGGCGGGACCGTCGCCGCCGAAATCGTGGAGCAAGTCGTGCGCCCAGCGCCCATCCGTCATGGTGAACATCCAGATTGTTGCTAGGCCCGGTTGCCCCGCTTCTGGATGCCCTCCAGGTAGGCCACGTCGCCGGTGTTGAGCTCGGCGGCGTTGGCCTCGTCGGTGTCCAGGTGGAACTCGAGCTGGTACTTGGGCGAGACGCGCACCGCCACGTCGCCGAAAATCAGCTCCCGCTCGCCCTCTACCCGCAGGCGAACCACGTCACCGTGCTCCAGGCCCAGCTTGCGGGCGTCGGTGGGCGTCATGTGCAGGTGGCGCTGGGCATAGATGACGCCCTGCTCGATGGCGACCTGTCCTTCTGGCCCTTCCAGCGCGAGGCCCGGCGTGCCGGTCAGGTCGCCCGACATGCGAACCGGGGCGTGGATGCCCAGGCGAAAGCCCTCGGTGCGCGCAATCTCGACCTGGGTCTTGCTGCGGGCCGGCCCCAGCACGCGCACCCGGTCGATGGCGCCCCGGGGCCCGACGAGGCGCACCTGCTCCTCGGCTGCAAATTGGCCCGGCTGGGAGAGCGGCACCTTGGGCGTCAGTTCGTGGTCGCGGCCAAAGAGCTTTTCCACGTCGGGCTGGCTCAGGTGGACGTGGTGGGCCGAGACGCCGATGGGGATCGGGATCTCGCTGGCCTTCAGCCGCTTTTGCAGGGCCTGGTAGCCCAGGATGCGGATCGTCTCGCGGGCGATCATGCGCGAGGCGTCAGAGTGGACGACGAGGACCTTCATCTTGGAGTCGGGATGGGAGATGTCCACCACCCCCTCGGTTGCGTCCCGCACCGCCCGGTTCTTGACAGCGTCGATCAGGATGCCGAGGCTCCACAGGTCTGTGCAGGCCATCGAGCGCACGCCGGCGGCGTTCTCGCCGATGCCGCCCGTAAAGACCAGCACGTCCAGGCCGCCCAGCGCGGCATAGTAGCCGCCGATGTACTTGCGCAGCCGGTAGGCGAACGCCTCGGCGGCCAGCATGGCCTTGGGATCGCCGGCGTTGGCCGCGTCGGGGATCTCGCGGGTGTCGCCCGACAGGCCCGAGAGTCCCTTCATGCCACTCTCGCGGTTGAGCAGGTGGTCGATCTCGTCGGCCGTCAGACCCTTGCGCATCAGGTAGGTTACGATGGCCGGGTCGATGTCGCCCGAGCGGGTGACCATGACCAGCCCCTCCAGCGGGGTGAGGCCCATGCTGGTGTCAATCGAGCGGCCGTGGTCGATGGCGCAGGCCGAGGCGCCCTCGCCCAGGTGGCAGGTAATGATCTTGAGGCGGGAGAAGCGCTTGTGCAGGTGGGTCGCCGCCATCAAGGCCACGTATTGGTGGGACGGCCCGTGGAAACCAAAGCGGCGGATGCCATCCTCGGTGTAGAGCTTTTCCGGGAGGGCGTAGCGGTAGGCGTAGGGCGGCATAGTCTGGTGGAAAGCCGTGTCAAAGACGGCGACCTGGGGCACGTCGGGCAGGCGGTCACGCATCCACTCGATGCCCAGGGCGTGCATCGGGTTGTGCAGGGGCGCCAAGGGGGCGAAATCGCGGATGTCTTGCAGCACCCGCTCGTCGATCAAGACCGGCTGGGCATACTTGTCGCCGCCGTGGACCACGCGGTGGCCGATGGCCGTGACCTCGTCAAGGCTGCCGAGGACGCCGACTTGGGGGTCGACCAGGCGGTCCAGCGCCGCTTGCAGCGCCTCTTTGTGATCCACGGCGCCGAGCTCGAACGTGTGCTCGCCTTCGGTGGTGGCGTGGGTCTGGAGACAACGCGGCTCCTCGATCCACTCCACCTGGCCTTCGACGTTCTTGCTGACGTCGTCGGTGTCGAAATAGCGATACTTCAGGGAGCCGGTGCGCAGATTAAGGACCAGGATCTTCTGGGGCTCGTCGGGCGTCAGGCCCAAGCCGTAGGGGTCCTCGTCGGCCTCTTCCACCGCGATCTCCTGATCGATGTCCGATTGCTCGTGCTCGATCAACGTGCTCTTGCGGGCAATGGACTTGGAGAACACTTGCAGCACCGCCGGATCGATCTGCACCCATCGCTGGAAAACTCCCTCGGGGATGAGCAGCACCTGCGACGGCGTGACGCAGATTATGTCAACCGGAGAGCTCAAGCCCGTCATGAGCGACATCTCGCCAAAGTAGCTGCCCTCGGCAAGCAATTCAATGCGGCGGGGCTTGCCCTTTTCCTCGCCCAAATAGACACCCAGGCTTCCTTCCAGGATCAGGCCAAAGAAGGTGAAGGGCTGCCCCCTGGAGACGACCACCTCGCCCGGCGCGTAGGGCGCGATCTCGGCTTGCTCCAAGATCGCCTCCGCCACCTTGTCCGGCACGTTATCAAAGATCTCGTATTCGTTCAGCAGTTCTCGTGCAACCATAGACTCCTCTCCTATGCGGCGATGACCCAAACAGACGATGCGCCTGCGATGATACTACGATCCGCCCAGAACGCCAACCCCGAGTCCCAGGTGGATCTCCTCTCGTACCCACTCGTCGCCCTCGCGGGACAGGGCGTACTCCAGGGAGCGCCGGGCCTCGGCCGTGCCGATGCGCGCCAATGCCCAAGCCGCGTGCCCCCGGATCAGGGGTTCGGGGTCGGCCAGACTGTGGACCAGCGCCGGGACCGCCGCCGGATCGCCCCAGTTGCCCAACGCAACACAGACGTTGCGCAAGAGGCCGCGGCGCTTGGCTCGCTTGACGGGACTACTTCGAAAGCGTCGCCGGAATCCCTCATCGTCCAGGGCCAGCAGGTCCAGTAAACGGGGCGCGATGCCGTCCGGGCGGGGCTGAAAGGCCGGCTCGGCCGTTGGCCGGGTAAAGCGCCGGTTCCAGGGGCAAACCTCCTGGCAGATGTCGCAGCCAAAGATGCGGTTGCCCATGAGCGGCCTCAGATCGCGGAGGATGGGGCCTTTGAGCTCGATGGTCAGGTAGGAGATGCAGCGCCGGGCGTCGAGCACGTACGGCCCGACGAAGGCGTCTGTCGGGCAGGCGTCTAGGCAGCGGGTGCAGCGCCCGCAGGTGCCCTCCGTCTCGGCCGGAAATCGCAAGGCCGGCAGTTCGACGTCGAGCAGCAGCTCTCCCAAAAAGAGCCAGGAGCCGAGGTCGGGGCGGATCAGGTTGGTGTTCTTGCCCACAAAGCCGAGCCCCGCCCGGGCGGCAAGCTCCCGCTCCAGCAAGGGGCCGGTGTCCACGTAGGCCCGCTGGGCGACGTCTCCTGTGACCTGGGCCTCCACGAACGCGCCCAACTGGCGCAGGCGCGGGGTCAGGACGTCATGATAGTCCTCGTCCCAGGCATAGCTGGCGATGATACCCCGCGCGGGATCGTCGCGCAGCGCCGGGGGCAGGGGCACCGAGTGAAAGTTGCTGCCGATCACGACGACGGCCCGGATGCCGGGCAGCGTCCGGGCCAGGTCGGCGCGACGAGCCGCCGCGTCGGGCCGGGCCAGGTAGCCCATCTCGCCGTGGTAGCCCTCTGCCAGCCATGCCTCGTAGGCCCACTGGGTGGTCGCGAGCCGGGCCGGCACGATACCCACCAGGTCAAAGCCGAGCCTCCGGGCCTCGGCCACGATCTGTTTTGCCAAATTCAGATTGTCTTCTGCCATAAGCCTCAATCTCTTTCGGCATTCTACCCGAAAAGCGGCGGCGGCACAAGTCGCAGTCGCCAGCCGGGTTGACCAAGCTTCCGCTTCTATGGTATACTTGCAGGTGAACACGCGCCTGTAGCTCAACGGATAGAGCGTCTGACTTCGAATCAGCAGGTTGGGGGTTCGAGTCCCTCCAGGCGCGCCTGGGCAGAGTGACACGTCCCGGAAGTAGGAAAAGAGCCACCGGATGGATATCCGGTGGCTCTTTTGTGCAGAGCGGGTGGCCGGCCAGGATCAGTAGTTCTTGAGGATAATGGGCAGGTAGATGCAGTCCGGCAGGTCGCGGACGTAATCGATCCCCCCCACTTCGGTGCCGGTGACGATCTCGGCCACCTCTATCGTAAAGTCGTAGTCGATCTCGGCGGCGACGGTCAGGGTCATCCGCGCCGTCTCGCCGGGCATCATCGAGATCCCGCTCATGGTCGCCGGCAGGCCGGTGGCCGTCAGGGTATCCACACCCGTGCTAAAGTTCGTAAGAGAGGTCCACCGCGACCACAGGCTCCCCGGCTCCACGATCAACGTCCCGGTGCCGATGGGGAAGTCGCTACTGTCGAATTCGATGTCCACCTCGACGTTCTTGTTCCAGGGATTCACGGCGTCAAAGTAGATCGTGTCGGTGGCAACCGTCGTCGTATAGAACCCACACTCGGTGACTTCCGGATAGTCCACGATGTTGGCGTTGCGCTGGGCGATATTGTTGTTGTTCTGGGTCTTGTCCACGGGGGCCACCGTGTCCGGCCCGGAGCCAATGGGATCTTGGAGCGCATCGGCCCGTGCCAGTAGGCAAAAGTGGCCGGTGATGAAGGGCACGTTCCAGGTCAAGGATTTGGTCGTCACCGCTCCGCCGGCCAGGCTGGGGATGTGGACGTTGCCGATGTAGCTCCAGCTTCCTGGCCAGGAGAGGGCCAGCGCTGCGTTGGCCCAATAGACGTCTACGGTGGTATTGGTCACCGTGGCCGTCATCCGGTTTCGCACGCGAACACAGACCGTCGTGCTCGAACCCGCGGTGGGGTTCTCGTGGTTGGTGTTGGTGCAGTCGCCGTCGTTGCGGACCCAGACGTCAGGGCTATTCCACCAGGGCGAGCTACTGGGCACCGCGCCGAGGTCAGAGGCGTTGTCCTTGAGATAGATATCGTAGTCGGGTTCTTCCTTCTCCCCCGGCAGATAGTAGTCCTCGGTTTCGCCGTACAGGTAACCATTGTCGGGTCCCCGGCCGTCCGCCCGGACGGTGCCCGGCACCAGCGGCGCCGGGACGTCGGCGATGGAGATGCGCATCCAAGTGGGGTCCAGAGGTGTGGCATTGTAGGGCAAAAAGGCCGGCGTCTGCAAGACGTGGACGCCTGGCCCCAAGACCGTGACCTGGTTCTGGACGGCCCACTCCGGGGCATCCGCCGCCTGGGTGCAGGTAAAGACGTCGCCCCAGTCGCCGTCGCGGTTCCAGTCGAACCAGACGTTGACAAAGCGCTCGTCCATCGCCGCGCCGGGCGTCACCGTGACCGTATACGAGATGACGGTGGAGGTGCAGTGGCTGATCGTCACCGGGTAGAGCAGGCCGTCGTCGGCGCCGTCGCGGTCGGGCGTATCGGTGAGCGGCTCGATGTTGGTCAAACCGTCCTCGTCGGGCATCAGGTCGGCGTCGCTCTCCAGCGTGACCCATGGCCCCAGCCAGGCGTCGCCGCGCGGGAACCAGTGCTTCGGCCCGGGTGGCAGGCCGGTGGCCGGGTCAAAGACGGTGGGGTAGGCGGCCAGCGTACCGGGTGGCCCGCCGGCCGGATAGGCCGTCATCGTCGGCGTAAAGTGGTTGGTGCTGTCCGGGGCATCGCCCAGGTCGGCCACCTCGACCTCCTCGGGATAGCATTCGTCCCAGACGACAGGATCAGAGGTGTAGTGGCACGCTGGCCAGCGATAGGGATCGGTCGTGAAATCGGGCGGCTGTTCGCATTCGGGCCAGAGGATGGTGTCGGTCGTATAATCCTTCGTCGGCCACGTGGTTCCATCGCAGTCTGGATTCGTCGGGTCAGACGTGAAATGGCATTGCGGCCAGACCCGGGCGTCGTCGGTGAAGAACCGGCACTCAAGCCAGGTCTGAGGATCTCGGGTGTAGGGCTCGCCGTCACATTCGGGCCAGATGCGGGGATCGTTGGTGTAGCCCGGCAGGCACTCGGGCCATCGCTCGGGGTCCCACGTCCAGTTGGGCGCACACCAGGGCCAAACTTCCGGGTCTTGGGTGTATCCGGGGGAACATTGATGCCACAGGTCCGGGTCCTGGGTGAAATTGTCGCATTCTGGCCACAGATTGGCGTCGAAGGTATAGTCTTTGGTTGGATAGGTGGACTGGCACTCGGACCATTGGACGGGGTCAGAGGTATAGTGGCACTCGGGCCATTCGTAAGCATCGGTCGTATAGTCCGGGTCGGGGTGGCACCACGGCCACTGCTGGGGATCTTCGGTATACGCCGAGGTATCACACTCGGGCCAAAGCTGGGGATTGGTCGTGTACTCGGGGTCACACCAGGGCCAAAGCTGGGGATTGGTCGTGTACTCGGGATCGGGGACCGGGCAACCCGCCCACATCTCGGGGTTGCTGGTGTAATCCTGGGTCGGAAAGGGTGTCATACAATCAGGGTCCTGTGGGTCCGAGGTGTAGTGGCACTCTGGATAGATGTAGGGGTCCATGGTCGGCTCTACGCCACATTCGGGCCAGGTTCCCGGATCCTCGGTGTAGGTCGGATCGTTGCACCACGGCCAGAGGGCCGGATCGTAGGTGTAGCGCGGATCGCACCAGGACCACAGCGCCACTTCCTGGGTGTACAACGGGTCTCCACAATGGGGAATCTGGGGATCGCGGGTCCAGGCAGGATCACACCAGAAACTGCTCGGATCTTGGGTGATCCCCCCACCGGTTGGGTCGCACTCGGGCCAGAGGCTGGCGTCCCAGGTATAGTCCTTGGTGGGCCAGTCATTTTCACAATCGAGATCGTTCGGATCGCTGGTGTAGTGGCACCACGGCCACTGGAGCAGGTCCCGCGTATAGCCGAACTGGCATTCGTGCCACAACTGGGGGTCGGTGGTATAGTGCTCGGTCGGCCGGGCCTGGTTCACGGCGCGAGCCGCAGGCACCTGGGCCTTGCCATCCAGCTCGTCGACGGCCTGCTGCAACGTGGCATCAAAATAGGGAGAGGCCGCCGGTTCCTCAATCGGAGAAGCATCGGAGGCAAAGGCCAGGCCGGCGACCGTAGCCAGGATAACCAGTGCCCCTACGCTGACAACTAGGCTCTTGTTCAAGTTCACTTTTCCACTTCTCCTTTCTTCCTCGGGGATTTCCTATATTCGTCACGCGGTTGTCGGTTTGCCACCTCCTCTCCCGATCCTACTCGACACCGCCAAGGTCTCTGCGTGGGAAAGATCTGTTGCAGCACCGGTAGCATGGACAGGCCCAAAGTGCCAACCAACCGGGAAATACCATCACAAGAGCGAACTGTTGCCATTATAACCCAAGTCCCCCCCCTTGTCAACAACCTCGAGATACAGCAGGTGACTCTATCGAGCGTTTGGCAGCCGCCC
>CAYLZO010000151.1:0-13095 GCA_964387775.1 uncultured Anaerolineaceae bacterium
AGGAAGGCGAGGCTACAGAACTCTAACAAAGTTTTAATGTTCAGCTCTGAATTTCTTAACATTCTTCTAACAAAAATCCGTTATAATAGAGGTGTGTTTTAGACGGGAGACGAACGACTAGATCACAAGGAGGCTATGGGAATGGCTGGTGCAAACCGCTGGGAAGATTGGGCCTTGCGGGTGCAGGGAGGGAATCTTGCGCGCGAGAGAGCCCAGTTGGCGCGGCAGGCAGGACGACCGGCAGCACAAGGGACCGCCAGGGTCTTTCCCTCGATCATCGTTTCTACCAACCAAGACCAGTTGATCGTGCGGGCCGAAGTACCTGGTATGAAGTTGGAGGATTTTGAAATCAACGTGTCAGGGGATACGTTGATGATTCAGGGGGTTCGGCTCACCGGTGAGGGCCGGGAGGGCGGTTGGTACCATCGCCGCGAGCGGGAAAGTGGCGGATTCAGCCGCGCCGTCCGGCTGCCCGAAGCCGTTGACGGAAACCGAGCCGAAGCGACCTACGACGCCGGGGTACTTACGATCTCGCTACCCCTCAGAGAGACGGCCAAGCCCCAACGCATCCCCGTCCAGATGGTCGAAGGATAGAGAAGGAGGAGTTGGAGCATGAGCGAAGGACAAGACATCGCCCTTTCAGAGAAACAAGCCGTTGATACCAACATCCATCAAGAATTGCGAAGCGGAAATTGGTTCGTGCCGGCGACCGACGTCTATGAAACGCCCGACGAGGTCGTATTGATCATGGATATGCCGGGGGTTTGCTACGATTGTGTCCACATCGACGTCGTGGACGACGAGTTGGTGGTTACCGGGCACGTGACCCACGGCGAGGACATGGACGATTACGTGCTCTATCGCGAGTACGACGTGGGCCACTACCATCGCCACTTTGGATTGCCAGCGCCCGTCGATCGGGCCAAGATCGAAGCCGCTATGGGCGAGGGCGTGCTCACGGTGACCATGCCAAAGGCAGAAGAAGCCAAGCCGCGACGCATTCCCATCAAAGTTGCTGGCTGACCGGAAGGTAAGAAATCTTACACAAGACGCGTCCGAAAGATAGGAAGGAGCAGAGTTTCCCCCATCGTACAAGCGCACTATGAGGGTAGAGCCCCGAACCGGGGACAGACGTAATCTGAACAGTCAATGGGGGTGACAAAGTAGTCTCCTGACAGGTTGAGAGAAAGTCGAAGGGAGACAGTGCACAGTGAGAACAATGGAGAGGAATGTAACCGAGATTTTTGGTCGTTTGGCTCAACAGAATGACGTCGTGAGCGAATCGATGCGGGTTCGCAGCTTTGAGGCAGGCGAGACAATTGCAAAAGCGGACGAGATGGCGCGTTCTTTATTCCTGGTTGCCAGTGGGCGGGTGCAGTTGTACCGCACGACGCAGGAAGGTCGGCGCTTTGTGACCGCGACTCTGGGCCAAGGGTCGATGTTCGGCGAGGACTCGATGTTGGGGGGCGAGGGTCCCGATACCAAGGCGGTGGCCCTGGAACCCTGCACCATTTGGGTCATGCCCCGCAAGAAGGCGCTAGAGATCTCGTCGCAGAACCCGATGTTCGGTGTGGGGCTGATGCAGGCCATGGGACAGCGTGTTGTGGAGGCGGAGAATCGGCTAGAACGAATGGCCTATAGCACCATCGCTTCACGGCTGGCCGCACTGCTGCTCGAACTGAGCGGCGAGCAATCGGACGGGATCGTGCGCGCCACCCACCAGGAACTGGCCGACATGCTGGGGACCTGGCGCGAGACGGTGAGCAAGACGCTCCAAGATTTCCGGCGGCGGGGGCTGGTTGCGTCTGGCCGCCGGCAGCTTACCCTGTTGGACAGGGCCGGGCTTGAGCTGGAAGCCGGCGGTGTCATGTGAAGTGTCGTTTTCCGAGTTGGCGATTCTGTGATATACTAGAAGCCAGTGAGCCACGATGCTGAAAGAACAAAGTAGAAGGGATCAGGTCCTGGCCTGATCCCTCATCATTACGAGAGGCTGGGAATTCCGTCTATGAAAGACACCGACCAGAGGCTAACCGCCATCCGGCACGCCATCCAGAACGAAATTGCCGGCCAGAGCTTTTACAGCGACGCTGCCTTGCACTGCATCGATCCCTGGGCCAAAGAAGTGTTTGCCATCCTGGCCGACGAAGAAAACAGGCACACCCAGTTGTTGCTGGCCGAATACGAATCGCTCAAGGCCAAAGATCGCTGGCTCGACGTCGAGACGGCCATTGCCCGGGGAGCGGAAATGGACATCACCCGGTTCACCTTCGCGAAAGACGAACCGGCAGAGGACCTCTTTCCCACACAGGTGTCGGCCGCGGAGGTCATCGACCGGCGCGCCGACGACCTGGACGCGCTGGCATTTGGCATTCAGTTGGAGGAAAAAGCCATTGCCTTGTATTCCGAGTCGGGCCGTGCTGTGCAGGACCCGGCTGCCAAAGCCGCCTACGACTTTTTGGTCAAAGAGGAAACACGTCACTATCACCAATTGAAAAATCAGTGGGAAAAGCTGGCCGGACGGGCGTGGACGGGCTAGATCGCCCATCCGGAAAACCGAGGAGAGGAAAAGGAGTCACCCGTGAAAGCACTGAACGAAATCCCCGAAGCCTGGCGACTGGCCATCCAGCGAGAAAAAGACGCCGAGGAGCTCTACGCCCGCATGGCCGAGTCGGCCACCGACGAGGGCACCCGCTCCCTTTTTGAAATGCTCGTCGAACAGGAGCGCAGGCACCACGACCTATTGGAGGCCGAGTACCGGCGCCTCTTTGAGCCCGACCTGGAGCTAGCCAAGGAGCGCGTGCCCATCGCCTGGTACGAGTGGCACGAAGAATCCTTCGAGCTGGCCGAGACGTTGGAACTGCCGGTGATGCTCTACATCACCGCCCCCTGGTGCGAGCCCTGCCACCTGATGGAAGAAACCACCTTTGCCGATCCGGACGTGGTGGTGACCCTCAACGACGAATTCATCCCCATCCTGGTCGACGCCGACAAGCGCCCCGACGTGGACCGCCGCTACAACAAGGGCGGCTGGCCGACGACAGCCTTTCTCAACGCCGAGGGCGAGGTCATCGAAAGCCACAATTTCCTGACGACCGAGGCGATGGCGCAGGTTTTGGAGCGCGTCCAGGCCCGCTTTGCCGGCGAGGAAGTGACCACCGGGCCAACCATCGGCATCCGGCCCGGCGTACAACTGGCGGAGCTGGAAGAGCAGCCCGAGGCCGTCGGCGAGCTTGCGCCCGACATCGTCGAGGGGGTCGCTCGAACCGTCGCCGCCGCCTTTGACGAGGAGCACGGTGGCTTTGGCGACGCCCCCAAATTCCACCACGCCGACGTACTGGAGTTTGCCCTGGCCCTGGCCCACCGCACCGGCGACGAAACCCTGGGCCGGATCGTCCACCAAACGCTGGAGGCCATGGCCCACGGCAGCCTCTACGACAAGGTGAAGGGCGGCTTTTTCCGCTACGCCACCCACGCCGATTGGACCGAGCCCCACCACGAAAAGATGGCCGGCGACCAGGCGCAATTGCTCGGCCTCTATTTGCGCGCCTACCAGGCCACCGGCCGGCCTGTCTATCTCGACATCGCCCGGGGCGTTCTGGGCTACGTGGACGAGGTCCTCTGGGACCGAGATCGGGGGTTTTTCTACAGCAGCCAGAAGGCCGACCCCGACTACTATGCCCTGAGCGCCGAGGAGCGGGCCGAGCGCGAGGCGCCCTACGTGGACAAGACGGCCTACACCGAGCGCAACGCGGCCATCGCCTCGGCCTATATGCTGACCAGCGCCGTGCTCGACGATCCCCGCTACGCCGACCTGGCCATCCGCGCCCTGGAATACGTCTGGCAAAAGAGCTACCGCGAGGGCCTGGGCCTGCATCACTACTTTGACAATCAGCCCCACGTGCCCGGCCTGCTGGCCGACCAGGTGAGCATGGCCCGCGCCTGGCTCGACGCCTACGAGCACTTTGGCCGCGAGGTCTACCTCCAGCGCGCCGAGACGCTGGTGCGCTTTGCGACCAACGCCCTGCGCGACGACGACGGCCGCTATTTCGACACCGTCGCCGCTCCCGAGGCCATCGGCCGGCTGCGGCGCCGCGAAAAACCCTTCTGCGAAAACGTCCAGGCTGCCGAGACCAACCTGCGCCTCTACCGCCTGACCGGCCGCGAGGAATACCGCCAATCGGCCCAGGAGACGCTGGAGGCCCTGCTGCCCTACTATGGCGAAATGGGCTACGAGGCGGCCAGCTTTGCCCAGGCCGTGGATCGCTTTTTGCGGCGGCCCCTCATCATCACCGTGGTGGGCGAGAACGAGGACCCAACGCGGGAAGAGCTCCTGCGGGCGGCCCGCCGCGCCTACGCCTCCAACCGCGTCGTCCAGGCCGTGGACCCGCGCTGGGAGCCGACGCGCCTGGCCCGCCTGGGCTATCCCGAGGCGCCGGCCCCGGCGGCCTACGTCTGCCTGGGCACCCTCTGCGCCCGCCCCACCGCCGACCCCGACGAGATCCTGGCCCAGGCCCAGGCCATGGTCGGCCAGGAACGGGCAGGGGAAGCCACCGGCTGGACCTATCGGGGCTACGTCGTGGACGAGGGCTTCAAGCCGGAGCCCGGCGAGCGGTTCCAGTACTTCCTGCGCATCTTTAAAGACGACGAGCGAATCTTCCGCTACTGCGTCTGGACCTCCAGGGAGGCGGCGGAAACCCGCTGGCCCGACCTCGACCTCAGCGCCGAGGCGGGGCAGGACGAGCTCCGGGAGCGCATGAGCCAGGTAGGACACGAGCGGGTCAAGGCCAAGATCGACGAAGGCGCCTTTGAGAACTGGCTGCTCGACCTGCGCGGCGAGGGCGAAGAAGAGGTCATCCTAAAGGAAAAAGACGAGTGAAACGTAAAACGTAAAACGTAGGCTCGCAGTAAATGCTTACGTTTTACGCTTTACACAATACGTTTTACGCTATACGCAATACGTTCCGACACCGTCGTCGTCCTCACCGCCGAGACCCGAATACTCAATACCCAATATCCAGTCCCAAAGGAGGACGACCATGTTGTTAATCGGAAACCAAATTCAACTTTCGCGCGGCCCCCTGGCCGCTGCCGTGGACCAGCGCTACGACCTGCTGCTCAAGACCCTCGCCCGCCGCCAGATCGAAGCCGGAGCCAACTGGCTCCTGGTGGACATGGGCCCCCAACGCCGGGGCGACCCGGGCGACGCCGGCTGGCTGGTCGAGACCATCCACGACGAGATCTGCGTGCCGCTGGCCCTGCGCAGCGACGACCCCGCCGCGCTGGAGGCCGGCCTCGAGGCTGCCCGCGATCAAATCCTCATCGACGCCACCCTGCCCGGCATCGACGACCTCGAACCCTACCTCGACCTGGCCCGGCGCTACGGCGCGGCCCTCGCCTTTTCGGCCTGTCCCAAGGGCCTGCCCACGCCCACCGAGGAGCGGATCACGCGCGTCACCGAGACCCTGCTGCCCCAGGTGCTCGACGCCGGCCTCTCGCTGGAGGACGTCTACGTCGATCCGCTGACCACGGCCCTGACCTGCGACCAGCCGATGGTGCCCGTCGCCGTCGAGACGCTGCGCCTGCTCAAGATCGCGGCCGAGCCGGCGCCCAACACCCTCGTCCACCTGGACGACGTGGCCGACGGCGCGGCCGACGCCGCCAAGCCCTACCTCAGCCAGGCCTACCTGACCCAGCTCCTGGCCGCCGGCCTCGACGCCCTGGTAGCCAATGCCCTCGACCCCGATCTGATGGAGGTGCTGCGCGTCGTCCGCGAGCGCGACGCTACGACCGGCTACGACCGGCTGCTCCTCCGCCTCTTTGACGTGACCAAGGCCGAGGTGGAGCTGGACCCGGCCTTCATCGACGCGTCGGACCCGGAGCAGGTCAAGCTGCTCAAGACGGTCAAGGTCCTCAACAACAAGACCCTCTACGCCAACTCGTACTTGAACGCCTAGCTGACAGCTATCAGCCTACAGCCTACAGCCTACAGCCTACAGCCTACAGCCTACAGCCTACAGCCTACAGCTTTCAGCCAGGATGGCGCTGACAGCTGACAGCTGACGGCTGACGGCTGACAGCTGACGGCTGGCGGCTCTTTGGAGGAGTGATGAGTGAGACTCGAATCGAAAAGGACTCGCTGGGCGAGATCGAGGTCCCGGCCGATGCGCTCTATGGGGCGCAGACGATGCGCGCCGTGCACAACTTTTCCGTCAGCGGCCTGAGGCCCTACCGCGCCTTCGTCTGGAGCATGGCCGTTATCAAGCAGGCGGCGGCCCTGGTGCACGTGGACCTGGGCCTGCTGGACGAGGAGCGGGGCCAGGCCATCGCCCGGGCGGCGCGGGAGGTCATCGACGGCAAGTGGGACGACCAATTCGTGGTCGATCCCTTCCAGGCCGGCGCCGGCACCAGCCACAACATGAACGTCAACGAAGTCATCGCCAACCGGGCCAACCAGCTCCTGGGCCACGCCCTCGACGCCCCCGACAAGCCCGTGCACCCCAACGACCACGTCAATATGGCCCAGAGCACCAACGACACCATCCCCACGGCCATCCGCCTGGGCTGCCTCTGGCGCCTGGACGAGCTGGTCGGCGAGGTGGAGCGGCTGGCCGACGAGCTGGGCAAAAAGGCCGAAGAGTTCGACGACGTGGTCAAGTCGGGGCGGACGCACCTGCAGGACGCCGTGCCCGTGCGCCTGGGCCAGGAGTTCGGCGGCTACGCCCGCGCCGTCGAGCGCGACGCCGAGCGCCTGCGCCGCGCCGCCGGGGGGCTGCGGCGCCTGGGCATCGGCGGCACGGCGGTGGGCACCGGCCTCAACGCCCACCCCGAGTTCCACGCCCGCATGGTCAAAACGCTCTCCGGGCTCAGCGGGCTGGAACTCTACGAGTCGGACAACCTCTTCGAGTCGATGCAGAGCCTGGCCGACGCCGTGGATTTTTCGGCGGCGATGCGCACCCTGGCCGTCACCCTGGACCGCATCGCCAACGACCTCCGGCTGCTGTCCAGCGGGCCATCCACCGGCTTGGACGAGATCCGTCTGCCCGCCGTGCAGCCGGGCAGCAGCATCATGCCCGGCAAGGTCAACCCCGTGCTGGCCGAGATGCTGAACATGGCCTGCTTCCACGTCATGGGCGACGACCTGGCGGTCATGCTGGCCGGGCAGGCGGGCCAGCTCGAGCTGAACGTGATGATGCCCATCATCGCCCACAACCTGTTCGAGATGATGCAGGTCCTCAGCGGCGCGGTGCGGGCCTTTACCGACAGGTGCGTGGTCGGCGTGCAGGCCACCCCCGAAAAGGCGACCGGCTGGCTGGCCAAAAACGCAATCCTGGTCACGGCCCTGAACCCCGTCATCGGCTACTTGAAAGGCGCCGAGGTGGCCAAGGAGGCGATGGCCACCAACCGGACCCTCAAGGAGGTGGTGGTCGAAAAGGGCTACCTGAGCGCCGAGGAAGCGGACCGTTTGCTCGACGCCCACCAGATGACGGAGGGGGGCATCCAAAAGTAAAGCAAGACCCCCGCCAGATGACGGAGGGGGGCATCCAGAAGTAAGGCAAGACCCCAAGGGCCTCTGAGGCCCTTGGGGTCTTTTGTTTGGTCAAGTCCGCCGCCCTATTGCTCCACGACGGCCAGGAGCAGATAGTAGCGGTGTGGGCCGGCCGACAGGGCGGCCTGCTATTTCGCCCTCGTCGACCCCGAGTTCCGACCGTGCCCTGTCAACGATGCGCTGCTGGGGGTCACGCACGATTGATTGGGCTTTGGACATCAGACTTCGGAAGTCTTGCACTGGAAAAACGATCGAGATTCTAGCCCGTTTCAGTTTATTTATTGAAGAAAATGCCCAGCCGGAGACTTCCGAAGTCTATGCTCGCCAATTTGTCCAAAGTCCAATTACCGGGGTGTCAGGTACAACACAGCTTCATGCGCCCCGCACCTGGTCGACACCGTTGAAGGGCGCAGCCGGCAGCGTGAAATAGAACAGGCTGCCCTCGCCCGGCACGCCGTCACTCTCGACGCCGGCCTGGCCACCCAGCCTGTCCACAATACGGCGGACGATGGACAGGCCCAGGCCATGGCCTTCGCCCTGTCCATGTTTGAGTTGGGTAAACGGCGTGAAGAGACGTTCCTGATCGGCCGCCGAGATGCCCGGCCCATAGTCGCGCACCCAAAATCGTACCTGGCCGTCGGGCAGCACCGCCCCGCCCAGTTCCAGGCGCGGCAGATGGCCGCCGTACCGGCATCCATTGCTGAGATAGTTGACCCAGATCTCTTCGACCCAGGGTCCGTAGCCCAAGGCCGCCGGCCACGTGGCCCCGGGCGGCACAATGATTCCGGCTTGTGATTCCTCGATCGGTCCGGAAAGCCGCTCCAGGACGCGATCCAGGAGGTAGCCCATGTCCAAGGGTTCCAGGGGCACTTTTTGCCGCTGCACCCGGGCCAGCAAGAGCAAGCCATCCACCACGCGGGCCAGGCTGGTCGCTGTCTTGTCAACGAGTTCCAGCGCCTCTCTCTGATCCAGCTCGGGTACCTCGTGATCGCCAATCAGATAGTTGCTATAGCCGGCAATGATAGACAGCGGCCCCTTGATGTCGTGGGCTACCGTCCGGGCAAAGGCATCCAGCTCTTCGTTACGCGCTTGCAGTTCTTCGAGCTGGTGAGCCATCTCGGCATTGGCCATGTGCAGCGCCTCGGTGCGGGTCGCCACCTGCGCCTCCAGGTTCTGGATCAGGTCACTCAAGCGAGCGGCCATGGTGTTGAATGTCCCGGTCAGATAGCCGATCTCGTCCTCGTGTTGGATGGGGAGTTTGGTGGCCAGGTCGCCGGCTTCCATTTGACGCACGCCGGCGGTCAGGCTTTCCAGCGGCCTGACAATCGAGAAGCGCAGCATCAGGGGCAGCCCGATCATGAGCAGAAGACTGCCGCCGATCACGATTACGGCCAGGGGCAGCATAGAGACGTGCAGGTAGCGCCGGAAAGCCAACTGATAGTTCTCGATCAGCGGGGTTCCGCCGGTCCGGGCCGTGGTCAGTAGATCGGCGGCGTGGGTGTGCAGCGGCTCCCCCTGCCCGGAGACGGCGCCCCGCAGCCAGGGATTGTCCCGGGGGCTGGCGTCCGGGTCGAAGGCAAAGGGCAGCGGCAGGCCGTTGTAGGTGATCTCAAAGATGCCATCCCGGTAAAGGCTGGCCTGGAAGGTGAACACGGCCTCTCGCCGCGAAAAGACGGGCAGACGATCCCAGGTCACGATCAGCCGCTCTGCTTTTTCGTCAAGACGAGCATACACCCCCGCGCCTTCAGCCAGCGGCAGTTCGGGGTCTAGGTCGATCAGCAGGGGAAAGATGGCCGGAAAGCTGGCGGAGCGAGCCTGCACGTTGGGCTCCCAGAAGGGCTCGCCCATGACGATGGTTCCAAAACTGGAGACATAGACCTCGCCATACTCCTGCCCGTAGAAGGGGAAACCGAAATCGATCTTGTAGTTGCTCAGCTCATTTTTGTGAGACAATGGCAACCTCTCTCCCAGCTCGCGTTCGAAGGCAAAGGGCACCTCGTCCACGTCGTAGCCGCCTGCATCGTCGGGCGTGAAGCGCAGGGTTTGGCGGTCGGTCAGGTTCGGCTCAAAGGTCTCGATGTAGGGCGGCGCGATGAACCAGCCCACCGAGCCCAGCAGGGCCAGGAAGAGGGTCAGGGTGAGCGCGGACAACTTGACCTGGACGCTGACGCCGCCGGGGGCAAAGTTGATATAGTTGCTGGCAAAGAGCCACAAGGCCACCAGGATGCCGATGGACAGGGTGGCATTGTACACCATGTTGGGCAATCCAATCGTCAGGGCGATGTTGGCCATCCCCAACAGAAAGAGGATGCCAAAGACGCCCACAAAGGCCCGCGCCCCCCGGGCGTCTTTGCCCTCCGGCTTCCAGAGTATACGAGTCCAATGGGCCGGGCGCGATCCCGTAGCACGGGCATCGGACGCGATGCACTGGCGGGCAAAGGCGAGGGGCGGCAAGACCATGACCAGGCCCATCATATAGATGGAGAAAAAGGGGCGAAAGTAGACCATGCCCTGGCCAAGTAGCGAGACGTAGCGGTAGACCATAAAGCCCGTTTCCCACAGGAAATAGGCCAGGCTGACGACCAGGCCGGCGCGGGCCTCCCATTTGTGCCGGGGATATTGTCGGGGGAAGCGGTAGGCAAACTGGATCAGGAACACCAGCATCAGCGCCAGCACGGTGTTTTCGGCATAGGCGGCCCATAACAAACGCGGGTAGGGCGGCAGGGCGGCGTCCAGGAACATCAGCCCGATGAACGTGGTCGCCCCGCCGAAAAAAAAAGGTCAACAGCACCAGTTGCGGGGTCCTGTGGCGCAGGCGAAGGGCCAGGAAAAGGGTGATCGCCAGCGACAGGATGAACTGCGTCAGAAAGCTGATCGACGCCGGCGTGAGATAGATTGAGAACATGGCTTCAACGTCTCCAGTCTGGCCTGCGACCTAACCAACGGGCCAACAGGTTCTGGATTCTGCCTCTTCCTTGACTTGCATCTGTCCTATGCCCCACACCGAGAGACGGTTCGCCTGAGCGGATAGGCTAGCAGGTCGGGCCGGAGGACGAAATAGCGCTCGTAGTCGGGTTGGAACCTCCGGGGCCAGTAGGCGCCCGAAATGGGGTCCTGTTCGTATTCTCCCTCAACGTCGCCGGCGGCGATGCGGGCCAGCACCTCGGCGGCGTGGTCCACTTCTTCGAGGGTATTGTAGCAGCCAAAGCTGATGCGCACCATGCCCGGCAAGCCGACGCGCCGCCCGTCGCGGATCTCGTGTTGGTGGCTCACCGCCTCTCGATCGGAAATGCCCAGCAGGTGCGTGGCGTAGGGATGGGCGCAAAAGTAGCCGTTCCGCACGCCAATCCCTCCCTCAAAGCTGAGCACCGCCGCTACTTTGTAGTGGTCCACGCCCCGCAGGTTGAAGGGAATGACGCCCAACCGCTCGTGCGCGCGACCGGGGTCGTCCAGGCCATAGATCTCGACGCCGTCGATTCCGCGCAGGTGGCGCAGGGCGTGGGCCGTCAACTCCGTCTCGTGGCGGGCCAGCGCCTCCAGGCCGACCTGGCGCAGGCTGAGCGTAGCCTGGGCCAGGGCCACGGCGCCGACGACGTTGGGACTGCCGGCTTCGTCGCGGCTGGGCGGGCCGGACCAACGCACATCGTCCACCGTAACCATGTCCACGGTGCCGCCGCCCACCATGTCCGGCGCGCCGCCTTCAAAGGCCGCCGTCGGGCCGATCAACGCCCCGGTGCCGTAGGGCGCATACATCTTGTGGGCAGCGACGATCACAAAGTCGAGGTGAGCCGGATCGTCGTCGGGGCGCACGTCGATGGCCCGGTGGGGGGCCAACTGGGCCGCGTCCAGCGCGATTTTGGCGCCAACGGCGTGGGCTTTTTCTGCCAGGCGATGGATGGGGTTCAGGCAGCCGGTCACGTTCGACGCGCCGGTGACGGCCACCAGCTTGACCCGGCTGGCGTGCCGGCGCAGCAGCCGGTCGAAATCGTCCTCGTCCAGCGTGCCGTCCTCTTTTACGGCTACGTGGACGAGCCGCGCCCGCTGCCGCCAGGGCAGGTCGTTGGAGTGATGCTCCATGAGTGAGCAGAGGACCACGTCGTCGGGTTCGAGGGGGAAGCGAGCGGCCAGCTTGTTGAGCGCCTCGGTGGCGTTTTTGCCAAAGATGGCGGTGTGGGTCTCCGGGTCGGCGCCCACGAAACAGGTCACGATGTGGCGGGCCTGGTCGTAGGCTTCGGTGGCGACCTGGCTCTTGAAGCCGGTGCCGCGATGGACGCTGGAGTACCAGGTCATAAACTCGGTGACTTTGTCGTGCACCGGCTGGAGGGCCGGCGTACTGGCCGCGTTGTCGAAATTGACGTACTGCCGCAGCGAGCCGTCGAGCAGCGGCACCTGGGCGTCGACGCCCACGATTTGGTCCCTCACATTGTCAATGGCAAGTTTCGTCATCGCTCCTCCTTGAGCTGGATTGGTTAGGGGTTCTCTGCCACCTCGATGGGGGTGGCGAGGATGACCCGCTGGCCGAGGCGGACCTCGCTCTTGGGATCGTAGAGCCCGACGCCCAGACGGTAGGTGCCGGCGGGCAGGTCAGGCGGAAGTTGCAGAGCGTGCGGATCGGCCACGTACTCGCCCGGCAGCCAGCCGAGGGTGGAAAGCTCGCCGTTGCCCGGCGGGCCGTCGGCCTGGGCGACGATGTGGCCCTCGGCGTCGAGCAGGTGGACGAAGGCGTGATAGTTGCTGTCCGGCGTCTCCAGGGCGTGCCAGTAGAGGGTGATGGGGATTGGATATTGGGGATTGGAGATTAGGAGTTGGAGATCGTAGCCGACCAGCTCCACGCTCGTGTCGAGTCGGGCCACCTGATCGTACTCTGGCGACGGCGGCTCGTAGTTGTGTCCGCGGCCGATCACCTCGACGTTGGCCAGTTCTAGCACGATCTCGCCCGACTCGAATTCGATAGGTTGGCCGTCGCTGGCGCGGATCAGGCTCAGCGCCAGGTCAAAAAAGCCCTCAGAGCCGCCGGACAAAACCGTCGCCGGGATGGGCAAGGCGTGCGGATCGCGCACCAGATCGCCGGCCTGCCACCAGGCTGTGGGATAGGTGCCGGCCACCGGCTTTTCCACCCACTCGGCTACCACGCCGTCTCCCACAAGTTGCAGCCTGGGTAAAAAATCCTCGCCCGGATCGGCCAGCGCTTGCCAGAACAGCTCTACTTCCACCGGCTCGCCAACCCGCACCGACTCGTTGTGCACGGCGTAGCCCAGCAAGCGCAATGTGTCGCCAACGTCGGTGGAACTCAGCGCGCGGAGAGGCAGGGCCTCCACCGGCGGTGGCGTCTTGGGCCGGACGACGCGGAGGGTGCCCAGCCTCACCTCGCCGCCACCGCCGCCCTCGAACGCTGCGGGCAGCACGGCCACGTCTTTGGTGCGATAGACGCGCAGTGTGACGTGGTACTCGCCCGGCGGCGTGCCGGCGGGTACCAGCAGGCCGTGGTGGTCGTGTCGCGGCTCGCCCGCCGGCCACTTGGAAAAGTCGTCCAGGCCGCCGTTGGGCAG
>CAYLZO010000152.1:0-11257 GCA_964387775.1 uncultured Anaerolineaceae bacterium
GGGTTTTCCCAAAGATATGGAAAGAAACAGCAAGATGAAAGCTTTGTGTCGGGGGGGGGGACCCAGGGTATCCAGGCAAGGAAAGCAGTTTTGTGCGAAAAAGGTTCGCGCTGATGTTGAGGGACAGGCGATTCAGACCAGGGGGGCCAAGGTTCTGTAGCGCAGCTAACCAGGTCCTGCTACAGGTAGTGGCGATCGGCCACTGCTGCCCCGGATATTGGGGTGTGCGGAAGCGCGCTCCCTCTGCATCGGAGGTAATCTGGGAATCCAAGCCGACAGCGGAGGTTCTGTGCGAAGATTGGGGTATTCTTCACTGCTGCATTGCCCTCGACGATGTGTCTGCTTGTCGATTATGAGCTTTTCGAGTATAATGCCCATGATTGCAGAGGTCCTACCACACCACGAGGAGATCCGACAATGAAAGTATTGCTGCTAGAAGACGTAGAGAACTTGGGCGAGGCCGGCGAGGTCGTAGAGCGAGTCGCCGGCGGTTATGCCCGCAACTACTTGTTCCCCAGAAAACTGGCCACCGTCGCGACCCCCGGGGCCATCAAGCAGGCCAAGCTGGAGCGTAAGGCAGAAGCCCGCCGCGAGGAAGAGACTTTCGAGGAAGCAAAAGCCCTGGCCGAGGCGCTGGATGGGCAGATCGTGACCTTTGCCGCCCGGGCGGGAGAATCGGACCGGCTCTACGGTTCCATCACCAGCGCCAACATCGCCGAGGCCCTGGAAAAAGAGGTGGGCCAGGAGGTGGACAAGCGCAAGATCGAGCTGGACGAGCCCCTGAAGGAACTGGGCGCCCACGCCGTCACGATCAAGCTGGCCCCCGAGGCCGAGGCCAAAGTGACGGTCGTCGTCGAACGAGAGGAGTAGCAGAAAGATGGCTCACGGCTGGATGCAGCCGAAAGGCCCCCTGAACGAGAACGACAAACGCCGCCTGGTCCTCAAACTCGTGACCCAGCTCCGTTGTGCCGGCTGCAACCGGTCGTTCAAGGCCCGCGATTTTGAGTTGCTCGACCGCCGGGACGACGTGTGGCTGCTCGGCGTGGCGTGTCCCCATTGTGACGTCTCGGCCCACGTGGTCGTCCTCATGCACCTGGAGGCCGAGCCGGACCTGCTCATGGACCTGACCCCTGAGGAGCGCAAGGAAGCGGCGACGTGGCCGGCCATCACCGGCGACGACGTGCTGGACCTCCACGCGTTCTTGCGCGAGTTCGATGGGGACTTTGAGTCGCTTCTTTCAGATTGAAGTGCCCGCCATCTTCCAAGGCCGCCACGCTGTGGCGGCCTTTTGGTTTTTTGACAGACCCACAGCCCTGTGGTAGAATTCAATATATGAGCGATTATTCATATATTGAGAGCAACCGATGAGCGACAGCCACTGCGCCGAAACCTACATCCACGCCGACGGCGTCCAGGCCGCCCTGCCCAGCCTGGTAGACGACGGAACCGCGGCCCGGCTGGCCGAGACCTTCAAGGCCCTGAGCGATCCGACCCGGGTGCGCATCGTCTCGCTGCTGCGCGACGCCGAGTTGTGCGTCTGCGACCTGGCGGCGGCCCTGGACATGGAGCAGTCGGCCGTGTCGCACCAGCTCCGCACCCTGCGCGACCGGCGCCTGGTGCGCCGGCGCCGGGAGGGCCGACAGATCTTTTACACGCTGGACGACGACCACGTCGCCGACCTCTTCCGGCGCGGCCTGGATCACGTGTTGCATGGCTAATGCGACAAGGATAGACGATGACTGAGAAAGCCAAGATCGAGATGTGCATGCTCTTACCCCACGGCGAGGGCTGCGAGCCCTGTGCCGAGCGGCTCCGGGAGCGGATACAGGGCTACCGGGGCGTCAAAGTAGCCCACGTCGAGCTGGAGGGCGAATCGCCCCGCTTCTGCGTCCACTATGACCCGGCCCAGGTCAGCGTGGACTATATCCAGGCCCTGGCCACCGAGGAGGGTACGCACCTCGAGTCGCGGTTCCGCCACGAGACACTGGAGGTGGAGGGGCTCGATTGCGCCGACTGTGCCAGGACCCTCGAAGCCGGCATCGCCCGGCTGGGCGGCGTGCTGTGGACCTCGGTCAACTTTGCCGCGGGCAACCTGAGCCTCGAGTACGACCTGGATCAGGTGCGGCGGCCGGCCATCGTATCGCGGGTCCAGAGCCTGGGCTACAAAGTGCGTGAGACAGCGCCCCCCCGCGAGATGGTCTTTGAGGTCGAGGGCCTCGACTGCGCCGACTGCGCCTTGAACCTGGAGACGGCCCTGCGCCGCACGCCGGGCGTGGATCGGGCCCTGGTCGACTTTTCGCTGGGCCGGGCGCGCGTCACCTCCGGCGACGGGGACGAGATCCGCTCGACGTTGGAGCGGGTGGCCGAGGAGATGGGCTACACGCTGCGCACCAAAGGCCCGGCGGAGCGAGAGGAAGCAGAGGGCTGGCGGGCCTGGCTGTGGCGCCGTCGCCGCGACGTGACCACCGTCGCGGCGGGTCTGCTCATCGCCCTGGCCGTGGCGCTGCGGCTGCTGGGCGCGCCCGAGCCGGTTTTCGCCGGGTTCTTTGTCGCGGCCATCGTCGTCGGCGGCTACTATATCGCCCGCTCCGGCTGGGCGGCGCTGCGCACGGCCCGCTCGCTGGACATGAATGCCCTGATGACCATGGCCGCCGTCGGCTCGATTTTCGTCGGCGAGTGGGCCGAGGGCGCCGTGGCCATGTTCCTCTTTTCCCTGGGCAACACCCTGGAGAGCTATACCATGGGCCGCGCCCGCAACGCCATCCGGGGCTTGATGGACCTCTCGCCCCGCCGGGCGACCTTAATCCGGGACGGCCGGGAAGAGGAGGTGCCGGTCGAGGAGCTGGAGGTCGGCGACCGCATCCTGGTCCGCCCCGGCGAGCGGGTGCCCATGGACGGCAGGGTGCTGACCGGCGTCTCGGCCGTGAACCAGGCACCCATCACCGGCGAAAGCGTGCCTGTAGAAAAAGCGCCGGGCAAGGAGGTCTATGCCGGGACAGTCAACGGGCAGGGCGCGCTCACCGTGCGCGTCACCCGCGTGGCCGCCGACACGACCATCGCCCGCATCATCAAGATGGTCGAGGAGGCCCAGGCGCAAAAGGCGCCCTCGCAGCGGTTCGTGGATCGTTTTGCCCAGGTCTACACCCCGGCCGTCATCGTCGTGGCCACCGGGATCGCCTTCGGGCCGCCCCTCTTTGGCTGGCTGACGGGCGCGGCGGCTTTCTGGCCGGTCTTTGACGAGTGGTTCTACCGGGCGCTGGTGCTGCTGGTCATCGCCTGCCCCTGCGCCCTGGTCATCTCCACGCCCGTGAGCATCGTCAGCGCCATCGCCAGCGCGGCGCGGGCCGGCGTGCTGGTCAAGGGCGGCGCCCATTTGGAATCGCTGGGCGCGCTGCGCGTCATCGCCTTTGACAAGACGGGCACGCTGACCGTGGGCGAGCCCCGCGTCGTGGACGTGCGCTGCCTCGACCATCCGCCGGGCCTGGCCTGGCAGGATTGCCCCGACTGCCGGGCGATGCTGGCCGACGCGGCCGCCATCGAGCGACGCTCGGAGCATCCGCTGGCGCGGGCCGTGGTGCGCGAGGCCGAGGCATTGGACTTGACCGCAGCGCTGCCCGCCGCCGAGGCCGTCGAGGCCGTGACCGGGCGGGGCGTGCGCGGCCAGATAGGCGGCCATCGCATGACCATCGGCACCCACACCTACGTCCACGAGGAGCACCCCGACCTGGCCGAGGGGCTGTTTTGCGACGCGGTCCACGCCGCCCAGGCCGCCGGGCAGACGGTCATGGTCGTCCGCGACGACTGCTGCGGCGTGCGGGGCTACATCGCCGTGGCCGACACGCTGCGGCCCGGCGTGGACGCGGTGATGGACGAACTGAAGGCGGTGGGCATCGAGCACAAGGTGATGCTCACCGGCGACAACCGGGCCACGGCCCAGGCCATCGCCCAGAAGGCGGGCGTGGACGACGTGCGGGCCGACCTGCTACCGGAGCACAAGGTGGCGGCCATCGAGGCGCTGCTGGCCCGCTACGAGGGGGTGGCCATGGTCGGCGACGGCGTGAACGACGCCCCGGCGCTGGCGCGGGCCTCGGTGGGCATCGCCATGGCGACCGGAGGGAGGGCGGGCACCGACACGGCCCTGGAGACGGCCGACGTGGCCCTCATGGCCGACGATCTGAGCAAGTTGCCCTTCGCCGTAACCCTCAGCCGCCGGACGCGGCGCATCATCCGCCAGAACGTGGCCCTGTCGCTGGGCATCAAGGCCGTCTTTTTGGCCCTGGCCGTGGCCGGCGTCGCCACGCTGTGGATGGCCGTCTTTGCCGACATGGGCGCCTCGCTCATCGTCACCTTCAACGGGATGCGCCTCTTGCGCCGGCGGTAGCCCTTTGAGCGTGATCAAAAAAGAGCGCGGGGTCTGGCCCGCGCTCTTTTTTGATCGGGCCTCGGCCCTGGTTGCGGTGGACCGCGAGATGGTATTCGTCGGGACCGAGACCGAGGGCGTGTACCAGAGCGACGACGCGGCCCAGGCACTGGGCTGGATCGGGTCCGCGGCGGCGACGTCGGTCCTGGCGGATGTTTTGGAGGACGACAGCCCCGGTGTTTGGCAGGAAGCGGCTTGGGCCCTGGGGGAAATCGGCGATCCGGCGGCGCGAGATGCGCTGGCCCGTGTCCAGCGACGCGATCCGTCGGCGGCGGTCCAGGCGGAGGCCGGTTTGGCGCTGGCCCAGCTCGAAGCCTCGTCGGCGTCGGCTCCCGGCTGGACGGCAGCGCTGGCATCGGCCCTCAACGAGTTTCAGGCGCTGCGCTGGCTGGTCCTCGGATTGTCTCTGGCGGGTGCGGCCTGGTTGGTCCTGGGCAACCCACAGCGGACGGTGGTCCCGGTGTTCAACCGCTGGTAGTGGTTACGTAGTAAGTGATAATGTGGGGGACGTCCCCCACATTATCACTTACCGTATTACCACTACCCAACCGCTGAGAGAATCGTCGGCCAGGTGCAAGCGAGCCTCTTGCCTGTATGCTATGCCCGGGCAAGAGGCTCGTTTTTGTGGTACTGGCTAGACGGCCTCGTACGGCTCCACGTTGGTGGCCGCCGGGCCTTTGGCCGTCTCTTCCACCTCGTACAGCACTTCCTGGCCCTCGTCAAAGGCCGTCAACGGGGTCTCTTCTGTGGCCGAGACGCTGGACCGGTGGAAAAAGATCTCGCCGCCGTCGTCCTGGACGAGAAAACCGTAGCCCTTTTCGAGGCTGAACCACTTGACGTGTCCGTGTAATCTGCCCCCGTATTCGATCCGCTGGGTGCACGTGCTACACATGTTGGGTTCCACCACCTCGAGGCCCTTGTCGGCCATCTGGCGTTGGGCTTCTACGGTAAAGATAAATTCCTTGCCACATGACTCGCACGTGACGCGTGTGTCCTGAAAATTCATAGTTTCTTCTCTCCTTGCCTGGGACAGACCTGGGCGCGCTACGCAGAAGGCGCGGAGCGGAAAGGCAGGTCCCGGTGTCGTAGGTTTTGACGCTTGCTGTCACAACTATACGTCATTTCGGCGCGATTGTCAAAAACGCCTGCGCTGGCCTCGTTATCGGGGCCTGGTGGGCGTGCACAATGCTTGCTTCTGTGCTATACTCGGGCGGCTGGTAGTGGGCGTCAAGCAAGTGGTAATGTGGGGAACTCTCCCACATTGCTACGACCAGGCACTTTTCTGACCTGGAGAGAGAAAGGACAAAGCCCATCGATGGCGGCGAATCCGTCCCAAGAAAAGCGCAACCGCATCCTGTCGTGGATCATCAACCTAGCCGGCGTGCTGGCCTTTGGCCTGGTCCTCTACCTGGGCGGCGTCCGGGCCTGGCAGCAGATCGTCCGGCCGGCCTGGGGCTACTTTGTCGGCGCCCTGGCCGCCGCGCTGCTGTGGAACCTGCTGGCCGCCTACCGCTGGGGCCTGATCGCCGACGAGGTCACGGGCGCCGGGCCGGGCTGCCCGCTGCGTTACTACTTTACTTACCACATGATCGGCATGATGACGGGCCAGGTCGTGCCCATCACCGTGGGCATGCTGGGCGGCCGGCCGGTGGCGCTCAGTTTATCGCGCGAGGTGTCGCTGCGGCGGGCGGGCCTGTCGGTCCTACTCGACAAAGCCTTTGACCTGCTCCTGGCCGTGCTGCTGATCGGGCCGGTGGTCCTGTTTTTAGCCAAGGCCACGGGGTTGTTCTTCACCCTGGGGTTGATGGGCCTCATGGCCGGACTCGGGGCGCTGGCCGTGGGCGGGCTCTACGAGTGGGGCGTCCGTTGGTTCGGCGGCCAGGCCGCCCGTCTGGCCACGCTCCTGGCCCGTGTGCCCCTGGTCGGCGCGCGGCTGGTGCGCCGCTTGCCCCAACAGCTCGAACGCCTGTCCACCGAGACCTTGCTGACCAACCGCTCGGCCGTGCGCTCCTTTGCACTCACAGTGGTCATGTACGGCTTGCTGGCTGCCCGACTGATCCTCATCGCCCGGGCGCTCCGCCTGGAGATCCCCTGGTATTTGTTCGTCATGGGCATCTGCGCCGCCCAACTGGCCCTCATCTTTTCGGTGACGCCCGGCTCGCTGGGCTTCCTGGAGGCGGGCTGGGGGGCGGTGTTGGGCCTGGCGGGCCTTTCCCAGGACCAGATCGTCCTCTTTCTCATTGCCCGGCGGGCGTACGTGCTCGTCTTTTCCGCCATGGGGACGCTGCTGGCCTTTGCCTGGATCGGCGAGAGTCCGGCCCGGCTGTTCCGCGCGGTGCTCAGCGCCTCCCGCCGGCCGGCCGAGGCGCCGTCTCAGAACGGGAGCCCCCAGGTCACCGTCAAATAGCCCCGGAACAGGACCATGGCCGTGATCAGGAGAATTGCCATCGCCGTGCCCACCGTCAGTGGCACCAGGGCCTGTCGCCAGGTGCGGGCATAACCCTCCCGGCCCAGCAGCACGGTGGCGATCATCGAGTTGATGAGGACCAACAGGACGACGACGCCCAGCGTGCTGAGGATGGCCAGCGGATAGAGCAGAGCATCGATCTCGGCCGAGATGACGAGGACGAGCAGGGCCAGCACCGGCAGGAGGGCCAGCAACTCCCAGACGTTTTTGATGACCCGCTCCCTCGAGGATTTTCGCCACAGGGTAAAGTTAAAGATGGGAAAGGCAAAACTGACGAGGGTCAGGCCATTGAGCAGGCCCGTCGTCAGCCGCAGCCAGTTGCGCGGCTCGTAGAGGTGGGGCGCGTTGGGGAAGAAGGTCAGGTACGAGTTCAGGCCGTCGAATCCCCAGAATCCGGTAAAGACCAATAGAATACCCAAAACGGCGACGGGGGGTAGCCTCGAAGCCCGGTGGCGGCGCAGCAGGAGCATCGCCGCCAGGCCGACGACCGCGCCCAGAAAAGTCCCCGTGCAGCGGGCGCAGAGGGGCAGGGCCCGCCCGCCCAGGATAAACGAGCGCTCGGCGATGCGGTGGCAGACGGCGTAGGCCACCACGTCGCTCTTGCCCAGCACCGTCGAGGGGGGCAGATAGACAAACATGACGATGACCAAGATGGACAGGGCCACGGCGACCAGGCTCAGGCGCGGCCTGGGCGGCGACGTGGGTTCTACCGTTGTCGTTTCCGACTCCAATGAGACATCCTTTCCAGCGCATTTTGACGGGGGCGATTATACCCCACTTCTCCGGATTTGACCAGCCGGCCATTTTCGGCAGAAGCCAAATCGTGGTACAATGCGGATGGTGGGAAGGGAGATGTGAATTGTGAATCAGGATCCATACAGTGACCTGCGCCAAAATGAAAAGGCAGCTTTGACGGCGTTTCTGGCCCGCTTGCAGCAGCACTACGCCGGACAGGTTTTGTCCGTGGTTCTCTTTGGCTCCAAGGCCCGGGGGGACTCGCTGCCAGGTGCTTCAGAATCGCGGATCTGCAGAAAAACACGGATTGGACTCGTTGAATTGGACCACATAGTTCATCTGCTTCGGAAAAATCCGCGAGTTTCTGTTGATCCGCGGCTCTTCCGCCCGGCGACCATAAAAGTGTCCGGTAGTGAAAAAAGGAATACGGTATGATGTACACTGATGCGCGGGAAGACAGAGAACTGAGCGACTACGAATTGCTTTTTATACCCGCGCGGGAGATGGCTGAAGCACGAGTTGCAGAGGCCAAGCAGTTTGTAGCGCGTATTGCGGCTTTTATCAAGGACAGTCTCTCTACCAATGGATAGTGACCTTGCTTTTTAGCAGCGGAGTTCCCCTTGCCGATCCTACGTGACATACCTAACCCGGTCAGAGCCGGAACCAAAAAGGGCCAATGCCGCCCCAAAATCCTTGCTCAATGTACCAGGATTTCGTTGGTTAGGCCCTAACCCGGTCAGAGCCGGAACCAAGAGGGCAAAATGCTGTCCACAGAATCCTTGTGCAATGTGTCAGGATTTCTTGGGTTAGGCCCTATAGCCATCAGCACAGAAGAGATTCTGACCACCCGGGGCCGCCGACCGCCCCGGCCCGAGATGGTCCGCGACGCCGAGGCGGCCATCGCCCTGGGCGCGACCTCGTGGCAGCCGGCAGCCCTCTACGACTGGTTCGACGTCCAGGCCGTGGACGGCGAGCGCGTCACCCTCGCGGCCCCCGGCGGCGAGACGAGCCTGCGCCTCGGCCCCGCCGGCGGGCCCTGGTCAGCGTCGCCACCATCGGCCCGGCCCTGGAGCAGCGGGTCCACGAACTGCAAGCCGGCCGCGAGGCGCTGGGCGCCTACCTGCTCGACAGCGCCGGCGTGGTGGCCCTGGGCGCCGTCGGCGAAGCCATGCGCTGCCTGGCCGAGGAGGCCGCCGCCGAGCGGGGCTGGGGCGTCAGCCCCTCGCTCAGTCCCGGTTCGCTGGTCGGCTGGCCGCTGCGGGGCCAGCGGGAGCTCTGTGCCCTGCTGCCCCTGGACGAGATCGGCGTGCGGCTCAACAGCCACTGCGTGCTAGAGCCCCACAAGTCGGTCTCGGCCCTCATCGGCCTGGGGCCGGACTACGAGTCGGGGCACGTGGGGTCGGTGTGCAAGTATTGCGCCTTGCAGGATACGTGCTGGCGGCGGCGGGGGTGATTGGACGAGATAGGTCACTGACAGCGTAACTGTCCCCCTCACCCCAACCCTCTCCCCCGAGGGAGAGGGAGCTTATTCCCCTCCCTTGGGGGAGGGGCAGGGGGAGGGGGGGGGATTGGGGGAGTGGGTGGATGACGATTGCGTTGGGGATTGATACGGGCGGGACGTATACCGACGCCGCCCTGGTGGATTACGACAGCGGGCGGGTGCTGTGCGCGGCCAAGGCGCTGACGACGCGCCGCGACCTCTCTATCGGCATCGGCGGGGCCATCGACGCCGCCTTTGCCCGGCCGGAAGCGCCCGCGCCGGGCGACGTAGACCTGGTGGCCCTGTCTACCACGCTGGCAACCAACGCCATCGTCGAGGGCCAGGGCAGCCGGGTGTGCCTGATCCTCATCGGCTACGACCCGGCCCTGATCCGCCAGTACAGCTTTGAGGACGAGCTGGTCACGGACGACGTGGTCTATCTGGCCGGCGGGCACGACATCCACGGCGACGAGGTGGCGCCCCTCGACGAGGCGGCCCTGCGCCGGGCGGTGCTGGCCCGTCTGGGCCGGGTCGAGGCCTTTGGGGTGTCGGGCTATTTCGGCGTGCGCAACCCGGCCCACGAGATCCGCGCCCGGGAGATGATCGAAGAACTCACGAACTTACCCGTCACCTGCGGCCACGAGCTGACGACGC
Organism: uncultured Anaerolineaceae bacterium; assembly: GCA_964387775.1. Taxonomy (GTDB): domain Bacteria; phylum Chloroflexota; class Anaerolineae; order JAAYZQ01; family JAAYZQ01; genus CAYLZO01. The sequence continues at coordinate 9,757 of CAYLZO010000152.1, forward strand.
GCCTCAACTCGGTGCGGCGGGCGACGACGGTGGCCCTCAACGCCCGGCTGGTGCCCTTGCTGCGCGAGCTCATCGGCACGCTGCGCGATACGCTGGCGGCGCGGGGCCTGGGCGTGCCGCTGATGGTCGTCAAGGGCGACGGCTCGCTGGTGCGGGCCGAATGGGCGCTGCGGCGGCCCATCGAGACGATCCTGTCGGGGCCGGCGGCCAGCGCCGTGGGCGCCTGGCACCTGGCGGCTCAAGCCGGGACCGAGTTTGAGAATGACACGCTGCGGAGTACCGCCCCTGCGGTGTGGGCCATCGACGTGGGCGGCACGACGACCGACATCGCCGCCCTGCGCGAGGGCCGCCCCCGGCTCAACCCCGAGGGCGCCCAGGTGGGCCGCTGGCGGACGATGGTCGAGGCGGTAGACGTGCACACCGTGGGCCTGGGCGGCGACAGCCACGTGCGCGTTACAGATGACCGAAGGCTGGAAATCGGCCCGCGGCGGGTCGCGCCCCTGAGCCTGCTGGTCGCGCAGCACCCGTCGGTGCTGGCCGACCTGGAGAGCCAGGCCGCCGTGCCGCCCCGCTTTGAGGTGGCCGCCGAGTTTCTGCTGCCCCGCCGCAAGCCGGCGCGCCCCCTGGACGACGAGGAGCAGGCCATCTGGGATATGGTCGCGAGCGGCCCGGTCTCGCTTTCGGCGCTGGTGCGTGAGGCGCGCTACGGGGCGCTGGTCCTGCGCCGCGTCGAGCACCTGGTGGCCGAGCGACTGGTGCTGCGCGCCGGGTTCACGCCCACCGACGCGCTCCACGCCCTGGGCCAACTCGACTTGTGGCACGCCGGGGCCGCCCGGCTGGGCGCCGAGATCCTGGCCGCCCAGGCCCGCCGCCAGGCCGACGACCTCTGTCGCGCCGTCGTGCAAGGCGTCTCCGACCGGGCGGCGACGGCGCTGGTGACGAAGGCTATCGCTGACGAGGTCCGCCCGAGCGGCGGCGCGCACACGCCCGCCTGGGACGAGGAGCCGACGGCGGCCCTGCTGCTGGCCCGCGCGCTCCAACCCGCAGACGAGTCCGCGCTCGATTGCACGCTGACGCTGCGCCACCCGCTGGTGGCCATCGGCGCGCCGGTGGAGGCCTATCTGCCCCGCGTCGCGAAGCAGTTGCACACCCGGCTGGTCATCCCGCCCCACGCCGAGGTGGCCAACGCCGTGGGGGCCGTGGCCGGCGGCGTGGTCCAGCGCCAGCGGGTGCTCATCACCCCGCTGGAGGAGGGCGGCGCGCTGCGCGTCCACCTGCCGGAGGGCGTGCGCGATTTCCACGACCGGGAAGCGGCCGTGGCCTTTGCCCGGCGGACGATGGAGGGCTGGCTGGCCGACCTGGCCCGGCAAGCGGGGGCCGACCAGGTCGAGGTGCAGATGGTCCGTGAGGACAAGGAGGTGGGGGTCAAGGCCGGCTGGGGCGGCACGCTCTACCTGGGCACCGAGCTGACCTTCACCGCCGCCGGCCGGCCGAGTCCGGC
>CAYLZO010000152.1:11357-13041 GCA_964387775.1 uncultured Anaerolineaceae bacterium
TGAAAAAGTTTATCGCCGTGGCGGGCAACGTGGGCGTCGGCAAGTCGACGCTGACCGAGCTGTTGAGCGAGTACCTCTGCTGGGAGCCGTTCTTTGAGGCCGTGGACGACAACCCCTACCTGGCCGATTTCTACAAGGACATGCACACCTGGGCCTTTCACTCCCAGATCTATTTCCTGTCGCGGCGGCTGGGCCACCACCGCCAGATCGTCGACCGGCCGGGCACCGTGGTCCAGGACCGCAGCGTCTACGAGGACGCCGAGATTTTCGCCCGCAACCTCTACCTGCAGGGCAACATGGACGCGCGCGACTGGCAGAGCTATTGGGACCTGTACCAGACGGTCATTACCATTTTGCCGCCGCCCGACCTGGTGATCTATCTCCAGGCGTCGGTGCCGGTGTTGCAAGACCGCATCCGCCGCCGGGGCCGCGACTATGAGCAGGAGATCGCCGTCGAGTACCTGACGCAGCTCAACGAGCTGTACGACGCCTGGGTGGAGGGCTTTACGCTCTGCCCGGTGCTGACGGTGCCCACCGACGACCTGAATTTCGTGGCGGTCAACAGCCACCTGGAGCTGATCGCCAGCCGGGTGCTGGACAAGCTGCACGGGAAGGAGGTGGTGGTGTTTGAGTGAGGGGGGGGGGACGGATGGCATGGAGCGGGTATCAGAGATCCGGTCAGGGGTCCAGGGGGCTACGGACGGCGAGGGGGCCTTTATTGAGGACGTGGGTATAAATCATCGTTGTCTTCACGTCTTTGTGGCCGAGGAGTTCCTGGACGGTGCGGATGTCATAGCCCTGCTCCAGCAGGTGGGTGGCAAAGCTGTGGCGGAAGACGTGAGGGGTGACGTGTTTTTCGATGCGTGTCAACTTGGCTGCCTTCCTGACCGCCCTTTGCACCGTGCTCTCGTGGAGGTGATGGCGGCGCTCGACGCCGGAGCGCGGATCTTTGGACAGGTTGGAGGAAGGGAAGACGTACTGCCATATCCACTCCTGATTGGCGTTGGGATATTTTCGTTCGAGGGCGTTGGGGAGGTAGACGGCACCGTAGCCATCGCTCAGATCCCGCCGGTGGATCATTTTGACGCGGCGGAGGTGCTTGCGCAGCGGCTCGACCACGCTATCGGGCAGGACGGTGACGCGATCCTTGGCCCCTTTGCCATCGCGCACAATAATCTGGTGTTTTTTGAAGTCGATATCCTTGACACGCAGTCGTAAGCATTCGACCAAGCGCAGGCCGGAGCCATAGAGCAGCTTGGCGATCAGTTGATGTGTGCCCGACATCGCAGTGAGAACCTGTTGAGCTTCTTCCCTGGTCAGGACGGTGGGCAGGCGCTTGGGCTTTTTGGCCCGAACGGCGTCGAGGGGGCGTTCCAAGTCCTTCTTGAGCACGTTTTGGTAGAGGAACAGGAGAGCGCTGAGGGCCTGATTCTGGGTGGAGGCAGCAACGTTCTGATCCACAGCCAGGTGGGTAAGGTATTCTTCGATCTCGGTCGCGCCCATCTCTAGCGGGTGCCGCTTGTTATGAAAAAAGATGTAACGCTTGATCCAGTTGACGTAGGCCTGCTCGGTGCGGATGGAGTAATGTTTGGCCCGTATGGCATCCCGGACGCGGTCCAGCAGCTTTTTTTCGTGCTGTTTTGTCATAGTCTCTCCCACTTGCATTTTTCGTTTTGCTATTGTA